>CBIMKI010000093.1:0-10973 GCA_966244395.1 uncultured Sphingobium sp. | reverse complement strand
GGGCCTGCATCTCCTCCATGAGCCAGGGCCCCTGGATGACCTCGCGGAAGCCGGGATAATTCTCGACGTCCGTGGTGATGGTGAGCTGGCCACCCGGCTGGAGGCCCTGCACGACGATCGGCGCCATGCCTGCGCGCGCCGCATAGATGGCGGCGGAGAGGCCGGCCGGGCCGGAGCCCAGGATAATCATGCGGGACGAGTGGGTGGCTGCCATGGGACCTGTCTTTCGCTGTCGGTGAATCGCCGGAGCATCAGCACTTAAGCGCGCGCCCGGTCAAAGCAAGAGCAAGGGTGGCCGTCGGCGCCGCAGAATAAGTTGCATGCCGCCAAGCTGTGGTCGGGCGCTCCGTCCCGCCGCCCCTTTCAGTCGATCATCGAGGGGATGGAATCGAATCCGGCCGCGAGCACCGCGCCCCATTTGCGTGAAATCTGCGCGAATTCCGCATCGTCCGCCTCGATCCTGCGGCGCACGCTGAATGCATATTGGTCGCGTGGGATGATGGCGAGATCGAGCGGCATGCCCACCGAGAGGTTGGAGCGCAGCGTCGAATCCATCGAGAGACAGACCGCCTTGGCCGCATCGGAGAGCGAGGTGCTCGGCCTGATGATCCGATCGAGAATGGGCTTGCCATATTTATGCTCGCCGATCTGGAAGAAGGGCGTGTCGGCTGTGGCCTCGATGAAATTGCCTTCCGCATAGACCATGAAGAGCCGTGGCTTGCCGCCCTTGCGCTGCCCCGCGACGAGCATGCTGGCGCGCAGCAGATCGTCGCCTCCGGTCATGCCTTCGCGCATCTGGAACTGCACGGCCTTCATGGTGTTGCCCACCAGATGCGCAACGCGGTTCATGCTCGCGCAGTTCAATATCGTCTCGATCTCGGGAGTGTCCTGCGAATCCTTGATGGCGCGGGACAGCGTGGCGCGCACTTCCTGCGTCACCGAGAGATTGCCCGAGCAGAGCAATGCGATGGCCCGCTCGCCCGGCACTTCATAAGTGAAGGTCTTGCGGAACATGGCGATGTTATCGAGGCCCGCATTGGTGCGCGTGTCGGAGAGCATCACCAGCCCCGCTTCCACACGCAATGCGACGCAATAGGTCATGCTCGGTCCCCTTTTAGGCCAGCTTATTTTCAACAGCATCACAGCGCCGTCGCGCCGCGACTCACTGCTGTTGTATTTGCCGCTGGGCCGCCCCGTCCAGAGGCAGTGCCCCGTTCTGGACGCGCCGCGCCGCGCCCACGCACCCGTCCAGCCTCACCGGAAAGACGTGAGGCCGTTCCCATTTTGATGGACTTTTTACCGCTCGCGCCTTATCTGTACCGCGATGACGCTCCAGCAGCTCTCTTTTCGCCTTACGCGACTTACGCGCCCTTAGGCGCACACCAGCGCTTGCCGCAGGCGGCAGGCTGCGCCTAAGGGCGTTCTTCAAGCGATTATTTCCCAATCATGCCTTTCGAAGCGTCGGCGCGGGCCTGACCGCCACGATTCCGGGCGAATGATGAGATGTCCGACCCATGATGCTGAGCGATCCGTCCATCAAATACCGGCCCTTCCCGCAGGTCGACCTGCCCGACCGCCAGTGGCCGTCCCGCACCATCACCAAGCCACCGCGCTGGCTCTCAACGGACCTGCGCGACGGCAACCAGGCGCTTGTCGATCCGATGGACAGCGAGAAGAAGACGCGCTTCTTCGACCTGCTGCTGAAGATCGGCGTCAAGGAGATCGAGGTCGGTTTCCCTTCCGCGGGCGCCACCGAGTTTGATTTCATCTCGGGGCTTGTCCGCTCTGGACGCATCCCTGACGACGTCCTCATCCAGGTGCTGACGCAGGCGCGACGCGATCTCATCGAGCGCACCTTCGAAAGTCTGCGCGGCGCGCCGCGTGCCATCGTCCATGTCTACAATGCCGTGTCGCCCGCCTGGCGGCGCATCGTGTTCAACATGGAGCGCCCGCAGATCAAGGAGATCGCCATCAACGCCGCGAAGATCATTCGCGACGAGGCGGCCAAGCAGCCCGATACCGACTGGCATTTCGAATATTCGCCGGAGACCTTCTCCACCGCCGAGCTGGATTTCAGCCTGGAGTGCTGCGAGGCGGTGATGGACATCCTCCAGCCCACGGCCGACAAACCGCTGATCCTCAATCTGCCCGCGACAGTGGAGGCGGCGACGCCCAATATCTATGCGGACCAGATCGAGTGGTTCTGCCGCCATATCCGCAATCGCGAGACGGTGTGCATCTCGCTGCATCCGCATAACGACCGCGGCACCGGCATTGCGGCAGCGGAACTGGGCCTGATGGCCGGCGCCGACCGTGTCGAAGGCTGTCTGTTCGGCAATGGCGAGCGCACCGGCAATTGCGACCTGGTGACCGTCGCGCTCAACATGTACACGCAGGGCATCGCGCCGGGCCTCGATTTCTCCAACATGGAGGAGGTCGTGCAGACCGCGACCTATTGCAATCAGCTGCCCGTCCACCCGCGCCATCCTTATGCGGGCGATCTGGTGTTCACCGCCTTTTCCGGCAGCCACCAGGACGCGATCAAGAAGGGCTTTGCCGCGCAGGACGCGCGCAACGACCAGATCTGGGACGTGCCTTATCTGCCGATCGATCCGGCGGACCTGGGCTGCTCCTACGAGGCGGTGATCCGCGTCAATTCGCAATCCGGCAAGGGGGGCGTCGCCTGGGTGCTGCAGCAAGACAAGGGCCTGAAGCTCCCCAAGCGCATGCAGGGCGATTTCAGCAAGGTGGTGCAGGATCTCGCCGACACGACCAGCCGCGAATTGCAGGCCGGCGATATCTGGACGGCCTTCGAGGCGCATTACTGCCTGGGCGCCGACCAGCCCTATAAGCTGATCGACTATCAGGAGAGCGGCGCCGCCGGAAACCGCGTCTTCGTGGGCAAGATCGCGCTGAACGGCGATGCACGCAGCGTCTCCGGGCGGGGCAATGGCCTCATCTCCAGCGTGCTCTCCGCGCTGCGCGAGGAGCTGGGCATCGATCTGGAGGTCGTGGACTATAGCGAACATGCCATCGGCGCGGGCACGGACGTCAATGCCGCCGCCTATGTCGAGTGCAAGACCGATGACGGGCGCACTGTCTTCGGCGTGGGGATGGACGCGGACGTGGCGACCGCCTCGGTGCAGGCGATCCTCTCGGCCGCCAATGGCCTCGCCCGGCAGAGCGCGAACGCCAGCAGGGCGGCCTGACCGCAAATTGACCTGTGCTCCTGCGCACGCAAGAGCACAGGTCGAATTAGAGCAATGGCCTCAGCATTCCCCTCGGAGCGCTGAGGCCATTCAGCTTCCGCGTTCAGCGCATCCGCGCCAGCAGATTGTCCTTGAGCCCGAAATGGTGCCAGAGCGCCGCGCCGACATGGAGCAGCAGCAGCGGCACCATCAGCAGCCCGGCGATCTCATGCCCCCCATGCGCGATCTCGGCAAGCGCATCGCCCTCGCTCACCGGCGCCTTGGGCACGCTTAGCAGGCCGAACCAGCGGATCGGGAAATCCCCTTCCGAGACCATGAGCCAGCCCGAGATCGGCAGCAGGATGATGAGCGCATAGAAGAGCCAGTGCACGCCATGCGCCAGGCCCACCTGCCACGCCGGCATGCCGACGGGCAGCGGCGGCGGCTTATGCCCCAGCCGCCAGAGCAGCCGCAGCACCGACAGGACGAGGATGGTGAGCCCCGATGAGATATGCAGGCCAATCACCGCGAAGCGCTGCTCGCGCGGCAGTGCCTCATGGCCGATGCCGCTCACGATGTTCCAGATGACCAGCACCGCGATGATCCAGTGGAGCCACCGCGCGACGGCTGAATAACGTTGCTGCTGCGCCTTATCCATCATGCCCTCTCCTCTCCTGAAGACGTCATGTTCCCAAGCGCTGCCGCTCCGCCCCGCCGGTAGGATGCTCTCCCGCTAGTCTAGTGGTTTCAGCCGCCAAAGGTAAGCCCGATCCAGAAAGTGCGCGGCGCGCCCAGATCGACGCTGTTCCCCACCTTGCGAGTCAGGATGGTCTCGTCGAAGATATTCTCCACCCGACCCACCAGCGCGAAGCCGGCGGCGACGGGCACGCGCACATAGCCGTCAAGCGTGGTCGCGCCGGGCAATATGTCGGTCTGCAAGTCGTCCTCGAACTGCGGCCCGACATAGCGCACCGTCGCCGCCAAGCGCACATCGCGCGGGCCGCTCCAGGCCAGCGTGCCGCTCGCCGCATGGCGCGCGCTGTGCGCGGGGCGCATGCCGTCCAGCGCCGCCGCCGTGCCGCTCGCCTCCACCCGGCTGTCATTATAGGCATAAGAGGCATCGAGATCGAAATCGCCGAAGCGCAGCGCCCCGCTCAGTTCGATACCCTTGGCGACGACGGCGTCTACATTCTGGCGCTGGCGCAGGTTCGTACCGATGGTCACATTGGCGACGGCATTGGCGATGCGATTGTAGAAGGCCGTGGCGGAGAAGCGCACGCCCGCCACAGGCGCGATGTCGAAGCCCAGCTCCGCGCCGCGCAGTCGCTCGGGTTCCAGCGCGGCATTGGCCTGCGTTATCACCGGGAAGACGGCGAAGGAGCGATAAAGTTCGTTGAGCGTCGGCATACGGAAGCTGGTATAGCCCGCCGCGCGCAG
This sequence comes from uncultured Sphingobium sp., assembly GCA_966244395.1. Classification (GTDB taxonomy): domain Bacteria; phylum Pseudomonadota; class Alphaproteobacteria; order Sphingomonadales; family Sphingomonadaceae; genus Sphingobium. The sequence goes on along the minus strand of CBIMKI010000093.1, from coordinate 6,348 downwards.
GTCCACGCCCTCGGTGGCATGCCAGAGCAGACCACCGCGCACGCTCGCTTCCCAGTCCCTGCGGTCGGCATGAATGGTGTCGCTGACGATCGTGCCGGCATTGTTGCGCTCGGTGAAGCGGCCGTCCGTCACCGTCCAGCGGTCGGCGCGCACGCCGCCGGTCAGCACCACATTGCCGAGCGTATAGTCGTTCTCCAGATAGACGCCCGTGGTCGCCTGCTCGCCATGGGCGAAGCGCCGCGCGGTGACGGCGCCCGTGCCGCCGTTGATGGCATTCTCGAACATGTCGACATCGGTGATGCGCGTGTCGACGCCGATGCGCAGCACATTGTTCTCACCGGTCGGCGGGCGCACCTCCAGCTTGCCGCCCACGCCTGTCGAGGGCGTGTTGCGCTGGTCGAGCACCGGGCGGAAGCTCGTCGAACTGATGACGATATTATCGAAATTGCGCATCTGCACATAGGCCAGCGCCTCGACCTGCCAGTCGCCGCGCCACAGGAAGCGCAGGCTCGCATCCTGCCCTTCCTGCCCCGTATCGGCGCCCCGGAAGCGCAGCGTGCGGTCGTCGCCGAAGAAGGTGACACGACCCTGCACCTCGCCACGGGCGCCCACCGGCGTGCTGCCAAAGGCACTGACCGACCAGTTCTCGTAGCGCGCCGGCACCGTCGCGGCGTTGCGCTGGCCGACGGGGCTGGTGTCGAACCCGTCGCCGCGCGCGAACTTGCCGGAGATGGAGACGAAGCCTTCGCCGACGTCGGGCGAGACAGTCGCGCCCAGCTCCAGCGCATTGCGCGAGCCGTAGAAGGCGCTGGCGAGGAGGTCGGGAAGCTGGAGGCGATCCGCGCTGAACAGCTCGATCGTGCCGGCGACCGTGCCCGAGCCGAAGGCGCCCGCGCCGCCGCCGCGCGTCACGCGTACCGCGCCCAGCCGGTCCGGCACCAGCGCATTGAACGGCACCGAGCCGAAGAAGGGATCGGCCTGCGGCACGCCATCGAGCAGCACGAGCGCACGGCTGGTGGCATTGCCGCCGAGCGCACGCAGCGTCACCCCCTGCGAAGAAGGATTAGACGAGCGGCTGTCCGAGCGGCGGAACTGCTGGAAGCCGGCTACGCCCTGGAGCGCGGATTCGAGCTGGCCGGAAGCCTCGCCGGTCAGTCGGTCGCGATCAATGGTGACGGCGCCATAAGCCGGCGTGCCCGGCGGCAGGGCGAGGCCACGGCCCAGGACGATGATCTCTTCACCTTTTTCCCCGGCCCCATTTTCCGGGGGCGCCGCGTCACTGGGCGCCGTCTGGGCGTGCAGGGCCGCTGCCGGCATCGCGCCGCTCAACAGGGCAAGACTCATGGCTCGAAATTTCAGGGCAACATGCATGATCGGGGGCGATCCTCTGTCCGTTCTTGTCGGCCCGGGCGACGCGCTCGCACGGGCATCTCGGCCATGGCGCACCCGTCCGGCGTCCGCGACCAGTCAGTTGACTTAGTCAAGGATTTCAGACCCTCACAACGTCCCCGCTGTTACTTTCCCGGAATTCCGCGGCGAACAAGCGGTTAAACTGTAACGTTACTTCTGGCGGCTCAATGTCCAGACATAAGCCGCGACCGCATGGACGTCGCTGTCGCTGAGCGGAGCGCCGCCAAGCGCCGGCATGCCGCTGGGATATTTCTTCGGCGCGGTCACGCCCTCCTTGACGACCTTCGCGATGGAGGCGAGCGATCCATCGCCCCAGAGCCAGTCCGGTCCCGTGAGCGGCGGCCCGATCGTCGCGCCTTCGCCCTTGGGACCATGACAGCCCGCACAAGTCCCGGAGCGCTCAAGGCCGCGATAGATGCGCTCGCCCAGCGCGACCTGCTGGGCCGTGACTCCCGCGGGCAGCCGCTCCGCCGGCGGCGCCGCACCGCTGGTCGCGGGGCCGGCAGCCGGTGGCACCTCGGCCGCATTCTCGGCGGCGGTGGCCGTCGCAGCCGTCAGGGCCGCATCGGCCGGGCCGCGATAGACGATCTTCCAAATGCGTCCGCCCGCATCGTCCGACACATAGATGGCGTCCTTCGCCACGATGATCCCGGTCGGGCGATGAGGCGGGCGCCCGGCAGCCTTGTCCGGCCCGGCAAAGCCGTCCGCGAAGAGGATCGCCTCGCCCGCCGGCTTGCCGCCCGCCATTGGCTGGAAGACGACGCGATAGCCATCCTGCGGCGCCGGCGCGCGGTTCCAGGAGCCGTGAAAGGCGATGAACAGACCGCCCTCATAAGCTTCCGGCAGCGCCCCGCCCGGATAATGCGCCAGCCCCGTCGGCGCGAAATGCGCGGGATAGGTGGCGATAGGACTCGCCTTGTCCGCGCAGCGCCCCACCGTCTTGCCGCCGTCGCCGCCATATTCCGGCGCCAGCACGCGCTTCTTCTGGAAGCCGTCATAATAGCAATAGGGCCAGCCATAATCCTCGCCCTCGCGAACCAGCAGCAGCTCCTCGGCGGGCAGCTCGGCGCCCTGTTCGACCGTGTAGAGCTTGGGCCAGTTCTGCGCGAGCTGATCGCGGCCGTGCTGCACGGCGAAGACATTGCCGCCCTCGTCGAAGGCGATGCCGCCTGTGTTGCGAATGCCCGTCGCGTAGCGCTCCTTGGGTGAGAAGACTTGCCCTTCCTTGTCCGCCCGATATTTCCAGATGCCCGCCCGCAACGGCAGCTCATCGCACGGGTCCTTGCCCAGCGCGCCGGGCTGGCGGTTCACGGTCTCGCAGACATTGGAGGCCGATCCGCTGTTGATGAAGAGATTGCCGTCCTTGTCGATGGCGATGGCCTTCATGCCATGGTCGCCGCTCAGTTGCAGGCCCGAGACGATGATGGTCGGCTCGCCCGTCGGCACCATCTGCCCCGGCGTGAGCTGATAGCGCACGATCCTGTCGTCCTGCTCCACGAAGAGCCCGTCTTTCCAGATGGCAACGCCGGTGCCGCCAATACCGCCCTGCTCGGGCGTCGGGCCGAAACGCTCGATCCTCTCCGCCTTGCCGTCGCCATCCTCATCGCGCAGCGCCGCGAGATAGCCGCGCTTGGGGTCCGGCTTGTTGGAGATGACCGCGCTGCTCAGCGTGTTCACATAGAGCGTGCCGTCCTGCGACATCGCCATGTGTCGCCCTGGTCCCACGCCCTCGGCGAAGACCGTGGCGCAGAAGCCCGGCGGCAGATTGAGACCCGCATCATCATTGCACTGCGCCCCATCAGTCTGCGCGGCCTGTTCGTCGGCGAGCGAACATCCGGTGAGCGCGGCCGCCGCGACGGCGGCGCTGAGCAGGGCAGGCAGGGGCAGTCTCGTCATCATGATCGGCCTCTTGTGAATGCGACGGTCAGGGCAGCCCGATCAGCGTCAGGCGAAAAGGGCAAGGACGGTGTCTGGCCGCGCTTCTGCTGGTTGCACCGCCATGGGCGTGGGCCTGCGCGGTGAGGACGAGCAGGGACGCCTTCCGCCAGATCCCGCGCTGCCGCATCTCGTCCATGTTCTCGCCCTGCGCTTTTCTCGCAAGGCATAAGGTTGTCGGCCCCGCCTGTCCATCGGGCAGGTCATTGGGTTGTTCCAACTACAATGGTCGCTCCGATAGCCATTCCCAGGTTCGCGGGAATGACGGGAATGGATGTCCTACCGCCGCACATCCAGCCCGGCCGCCGGATCGAACGCGTCGAGATCGCGGCGTGTCGTGCGGCTCTGGTCGCCGGGCGTCGCATGCTTGAGCGCGGCAAGGCGAAGGCCAAGCTGCGCCGCCGCCTCTGCCCCCTCGTCCAGCGCCGCCAGCACGCCCGCCGCATAGGCATCGCCCGTACCGATGCGGTCGACGATGCCGGGGATGTCGATCTCGTCCGTCTCGTAGGCATTGTCCCGCATGTCGACTCGCCCCCGCATGCGGCAATGATCCGGCGCGAGCGTGGTCCGCACCGTGGCGGCGATGGCGCCCAGCCTCGGGAAGCGCGCAAAGGCAGCCTGCGCCGCCACGCGCCGGGCGTCGGGCGTATCGCCCGCCAGATCCTGCCCCAGCATGAGGCCGATGTCGCGATGATTGCCGATCAGCAGGTCCGCGCCCTCGACATGGGCGGCGAGGATCGGCGCCGGATCGTCGCACCAGCGCGCCCACATCGAGCCGCGGAAATTCCCGTCGAACGAGACGCGCACGCCCGCCGCGCGCGCCGCCGCCATGGCCCCGAGCGAGAGCGCCGCCGCGCCCGGCCCGATGGCGGGGATGATGCCCGAGAGATGCAGCCAGCGAGCGCCATCGAGCAGCGCCGGCCAGTCATAGGCGGCGGGCGGCGTGCGCGCGAACAGGCTGTGCAGCCGGTCGTAGATGATAGCGCTCGCACGCGGCCCGGCGCCCTGTGTCAGATAATAGAGCCCGAGTCGTCCCGGCCCGCGCAGCACATGCGTCATGTCGACCCCCGCCGCCCGCATGGTCTCCATGGCGGCATCGCCCAAAGCATCGTCCGGCAGAGCCGTCGCCATGACGCTACGCACGCCGATCCGCGCGAGCGCCGCCGCAACATTGGCCTCCGCCCCGCCGATGTGCGCGTCCAGCCGCCCCTCCTGGAGCAGATGGGCATGGCCCGGCGCCGAGAGACGCAGCAGCATTTCGCCGAAACACAGGACCATTCCCGTCATCGCTTTCTCCTCCTCGCGCCCACGCGGCAGCCCAGCGATAGACCATCGCGCCCAGCCTTGACAGCCTGCCCTATCTGTGTTGGTAGCGCTATCAAACACGGTCCGGGCAAAGCGGATCAAGGGGGAGAAGCGCGCAGCATGTCGGCCACGATTGCGACGGATCGTTCCATTCTCCCCAACGACTGGGAAGCGGGCCTGTTCCTGGGCCGCATCCAGACCGCGGAGGGCCCCAGTCCCGTCCTCATCCGCCATGGCGAGCTGATCGACATGTCGCGTGTCGCGCCCACTGCTTCGGCGCTGGTCGAGAACGGCAATTTCACCGGCACGGGCGGCACGTCGCTTGGCGCCTTCGATCCGGCCGATGTGCGGCTGCTGAGCCCGGTGGACCTGCAATGCGTGAAGGCCTGCGGCGTCACCTTCGCCGTCTCCGCCATCGAGCGTGTGATCGAGGAGCGGGCGCGCGGCGACTATACCGTCGCAGCCGAGATCCGCGGCCGGCTGGAGAGCCGCATCGGCGGTTCCATCCGCGCGGTGGTGCCCGGCACGGCCGAGGCCGCCGCGCTCAAGGCAGCGTTGATCGAGGACGGCCTCTGGTCGCAATATCTGGAGGTCGCGATTGGCCCGGATGCGGAGGTGTTCACCAAATCGGCTGTCCTCTCGACTGTGGGCGCGGGCGCGGACATCGGCGTGCGCTCCGATTCCAACTGGAACAATCCCGAGCCCGAGATCGCGTTGCTGGTCGACAGCCACGGCCATGCCGTCGGCGCGACGCTGGGCAACGACGTCAACCTGCGCGATTTCGAGGGTCGTTCGGCACTGCTGCTCGGGAAGGCGAAGGACAACAACGCCTCCTGTTCGCTCGGTCCGCTGGTCCGCCTGTTCGACAGCCGCTTCACCATCGACGATGTGCGCACCGCCGCCGTCACCCTGCGTGTCGAGGGGGCGGACAATTATGCGCTGGAGGGGGCCTCCAACATGGCCGAGATCAGCCGCGATCCGCTGGAGCTGGTCCGCCAGACGCTGAGCGAGCATCATTATCCGGACGGTTTTGTGCTGTTCCTCGGCACATTGTTCGCGCCGGTGCAGGACCGCGACGAGCCGGGCCGCGGCTTCACGCACAAGGTGGGCGATGTCGTCACCATCGCCAGCCCGCGCCTCGGGCGCCTCGCCAATCGCGTGGTGACCTCGCGCGACGCGCCGCCCTGGACGTTCGGCATCGGCGCCCTCACGGCCAATCTCGCGAAGCGCGGCCTGCTCGGCGCATGAGCGACATGTCGCCTTCCGCCCCGCGCCGCGCCATTGTCCCCAGCCTGGCGGGCAAGCATGTTTTCATCACCGGCGGTGCGACGGGCATCGGGGCGGGGCTGGTCGAGGCCTTCGCCGCGCAGGAGGCCCGCATCACTTTCGTCGACATCGACATGAATGCCGGCGAGGCGCTGGCCGCCCGGCTCGGCACGCCTGTCTTCCGCCCCTGCGACCTGACCGATCTCGATGCGCTCAAGGCCGTGATGGCCGCCTCGGTTGCGGCGATGGGCGGGCTCGATGTGCTGCTCAACAATGCCGGCAATGACGACCGTCACAGGCTGGAGGACGTGACGCCTGCCTATTGGGAGGAGCGCATGGCGGTCAATCTGCGTCATCTCTTCTTCGCGGCGCAGGCAGCCATCCCGGCGATGCGCGCGGGCGGCGGCGGCGCGATCCTCAATTTCGGCTCGA
>CBIMKI010000092.1:0-10996 GCA_966244395.1 uncultured Sphingobium sp. | reverse complement strand
CGGACTGACCCCGGACGGCAGCAGGGTTGCAGCCGGATCGCCGACCCAGCGATACACCGTCATGCCTCCACAGCGCGCGGCGCCTGGATGGCCGCCAGCGCCGACAGATCGGTGCCCGCCGGGCGTTGAAACAGGCGCAGGCCAAAGGCCGGCATGATCGCGATCAGATGGTCGAAGACATCGGCCTGGATGCCTTCATATTCGGCCCAGGCCGTTGTGCGGGCGAAGGCATAGACCTCCAAGGGCAGGCCATGCTCGCTGGGCGCGAGCTGACGCACCAGCAGCGTCTTGTCCATGGCGATGTCGGGCCGCGCCTTCAGATAGGCCATTACATAGGCGCGGAACGTGCCGATATTGGTGAGCCGCCGGCTGTCGAGGATCTCCGCCCCGGCATGATCGGCATTCCAGCGCTGCACCTCGTCCCGCTTGGCCTGGAGATAATCGCGCAGCAGGCCGAAGCGCGAAAGCGCGGCCACGTCCGTCTCATCGAGGAAGCGCACGCTGTTCTGGTCGATCATGAGCGCGCGCATGATCCGCCGCCCGCCGGATTCGGACATGCCGCGCCAGTTGCGGAAGCTCTCGGAAATGAGGCGGTGCGTGGGGATGGTCGTGATGGTCTTGTCGAAATTCTGCACTTTCACCGTGTGCAGGGCAATGTCGATGACGTCGCCATTGGCATTGAGCTGCGGCATCTCGATCCAGTCGCCCAGCCGGATCATGTCGTTGGAGCCGATCTGCACCGAGGCGACGAAGGAGAGGATGGTATCCTTGAACACCAGCATCAGCACCGCCGCCATCGCGCCCAGGCCGGAGAGCAGCAGCAGCGGCGAGCGGTTCATGAGCACGGCGATGATGAGAATGGCCGCGGCGCCGTAGATGAGCATCTTGGCGATCTGGACATAGCCCTTGATCGGCCGGTTGCCGGCGTCCGGGCGGCGCTGGTAGAGGTCGTTCAGCAGCTCCAGCGCGCCGCAGAGCGCAATGGCGAGCGTAAGGATGATGAAGCCCGCGCACAGGCTCTGGACGAAGGCCGCCGCCGTGCCGGGCATGTGCGGCACTGCTGCGATGCCCGCCTGGATCACGAGTGCCGGCACGATGTTGGAGAGGCGCGCCGCGACGGCGCCGATATGCCGCGTCTCCTCCTCGGAGCGGACCCGGCCGAGCAGGCGCATGGCCAGCTTGAGCACGATCCGCTTGGCCACCCAGTTGGCCAGCCCGGCGACGCCCAGCAACAGCGCCAGCGCGAGGCCGGCCTGCATCCACGGCTCGGGCGCCCAGGCCCGGATCAGCGAATCGATATGGCCGGAAACAGCGGGGAAAGACGTCATCGTGCGTTGGTCTCACTGGAAAAGGGATCGTGGCGAAGCGAAAGCCCGGCCGTTTCGGGCATGAAGCGCAGCGCGGCAAGCCCCACCAGACAGGCCGCCATCATGTAGAAGGCGGGCATCAGCTCGTTGCCGGTCGCGGTGATGAGCGCGCTGCCCATGGCGGGCGCCGTGCCGCCGAAGATGGAGGTGGAGACATTATAGGCAATGGCGAAGCCGGCAAAGCGGACCGAGGTGGGGAAGAGCGCCGGGAAGGTCGCCGTTATGGTGGCGAGCTGCGGCACATAGAGCAGGCCGAGCAGGATGAACCCGGCGGTCGCACCGGCGAGCCCTGTGCCCATCAGCATATAGAGCGGCACCACCGCCACGAGCAGCCCGACCAGCGAAATCCGCCACATGAAGCGCCGCCCCAGCCGGTCCGAGAGGCTGCCGGCAAAGGGCAGAAAAGCCATCATGAACAGCATGCCGATGATCGGCACGATGAGCGCCTCGTCCGGCGAGAGGCCGATGCGGCGCTGGAGATAGGTCGGCATGTAGCTGAGCAGCGTGTAGTTCACGACATTGAGGGCGACGACGAGCCCGCCCACCACCAGCATCGGCCGCCAGTGCCGCCGCATGAGCGCAGCAAGGCGCGGCGTTTCGGCCCGCTTGCCGGCATGGCCTTCTTCGCGGAAGATCGGCGTATCCTCCATCCGCGCGCGCAGATACATGCCGATGAGGCCCATGGGCGCGGCAATGAAGAAAGGTATGCGCCAGCCCCAGTCGTGCATCGCGGCATCGCCGAGCAGCAGCGAAAAGGCCAGCATCAGGAAGGCGCCCAGGGAGAAGCCCGCCAGCGTGCCGAACTCCAGGAAGCTGCCGTAGAAGCCGCGCCGGTCGTCGGGCGCATATTCGGCCATGAAGGTCGCCGCGCCGCCATATTCTCCGCCGGTCGAGAAGCCCTGCACCATCCGCAGCAGGATCAGCAGCGTGGGCGCCCAGACGCCGATGCTGGCATAATCGGGGATCAGCCCGACCCCCAGCGTCGCCGCGGACATCAGGAGGATGGTGAAGGCCAGCACCGACTTGCGCCCCAGCCGGTCGCCGAGCGGCCCCCAGAAGAGACCGCCGAGGGGCCGCACCAGGAAGGAGATGGCGAAGGTCGCAAGCGCGAACAGCACCGCATCGTCCACGTCCCCCGGAAACAGCGCCGCCGAAATATAGGTGACGCCATAGGCATAGATGCCATAGTCGAACCATTCGGTGGCATTGCCCAGCGCCGAGGCGGCGATCGCGCGCCGCAGCGTGGCCTTGTCGGTCATCGGCTGCGGCGGCGGGGCGTGGGAAAGATCGAGAGAAGCGCTCATGGGGTCTGTCCTGTGGCCGGATCGTCATCGGCGGTGTTGGGATCGAGAAGCGAGGCGGTCGGCGTCGTGCGGGGCACGATCTGGAACTCCTGCTGTTCGGAGGCGGGCACCGCATCCGTCGCGCTGTGTCGCCAGACGCCGAAGGCCAGCGTGATCGCGGCGCACAGCGCGACGAAGAGGAACAGCCCGGCCGCGCCCGTCAGCGTCATTGCCGCGGCCGCGCCCACCGGGCCGAATGCCGCGCCGAGGGAATAGAGCAGCACCAGCCGCCCGCTGGCCGCCACGCGCTCGGTGGAGAGCAGCCGGTCGTTGCAATGCGCGACGCACAGCGGATAGAGCGCAAAGCTCAATCCGCCGAACAGCGCGCCGAGTGCCATCAGCGCCAATCCCGCCGACGCGAAGATGAGCGCGCCGCTGACAGCCAGCGTGGCGGCGAAACAGCCGATGATGACGCGCCGCCGGTCGTAGCGATCCGACATGCGCCCCAGCGGCCATTGCAGCGCCACGCCGCCCAGGATCACGATCATCATGAAGCTGGCGGTGTCCGTGAGGTCCAGCCCGAGCCGCCGCACATGCACCGCGCCCATGCCGTAGAAGGCGCCCAGCATGAGCCCCGTCGAGACAGCGCCCAGCGCGCCCAGCGGCGATGCGGCCCACAGCGAGCGGAGCGAGAAGCCGGTCGGCTCGGCCGGCGCGGGCGGCGTGCCGCGCGTCAGGCATAACGGGATGATCGCCAGCGAAATGAGGATGGAGGCGATCTGGAAGGGAATGGCGGGCAGCGCGCCGCTGGCCCCCAGCAGCAATTGCCCGATCGCCTGGCCCAGATAGAGGGCCACCATATAGGCCGCAAGCACCGTGCCCCGCGCCTGCGGCTCGGCCCGGTCATTGAGCCAACTTTCGAGACAGACGAACACGCCGGCCACGCACAGGCCGTCGATCAGGCGCAGGCCGGCCCAGAGCAGCGGATGGTCGAGCAGCACATAGGAAAGCGTGCTCGCCGAGAGCAGAGCGACGAACGCGGCGAAGGCGCGGATATGGCCGACGCGGCGCACCACGGCGCCGGCGCGCACCGCGCCGATCACCAGACCCACGAAATAGGCCGTGCCCACCGCGCCGATGGCGAGCGTACCGGTGCCCCCGCGCTCCAGCCGTAGGCTGATGAGCGTGGCGAGGAAGCCGCTCCCCGCCATCAGCATGAAGATGGCGAGCAGCAGGCTTCGGACGGGTTGGATGACGGCCAGCACCGGCGCGCTTCTAGGACGCGCCGCGCCGCACTCCGGCGGTGCGGCCGTGCCTCTGCGCGAGGGCGCCGGAGCGGGGACCGATGCCGCCGCGCGCCCGTCCGCCCTTGCGCCGCATCACGCCGCCGCCATGTCCATGAGCGCGCCGGCAACCGGCCGGATCACCTGCGGCGCGCCCCGCGCGGCAATGAACTCCGGGCGCGGCTTCTCCACGCCGAAGGGCGCGGCCAGCCGGTTGCTGACGGCATTATAGACAAGGAAGGCATTGGCGCGGGGGAAAGGCGTGATGTTGCCGTTCGACCCATGCATGATGTTGCAATCGAAAATGACCACCGTGCCCGGCTCTCCGATCGGCGCGACGATGCCATGCTCATGCGCCAGCTCGGCAAGGCTATCCTCGTCCGGCACGCCATATTCCTGCTTTTTGAGCGAGGCGCGATAATGATCCTCGGGCGTTTCGCCCACGCAGGTCAGGAACCTGCGGTGCGACCCCGGGATCAGCATCAGCGGGCCGTTGTGCGGCATGTTCTCGGCCAGCAGCACCGACATGGAAAGCGCGCGCATGCGCGGCATGCCGTCCTCCACATGCCAGGTCTCGAAATCGCTGTGCCAGTAGAATTCCTTGCCCTGGAAACCCGGCTTGTAGTTGAGCCGCGACTGGTGGATGTAGACGGCCTCGCCCAGCAGGAAACGGGCGACGCCGGCCAGCCGCGCATCGGCGGCGAGGCGCGCGAGCGCGCGGCTCTGGGCGTGGATCTTGAAGATCGAGCGGATCTCCCGCCCGCCCGGCTCGGTGATGACCGTTTCCTCCTCCAGCGCATCGGGATCGGCCAGCAGCGCGCCCGCCTCGCCTTGGAGGAAGGCGACTTCCTCGTCCGAGAAGATGTCGTCGAGGACCAGATAGCCGTCGCGGTCGAACTGTTCGGCCTGCGCGCGGCTGAGCGGCGCATCCGCCGTCCAGTCGCTGTACACGACCGGATCGAGCCGGGGCAGGAACGTCGCCATCTTCGTCTGGCGGGATGGGTAGATGTCTTGCATGGGGCCTCCCCCTTTCTCGCTAAGCTCAGTCGGCCAGCTCGGCCTCGGCCGGATAGGCGCCGGTCTCGTCGTGCACTTCGCGGCCCGTAACCGGCGGATTGAACACGCAGGCACACAATATGTCCGTTGTGGGGCGCACGACATGCTTGTCGTGGGCATCGAGCGCATACATGACGCCCGGCGAGAGCGGGTGCGTGACGCCTGTGCCCAGATCCTCGATCGTGCCCGTCCCTTTCAAAACGAGCACCGCCTCCAGATGGTTGCGGTAATGCATGTGCAGCTCTTCGCCGGCATGCATGGTGGTGACGTGGAAGGAGAAGCCCATGCCGTCGTCCTTGAGCAGCAGGCGGGCACTTTCCCAGCCGTTGGACCGCACGTTGCGGTCGGATTTGCGGATGTCCCGAAGTTTGCGGACGATCATGTCGTGTTCCTTTCCTTATTCCGCGGCCACGCCATAGGCGTCCGTCAGCACGGCGCGGACGCTCTCCTCCAATATGTCGAGCCCGGCCGAGAGCACGGCGTCGTCGATCACGAGGGGCGCCAGCACCTTGACGATCTCGTCATGGGCGCCGCTGGTTTCGATGATGAGGCCCTGCGCGAAGCAGGCCGTGGTGATAGCGGCGGCCGCCTCCCCCGAGCCCACGTCGAGGCCGCGCATCATGCCCCGCCCGCAGGTCGAGAGCCCATGTTCGGCCGCCATGGCGTCCAGCCGCCGTTCGAGCAGCGCGCCGCGCCGGCGCACGTCATCCTGGAAGCGCGCATCGCTCCAGAAGTGGCGCAGGGCGGCCCTGGCGGTCACGAAGGCGTGATTATTGCCCCGGAAAGTGCCATTATGTTCGCCCGGCGCCCATTGGTCGAGTTCCGGGCGGAACAGCGTCAGCGCGAAGGGCAGGCCCATGCCGGAGAGCGACTTGGCCAGCGTGACGATGTCGGGCGTGAAGCCCATGCCCTCGAAGCTGAAGAAGCTGCCGGTGCGCCCGCACCCCGCCTGTATGTCGTCGACGATCAGCAGGGCGCCATGCTCCCTGGCAATTCCCGCGATGCGGCGCAGCCATTGCGGCGATGCCGTGTTGAGGCCGCCTTCGCCCTGCACCGTCTCGACGAGGATGGCGGCGGGTGCGTCCAGACCGCTCGACGGATCGGACAGGCGGCGTTCCAGCAGGTCCGCCGTGTCCACCTCCGGTCCATGATAGCCGTCATAGGGCTCATGCGCGACATGGCTGAGCGGCACGCCCGCGCCCGCGCGCTTGGAGGCATTGCCGGTGCAGGCCAGCGCGCCCAGCGTCATGCCGTGGAAACCGTTGGTGAAAGCGATCACCAGTTCGCGGCCCGTCACCTTGCGGGCGAGCTTGATGGCGGCCTCCACCGCATTCGTGCCGGTCGGTCCCGTGAACATCGCGCGATAGTCGAGCCCACGCGGTTTTAGGATCACCGTTTCCAGCGTTTCCAGAAAGGCGGCCTTGGCGTCGGTGTGCAGATCGAGGCCGTGGGCGATCCCATCGGCAGCGACATAGTCCATCAGCGCGGTCTTGAGCACGGGGTGGTTGTGCCCGTAGTTCAGCGTGGAGCAGCCCGACAGGAAGTCCAGATAGCGGCCGCCCTGATTGTCGTGCATCCACACGTCCTGCGCGCGGGCGAACTGGCGCGGCATGGCGCGGGCATAGCTGCGCACCACGGACTCGCGCCGCTCGTAGATCCGCGTGTCGGGCATGATCGGCGTGGGGTTGGGACGGGTGATCGTCATGTCGTCAAATCTCCTGAAAAGGATAGGTCGTCCGTCGGCAGCGGGCCGATGCGCGCCTGCCATTCGGTGGCGTGCGCGCCGGCGAAATGGGCCTCGCGCTCGAAACGGGCGCTCTTGCGCAGCGGCACCTGCCACTTGCGCGCCAGCCCTTCGAACAGCGCCCATGATCCGCTGTTGTCGTGGGTGATGGTGGTGACGAGGTGCGTGACGCCCACGCTCTGCGGACGCGCCAGCAGCGCCTCGATCATGCGGCTGGCGAGCCCCTGGCCACGCGCGGCGGGCGCGACCGCGACCTGCCAGATGAAGAAATCGCCGGGCGCGGCCGGCGGCCGATAGCCCGAGACCCAGCCCGCCAACTGACCGCCCTGCGCCGCGGCGACACAGAAATCGGCGAAGTCGGTGCATTGCAGCAGGTTGCAATATGCGGAGTTCGTATCGAGCGGCGGACATGCCGCGATCAATGCCGTGACGGCCGGTCCGTCCGTCGCGACCGGCGTGCGAAGTTCAAAGTCCTGCCCCCGGCTCCGGCTGGAGCGTGCAGAAGCCCGTGACGGCGCGGAGGCCGCCCTAGCTTGGGTATCAATGATTGTTTATCTCCCGAATTATTTTTCGATGTGGAGAGTTTCACTCACCCCCGTTCGCACAGAAAACATACAGGATACCGATCAATTTTCAACCCGTGCCCATGAAATATGTTTCGTTCATTGAAGCATATGGCGACTAAGGCGTCCCGAATCCCGTTCCTGTTGGCGTCCCTTTCCGCTTGCGGCTATGCAGCGGGACATGGCCTCCCAGATCGCTTCCCTGACTCTCCGCGCACTTCGCCGGGTGCTGCGCGCCACCGAGATCGGCAGCCGCCAGCTCGCCACCGCGACCGGCCTCACCCCCTCGCAATTGCTTGTCCTGCGCGAGATCGACATGCGCGAGTCCGCGACCCCCGGCGCCATCGCGCACGCGCTCCAGTTCAGCCAGGCGACGATCACCACCATCGTCGACCGATTGGAAGCGCTGGGCTTCGTGCAGCGCCAACGCAGCGAGAAGGACAAGCGCCAGTTCCACCTCAAGACACTGCTGGAGGGAAAGGCCGCCCTGGCCGACGCGCCGGACCCGTTGCAGATGACCTTCACCGAGCGTTTCGTCGCCCTGCCCGCCTGGGAGCAGGCGATGATCCTGACGGCCGTCGAGCGCCTCGCCATGCTGATGGACGCCCAGCATATCGATGCGGCGCCATTGCTCGACAGCGGACTGATCGATCGGTCAGGGCCCGCCTGACCGCGCGCCCGATCCCCACCGGCGATGACTGCCGCTGCCAGTGAGGTCCATAGCATGACCAGTTCGGCATTGCCCGGCCGGCAACCTCGGGCAAGCGGGGGTGCCCATCACGAGCGGCATCACCAATGATCGGGAGCACTGCGCGGCGGCGGAGCGAACGGCCGACATGGGAGCGTCCGCCGTTCCATGCCGCCTGGGACAGGTCTGACCGAGGGAAGCGAGTAAATCGCCCAAGGCTTCGTTCAGTTCGCGAAACAGACCCTATCTGCTGACCGCTATGCTGGCCTGCAAATCCGTTGGACGAATGACCGGCATGACCGGAGCATCGGCCACCAGCTTGACCCAGAGGGCGTCTGCGCCCCTGAACCAGGACGTCTCGTTCGCCTGGCGCAATGCGTCCATGCTGCCCGTTTCCGTTCCGGAGGCTGCATTGGTGAAACCCGGCAGTTCAAATATGACCCATGAGCCCTCGTTCATTTCGGCCAGACTGAGCGTGACTTGCGGCCTTTCGGTCTTGACCTGGATTTCGGTGCCGGCGCGCACGGTGCTCTGGTCGCCGGGGGCCTTGAATTCCTTGCCGTCCCGAACGAGCGCGATGGGCGCCTGCGCAGGGCGGCGGGAGAACAGGGCCGCACGCTGGGCCTTGACGAGGGGCGTGTCCGGCGCATTGGGGCCGAGCGAGGCGAGCAGGGCAAACCGGGCGGTGCGGGATTCCAGATCGACAGCGGCTGGAAGTTCGCCCCTGCTGTCCGAGAGATTCAGGCGCCCGATATCGCCCGTGCACACCGAAGCGTTCCAGCTGGGACGGATCTGGCAGCTATCGTCGGTGGCGACGCTGTCATTCTCGCCGTCGTGCAGCAGGACCTGGGAATCGGGGATGCCGGTCACCGATCCATCGAGGTCGCGGAAGGACAGGGTCCGATAGGCGTTGCCGCCGCGATTGTCGTTATCGAACCGGGAATCGAATTTCGGAAAGTAGACCGGCTTGGCGTTGACGAACTGCGCACCGCTGATGGTGCTTCCGGTACTGAGCCCCGCACTGGTGAACAGCAGGAAGGACAGCGCGCCTGTTTTCCTCCGGTCGTTGTCCTGGAAGTTCACGAATGTCGTGTTCACCACATCGTCGCGATAATCATAATATTCGTAGCCGCGAATGGGGAAGTCCGGGATGGAGGGCTTGGGCAGGCTGCGTCCATAGGCCACTTCCTCCGGCGTGCGCGGATTGCCGATATTGCCGGTCTCGCCCACGACCAGCGCGTCCACCAGCCGTGAACTGAACGGCAGGCTGCCGATATCACCGGCGGCCTGCGTCATGCCGATGGCATTGTCGGCAAGTTTCATGTTGCTGTACACGTAAAGGTCCCCCCGGCCCCAGAGACCGCCATTGCGGTTCTTGTAGGCGGTCAGGTTCTCGAAGTGCGTCTCCATCACTTCGCTCTCCAGATCGGTGGGATCCTTCAAAGGCAGCAACGGAATGGAGGCCAGCCCGAACGTGTTGTCCTGGTCGATATGCCGGTCGATCAGGAACCCGTCGAAGTTGGAATGGGCCGTATTGCCCCTGAATGCGCGCAGCGCCGTGCGGCGCGGCCAGGTGTTGAGGCTGACGTCCGTACCGAGGAAGGCGCCATTGGGGTGCTCCGGGATCGACAGCCAGAAGCCGACCTGATCGGAACCGGCGGCCACATTGTCTATGTAGCTATTGTCCGGATTGGTGATCCAGAAGGACGACACCGTGTTGTCCGATGGCAGCAGGGTGTTTCCGCTGTGGAAGCTGGCTTGCCTGGCGGCCGCGGCATTCGCGAACTGCGAGGCGATCTCCCCGTTGGCGGCGAGGTTGGTGGGCACGCAGTCCAGTGTCGGGTGACATTTGGTCTGGATGGCCAGGTTCTTGATGAAGGCGTTCCCCTTCTCGATCCCGTCTTCCATGAAGAAGCAGTGCCCCACGGTGTTGTAGGTCACGTTGTTCTCGATCTTCAGATTGTCGGTCCCGTGCACCGTCACGCAGCGGCTGTAGCTGTCGTGGATCGAAGCGTTCCTGATATACATGCCCGCGCCGTCGCCCAGGATGTGGAAGTGCATCGGGTATCGGGCGAGGATCAGGTGCTGGCCCATGCGGTTGAGTTCCACGCCGTCGACATAGGCTTTCGATCCGGCCATCGCCATGATGTGCCCGCCGAAATAGCTCTCCGCCGCGTCTTGCGACGCCTGCACCTTGATGTTGCGCGTCAGCATGGCCACTTCGCCGCGCTCGTCGACGCCGAAGGTGATCTCGCCATAGTGCATATATTCCAGCGGCTCGGCGAAACTGATCCTGTTGCCGCTCACGCGGGTGATCGTCCGGCGCTCGGCCTGACGCGGATTGAAGTCGGTCGAAGCGAGCACGATCTCGTCGCCCGCGCGCCATTGGGATGCGTCGAGCACCTCGATGCTGGTGGCGCCGGCCTTTGCCGTGCGCGACAGCTTGGTCCAGCCATGAGTGCGGTTGCCGTGCATGTTGAGCGTGCCGCGCAGCAGCATGATGCCGCGGTCGCCCATGGTGTTGATGTCCTCACCCGGCACGGTGTCGGTCAGCGTGATCGTGGCGTTGTGCTGGAACGGGCTGGCCTCGGTGCCGATCTGCATCTCGCCGCCGGAGACGTAGATCCAGTCGGTGACGAGGTCGAGATCGCGCTCGTCGGCGAAGGTCAGCTTGCCCTGCACGGTGATGCTGCGCAGCGCCGGGGGGCTGACGTCGAGCACCATCTCGGTCCCGCGCGGAATGGTCACTTCCTCGCCAGCCGCAGGTATCTTGCCCGAGGGCCATGCCGAGGCATCCGACCACTTCACGGTCCGCGTCGTCGCGGCCGGGGCGGCGATGTCCATCGCCATGTTGGCGTGATCCTCGTGACCCTGCGCGGCAGCGCCGGCACCCATGGCGAGCAGCAGGGAGGCGGGAATGAGGCCAGTGTAGATGAACAGGCGAAAATGTTTGCGCATGACCGGATTTCCCTCTCCGGGGACGATGAGTCCCTCTTATTGCCCTGGTTTGCA
>CBIMKI010000091.1:0-11001 GCA_966244395.1 uncultured Sphingobium sp. | reverse complement strand
CTGGAGGGCGCGAAGATCACCATCAACGATCTGTGAGTAGCGGGAGAAACCCAATGAAGCCGGCCATCACTCTCCTCCTCGCTGTCCTCGCCACGCCGCAGGCTGTGGCCCAACCGACCGCCGCGCCCGAGCCACGCCTGGAATTCGCCTTCGAGGAAATCGTGACGCTGGGACAGGCGCTGGCGCCGGGGAAGACGCCCTATGGCAGCCGCAACATGATCCCGATCACCGGCGGCACGTTCGAGGGGCCGGGCATCAAGGGCACGATCGTGCCGGGCGGATGGGACTGGCAGCTCGTCCGGGCGGACGGCTGCGTCGACATCAAGGCCGACTATATGCTCAAGACCGACGATGGCGTCATTATCAACGTCATCAACACCGGCGTGCTGTGCATGCCCAGGTCGGGCGAGACGCCCAGCCCGGCGCGCACGCATCCGCGCTTCGAGGCGCCGGAGGGCAAATATGCGTGGCTGGGAAGGACGGCCTTCATCGGAACGCTGGAAGGCGCGCGGGGGCCGAACGGCGAGGCGGCCGTGAAGATCAGGTTCTACAAGGCCGTCTGATGTCGACCCCCTAGGACCAATCGGCATTCAGCCCTGGCGGCCTGCAAATGGTAGATTTCGGCGCATCATTATCTGAATGTCGACTGGTCCCAGGCATAAATGGACTCGACTCGATTGTTCTGAGATATAACAATGTGCCCCAACCTGCTGGCCGCATGAGGAGAGGACATGATGAACTTCGAGCGCAAGAATCCGCTGACCGGCGAAACCGCGTCGAGCGCACCGGCAATGAAGGCCGCCGACATGGGCGCCATTGCCGCGCGAGCGGCGGCTGCCTTCCCGGCCTGGGCGACGACCGGCCCCAATGCGCGGCGCGCGGTGCTGATGAAGGCGGCGGCGGCGCTGGAGGCGCGCGCGGACGCCTTTGTCGACGCGATGATGAGCGAGATCGGCGCGACCAAGGGCTGGGCGCTGTTCAACCTGGGCCTGGCTGCAAGCATGGTGCGCGAAGCGGCGGCAATCACCACGCAGATCTCCGGCGAGGTCATCCCTTCCGACAAGCCCGGCTGCCTCGCCATGGCGCTCCGCGAGCCGGTGGGCGTGATCCTCGGCATCGCGCCGTGGAATGCGCCTATCATCCTGGGCGTGCGCGCCATTGCCGTGCCGCTCGCCTGCGGCAATGCGGTGATCCTCAAGGCCAGCGAGACCTGCCCGCGCACGCACGCCCTCATCATCGAGGCCTTTGCCGACGCGGGCTTCCCGCAGGGTGTGGTCAATGTCGTCACCAATGCGCCGGCCGACGCGGGCGAAGTGGTCGGCGCGCTGATCGACGCGCCGGAGGTCAAGCGCATCAACTTCACCGGATCGACCGCCGTGGGGCGCATCATCGCCAGGCGCGCGGCCGAGCATTTGAAGCCCTGCCTGCTGGAGCTGGGCGGCAAGGCCCCACTGGTCATCCTTGAGGACGCCGATCTCGACGAGGCCGTGAAGGCGGCAGCATTCGGCGCCTTCATGAACCAGGGACAGATCTGCATGTCGACCGAGCGGATCATCGCGGTCGAAGCCGTCGCGGACGCCTTCGCGCAGAAGTTCGCCGCCAAGGCGCAGAGCATGGCGACCGGCGATCCTCGCGAGGGCACGACCCCGCTGGGCGCCGTGGTGGACAAGAAGACGGTGGATCATGTGAACGGCCTGCTGGAGGATGCATTGGCCAAGGGGGCAAAGGCGCTCTCCGGTGGCAAGGCGGACAGCGTGCTCATGCCCGCGACGGTTGTCGATGGCGTCACCAGCGCGATGAATCTCTATGCCGACGAGAGCTTCGGCCCTATCGTTGCGATCATCCGCGCGAAGGATGAGGCCGATGCCATCCGCCTCGCCAACGACACGCAATATGGCCTCTCCGCCTCCGTCTTCACGCGGGACGTGGCACGCGGCCTGCGCGTCGCGCGGCAGATCAACTCCGGCATCTGCCATGTGAACGGCCCGACCGTGCACGACGAGGCGCAGATGCCCTTCGGCGGCGTCGGCGCATCGGGCTATGGCCGCTTCGGCGGCAAGGCCGGCATCGACAGCTTCACCGAACTGCGCTGGATCACGGTGGAAACCCAGCCGGGGCACTTCCCGATCTGACCTGGCCGACCCGGGTGGGCTCAAACTCCACCCGGCTCCATGCAGGCCGGACCCAAGCGATGGGAAAGCCGGCTCCGTTCAAAGCGCGTCACATATGCGACCTGCGCACGCGATTGGTGGACATTATCCGCCCACCCCGAGTTCAAACGCTCCCGTGCGCCTGCGCCGGCAGGAGCGCAGAGCGATCATGCTCAGCGCTTGGAAGCGAACCGCGTTCAAATGCTCCCGCTGCCTATAGCCTCCCTGGGTCCCTGCCTGCGCAGGAGCACGAGGCGTGCTGATACCAAGCCCCTTTACGCGACGACCGCACGCAAAGAACGATATGGCGTCACCCCCGCCCCCTCTCGTCAAAGGCCCGGCGAGCGCCCTCGACCGTCTCCAGATTGTCCTCCGCCCACGTCCAGACTCCGCAAAAGGCTTCCCCCAGCGCAACGCCCAGATCGGTCAGCCGATATTCGACGCGCGGCGGCACGACCGGGTGGATGGTGCGCACGACAAGGCCGTTGCGCTCCATCTGGCGCAGCGTCTGGGTCAGCATCTTCTGGCTGATGCCGGGCACTTTCTCGCCAAGGCGCGTAAAGCGCTGCTCGCCATGATCGTGCAGCACTTCGATGAGCAGCATAGTCCATTTGTCCGCGACCTGCGCAATCACATCGTTGACCAGCGCCTCCACGCGCGGGTCGATCTCGTCATAGCGCGCGGGACTGCGTTCGGTGGGTCTGGCCATTCCACACTCTCTTTCGGGTAAGTATAAATCTTTCCGGTGCCTTCTTTCGATTCGAAAGCGGGGCAATAGATAGGGGTTCGTCCACCTTCCTCAAAATGGAGACGAACCATGAAGATGACCGGCAACACCATTCTCGTCACCGGCGGCGGCTCGGGAATCGGGCGTGAACTGGCGCAGCGGTTCCATGATCTAGGCAATGTCGTCATCATCGCCGGGCGCAGGCGCGCCAGCCTCGAAGAGGCCATCGCCGGCCGCGCGAACATGCATGCGCTCACTTTCGACGCGAGCGACGCCGCCTCCATCGACGCGCTGGCCACAGAGGCCGTAGCCCGCTTCCCGGCGCTCAATATCCTCTTCAACAATGCCGGCATCATGGACCGGGAAGACGTGACGAAGCGAGGCGACACCGGCCTTGCCGAGCGCACCATCGTCACCAATGTGCTGGGCCCCATCCGGCTCACCAATGCGCTGGTCGACCATCTCTCCGCCCAGACGGACGCCGCAATTGTCAACACGACCTCGGGCCTCGCCTTTGTCCCGCTGGTCTCGTCACCCAGCTACAGCGCCAGCAAGGCGGCGCTGCATTTCTGGACGGTGGCGCTTCGGGCGCAGCTCGAAGGCCGGATCGAAGTGATCGAGCTGGCGCCGCCCGCCGTGCGCACCGAGCTGACGCCGGGCCAGTCGACGCGGGAGGGCTATATGCCGCTCGACGATTATGCAGGCGAGGTGATGGGTCTTTTCGCGCAGGTGCCCACGCCGAGCGAGATCCTCGTCCAGAACGTCCTCTTCCTGCGCAATGCCGAACGCGAGGGCCGGTTCGACGAGGCCGTGAAGGCGATCGCAGCGCTCTGACGGCAACAAGGAGGGGCGGGACATAGTGCTCCGCCCCTCCTCCATATGATCGCCCAATTGCCGGAGACAGGATAAGCGGGGCGCCAGAAGCGCTGCGCGCCATCGCCCCGGGGCTGCCCCCTGCGCCGGAGCAGCGTTTGCCGAATGGGCCGATCCCCCTCCCCCGCCAAAGGGAGAGGGAGATCGAACAACCGATCAGACGTCCTTTGCCGCCTTGTAGGCAGCCATCGGCACCCACCAGCCATGGACCTGCGGGCGCATGCGCGTGGGCACCGGCACCTTGGCGACGGGGCCGGCGGGCAGATTGCCGGCGTTCCAGATCCAGACCGCATGCGCATATTGATCCGGGCCGAGTTCATGGTCGACGATGGCGACGAGCCAGCCTTCATGGCCGGGCTCGCTGGCGACGACATGGACCGGCTCGCTCATGCCGTGCGCGGGCGGGAGATTGTAGCCGATGATGGCGCCGGTCTCGAAATCCTTGCGCAGCAGCGCGGAGAACATGGCGCCGACCACGCCGCCCATCACCGGCGGCCCCATGGGCTGCGGGTTCATCGAGCAATACCAGCCGCGCTTGTAGGGGCGCCCCTGGTCGGCATCGGCGATGCGCGGCATGTCGCCGCCCGGGCCGAGCGGCATCACCTCGACGCCCTCGCCCGCCCCGTTCATGTCCATCGTCCAGCGCTGGAAGCCGCCCCCCAGCATCGGCGGCGGCACGTTGATGCCGCTGTCCGCCTGGATGTGCGGGAAGGCGATGGTGTCGGTGACATGATGGTCCATGTGCACCTTGCCGTCCGCCGTCTCGAAGGCATTCATCATGTGGAAGCTGGAGGCGCCCTTGGGCCCCTTGAACCAGCGGATCTGCGAGACGTCGCCATAACGCGGCATGATGCCGACATGATATTCGAGGTCCTGCTGGTGGATCCAGTGCGCGCCCTTGGCCTTCACGCGCTCAAGGTCCGCCGTGGTCGGCTGGAGCGGGAAAATGGCGTAGTTTTCGGTGATGACGAAATCGTGGACGAGGCTACAGAAGGGCGCGTCGAACCATTGCTCCTTGACGAGATTGCCGTCCTTGTCCGTCCACCAATAAGCCATTTTGGAGGAGCACAGCCCATCGGCCTCATAGCCGTAGACGAACATCTCCTGGGTCGCGGGATCGATGCGGACATGCGCGGTCATCGTCTTCGACTTGAGCGCGCCGCCGAAATCATAGGCGCCGATCGTTTCCAGCGTATGCGGATTGATGAGATGGCCCGGGCCATCCTCCTTCGTCATGATGAGATGACCGGCATGCCAGACGGGCGTGGTGTTGGAGACCGTGCCTTCGACGCCCTCCACGGTGGCATCGTTGGTGTAGGGATTGCGATAGCGGCCGAACAGGCGCTTGCCGGCCGCGTTCTCGGCCTTCCAGCGCGGGGTTTCGACCCACTTGATGTCATAGTCGACCGTGCCGTCCTCGTTGAAGAGGAGGCGGCTCACCATGCCGTCGTCCGAAAGGGCCGTATCAGGCAGGAAGAAGGGCGGGAACTGCGGATCGGGCACCGCGCGGAAGAAGGCGCCGCGCACGTCCGCGGGAATCTCGCCCTCGCTGGCCTTCAGCCCCTTGATCGAGACTTCCTTGCCGACCGGCTTGTTGAGACCGGACCAGTCCGGCGCTGCGGGGAAATTCATCAGTGATCCTCTCTCGTCATCTTCTTGTCGCGGCCGCCCCGGCTCAGGCCCGGCCTAGCTCTTCGGGCCAGTAGAGCCGCATGGGGTTGGTCACCAACAGCTTGTGCTGGAGTTCTTCGCTCGGCGCAATGCGCGGGATCATGTCGACCAGATGCCCATCGTCGGGGATATTGTCCTGCATGTTGGGATGCGGCCAGTCCGTGCCCCAGAGCACGCGATCGGGAAACTCGGCGACCAGCGGCGCGACGGCCTTGGCGAACTGGTCCCAGGGATCGCCCGTGGGGTCGAGCCGGTCCGGGCAAGTGGCCTTGAACCAGATGTCCTCGCGGCACTGAACGAAGGAACGAAACTTCTGGATGTCGGCGCCGTCCGCGCCATGGCTGACGTCCGGCCGGCCCATATGGTCGATGACCAGCGGCACGGGAATCGCCTCCATGAAGGGGCGCAGCTCGTCGAGAATGTCCGCCTCGAAATAGATGACGACATGCCAGCCCTCGGGCAGGCGCCTGGCCACGTCCAGGAACTTGTCCTTGGGCGCATCGTCGACGAGGCGCTTGAGGAAATTGAAGCGGATGCCGCGAATGCCGCCCTCGTGGAGCTTTTGAAGCTCCGCCTCGCTGATCGCCGGATCGACGACCGCGACGCCGCGCGCCTTGCCCTGGCTGGCGGCGATGGCATGGAGCGTGGCGGCGTTATCCGTGCCGTGGCAGCTCGCCTGCACGATGACGTTGCGCGAGAAGCCGAGATGATCGCGCAGCGCGAAGAGCATCTCGGGTCCCGCGTCCTGCGGCAGATATTTCGCCTTCGCGCTGAAGGGGAACTGCGCCATGGGGCCAAAGACATGGCAATGCGCATCGACGGCGCCGGGCGGCGGCGTGTAGCTGGGCTTGCTGGGGTTGCTATGCCAGGAGAGGATACGGTTCTCGGTCACTTCATTGGTCCTTCACTGTCCTGCGGCGATCATCCGAACACCACCCCGTCCATGAGCTTGCGGGCCGTACGCAGCATGCCGGCCTCGATCGGTTGACCCGCCTCGTCCACGACCACCACGCACTCCGTCACGCCCGTGGGATGCTCGACGCCGAGCGTCTTGTTCGATCCCTCCGGCACCTTTGCCACGGCGGCGGCGGGCGAGCCCTCGATGAGACAGGCGGTCGCCACGCTCACGGCGCCGAGCACGCCGATGGAGGCATGGACGCGGTGCGGGATGAGCGAGCGCACGGCCACCGCCCCGCCCTCTTTCGGCGCGGCGACCAGCATCATCTTGGGGACGCTCTTCTCCTTGACGTCGCCCAGGTTCATGAGTGGCCCGGCCTTGAGGCGGATCGCCTCGACCCTGGCCTTCATCTGCGCATTGGCATCCAGCGTGTCGCGGTCCTCATAGCCGGTGATGCCCACGTCGCTGGCCAGCATGACCACGCAGGGCATGCCATTGTCGATCATCGTCACCTTGACGCCGTCGATCTCGTCGACGCCATTGCCGGTGGGCAGCAGCGCACCGCAGGATGAACCCGCCGTGTCGCGGAAGGCGAGCGGGATCGGCGCATGGGTGCCCGGCACGCCGCTGATCGAAGCCTCGCCGGCATAGGTCACCTGGCCGCCCGGCGTCTGCACGGTGGCGACGGCGACCTGGCCGGTATTCTCCATGAAAATGGCGACGCGCGTCTCGTCCCCCGTCGCCGCGACCAGCCCCCGCTCGATGGCGAAGGGGCCGATGCCGGCGAGGATATTGCCGCAATTCTGCGCGTCGGTGACGATCGCCTGGTCGACGAACACCTGGAGGAAGAGATAGTCGACATCGACCCCTTCCCGCTCCGATTTCTTCACCACGCCAACCTTGCTGGTCAGCGGATCGGCGCCGCCCATGCCGTCGATCTGGCGCGGATCGGGCGAGCCCATCACGCGCAGCAGCAGGGCGTCGCGCGCGGCGGTATCGGCGGGCAGATCCTCGGCGAGGAAATAGCCGCCCTTGGACGTGCCGCCGCGCATCCACATGCAGCGGACGCCCTGCTGAGCGCCGTCAGACATATTTGAGGCCTTCCTTCTCCAGCCGCTCGCGCATCTTGTACATGTCGAGCCCGAGTACGCCATTGGCGAGCTTCTCGCGCTTCTCGCCTTCATTGGCCTCGCGGGCGCGGGCGGCCTCCAGCACCTTGGCGGCATTGGCGCGCGGCACGATGCAGACGCCATCGTCGTCCGCCACGACAACGTCGCCCGGATTGACCGCGCAATTGGCGCAGACGACCGGCACATTGACGCTGCCCAGTGTGTTCTTGACCGTGCCCTGCGCGTAGATCGCCTTGGACCAGACCGGGAAGTTCATCTCGGTCAGATCCTTCACGTCACGCACGCCCGCATCGATGATGAGGCCGCGGCAGCCGCGTGCCTGCGCCGAGGTGGCAAGCAGGTCACCGAAATAGCCGTCCTCGCAGGGGCTGGTCGGCGCAAGGAGAAGAATGTCGCCGGCCTTCAGCTGCTCGATGGCGACATGGACCATCCAGTTGTCGCCCGGAGGCGCCGAGATGGTGACCGCGCTGCCCGCGATGCGCGCGCCGCGATAGATGGGCCGCATGTAGCTGGCGAGCAGGCCGGTGCGCCCCTGCGCCTCATGGACCGTGGCGACCCCGCAGGCGGCAAGCCCATCGATAACGTCGGGGTCGGCCCGCTCGATGTTCTGAACGACGATACCGGCCATGGCAGCTCTCCTCTCAAGGCAAATCGGAAGGACGCGTCGACGCACCCTGCCCAACAGATAAACATTTCGCGCATGCTCATCCACCCGCGCTCGCGCGCGAGGCAAGCACGAACTTTGCCGCGATCATAAGCCTGTGCTAAGTCTTGCAGGTCATGACTCAGCCGGTTCTCACGCCCTGGTCGTTCAATCTGCGGCATCTGGCCGCCATAGCGGCAGTCGTGAACCGGGGCAGCGTCTCGGCGGCGGCGGCGGCCGTTCACCTCACCCAGCCGGCCGTGACGCAGGCCATCGCGCGCGTCGAATCCCTGCTTGGCCTGCAGCTTTTCGAGCGACGCACGGATGGCATGACGCCGCTGGAGCCCGCCCGCGCCCTCGCCGCGCGGATCGACACGGCGATGGGACTGATCGGATCGCGCCGCGTGACCACGGCGCAGATGCGCGCCTTCCTCGCCGTGGCGGACAGCGGCGGCTATGCGGGCGCAGCGGCGCACACCGGCCTCTCCCAGCCGACGCTGCACCGGGCGATCGGCGATCTCTCGCTCATCCTGCGGCGCGTGCTGGTCGAGCGGCGGGGCCGTGGCATCACGCTCACCGAGCCGGGGCGGCGCACGGCGCGTTCCTTCCGCCTCGCCCGCACCGAGCTGGAGGCCGGCCTCAGCGAGGCGCTGGCCGGCCGGCAGAGCGGACCCATCCGCATCACCGTGGGCGCCATGCCGGTCTCGCGCGCCCGCGTGCTGCCCAAGGCGCTCGCCACCTTCAACGCCGCCCATCCCGAGGTGGAGATCATCGTGGTCGAAGGCTCCCATGGCGAGCTGGTCGAGCCGCTGCGCGACGGCAGCGTGGACCTGATGATCGGCGCATTGCGCGAGCCCGCGCCCGGTCCGGACCTTCAGCAGCGCGCCTTGTTCCGCGATCAGCCCACCGTGCTGGCGCGCGCCGGCCATCCGCTGATCGCCCTGGCCGGCGGCACTCTCCCACCGCTCGCCGACCTCGCCCGCTATCCCTGGATCGCGCCGTCGCCGGGCGCGCCGCTGCGCGCGGGGTTTGAGGCCATGTTCCGCTCGCAAGGGCTGGAGGCGCCCATCGTGCCCATCCAGTGCGGATCGGTGATGATTATCCGCGAGATATTGATGCAGACGGATTTCCTCACCCTGCTCTCGCGCGATCAGGTCTCGGTCGAGCTGGCGGCAGGGTGGCTCGTCTCGCTCGGCGAGCCGCCGGGCCAGTTCGCCCGCACCATCGGCGTCACGACCCGCGCGCAATGGCGCCCCTCCCCCATGCAGGCGGACTTCATCACGGCACTTCAGGACGCCGCCGCCTGACCACGCCGGAGCGTTATCCTTCGCTTCACCTTATAGCATCGCGCGAGACCGCATTTGCGGGACTCGGCGCTTGGGCGTAGCTCAGTCGTCATGAGCAGGAGGATCGCCCTGATCGGCTTCGGAGAGGCCGGCCGCACATTCGCGTCGGCGGGCGACTGGCGCGCGTCCGCTCGCGCCTTTGACCTCAAGGCGCAGGGCACGGACGCCGCGGCGGCGGAGATGCGCGCAGCTTATGCCGATCTGGGCGTGACCGGGTGCGACAGCCTGGCGCAGGCGCTCGACGGCGCCGACATCGTCCTCAGCCTCGTCACGGCCGACCAGGCCACGCCGGCGGCGCAGCAGGCCGCGCGGCATATCGCGCCCGGCACGCTCTTCTGCGACATGAACAGCGTCTCGCCGGGCCGCAAGCGCGCCAATGCGGACGCACTCCAGGCAGCGGGCGGGCGCTATGTCGACGTTGCCGTCATGGCGCCGGTGCAGCCGGCCGCGCTCAATGTGCCGCTGCTGCTCGCGGGTGCGGATGCGCAGGATGCTGCGGCAATGCTGCGCAGCATCGGCTTTGCGAAGATCCAGGTCTGCGGCGCGGCGGTGGGCGACGCATCCGCCACCAAGATGGTGCGCTCGGTCATGATAAAGGGCATCGAGGCGCTCACTGCCGAGATGATGCTGGCGGCCGACAAAGCGGGCGTGACGCAGGGCGTGCTGACATCGCTGGGTGGAGACTGGGCGCACAAGGCCGACTATAATCTCGACCGCATGCTGGCGCACGGCGCGCGCCGCGCGGCCGAAATGGAAGAAGTCGCCGCGACGCTCACGGAACTGGGCATCGAGCCGCTGATGACGCAGGGCACGATCCGCCGCCAGCGCGCTTTGGGCGCGATGCTGCAAGGGGGTGACATGCCCGATGGGCTGGCCGCCAAGCTCGGATTCATCACGAAAGAGAACAAGCCGGAAGAGGGAAAGGCTGACGCTTCATGACCATGATTATCGATTGCCACGGCCATTACACCACGGCCCCCGAGCCCCACAACCAGTGGCGCGAGGACCAGAAGGCAGCCTTCAAGGCGGGGCAGCCGGCTCCGGCCTATCCGAACATCTCGGACGACGAGATACGCGAGACCATCGAGAAGAATCAGCTGCGCCTCATCAAGGAGCGCGGCGCGGACATGACGATCTTTTCGCCCCGCGCTTCGGCCATGGCACCGCATGTGGGCGACCAGTCGGTCACCGTGCCGTGGGCGCGCGCCTGCAACGATCTGATCGCCCGTGTCGTCGATCTCTTCCCGGAGACGTTCGTCGGCGTGTGCATGCTGCCTCAATCGCAGGAAGCGGACATGACCAGCTCCATCGCCGAGCTGGAGCGCTGCGTGAGCGAGCTGGGCTTCATCGGCTGCAATCTCAATCCTGACGCCAGCGGCGGCTATTTCAAGCAGCCGCCCCTCACGGACCGCTACTGGTATCCCTTCTACGAAAAGATGGTCGAGCTGGACGTGCCGGCGATGATCCACGTCTCGGGCAGCTGCAATCCCGCCCAGCACGCCACCGGCGCATATTATCTGGCGGCGGACACCATCGCTTTCATGCAGTTGCTGCAGGGCAATC
>CBIMKI010000090.1:0-11098 GCA_966244395.1 uncultured Sphingobium sp. | reverse complement strand
GTCATGATCGCGGGCAGGCGCGCGGCCTTTTCCTCGGCGCGCATCATGCGCTCGTGGCGGAACTCGGCCGAGAGGACGCGCAGGGCCGAGGCGAGCGGCGTGCCGTATTTCTCGGTCTGGATCATGGTGGTGACCACGCCTTTCAAGGCATCCAGCTTCACGCGCTCGGCGAGATTCTCGAAGGCCATGCGCCGTTCGGTGAGGAAACCCAGCTCGATGGAGGTGAGCTGGAATTCCTCGCCCAGCTCCGGATAGGCGGCCCCCAGCTCGCGCGCGACGCGGGAGAAGGCGGCGTCGACCGTCAGGCCGGCCTCGGCGCAGATGACCAGGAGGTCGAGCGCATCGGGCACGCCTTTGCGGATCGCGGCCGATCGCTTGGTGACGAGATTGTCGACATAGATGTCGGGCGCCTTGTAGCTGAGCAGCAGCGCGACGGCGAAGGCGCCGAACTTCTTCATCTCGCCCCATTCGGGGAAGATGTTGATCCCATAGATGAGCATGGCCGCCCCGCCGCCGATCACGATGGGCAGCACCAGCCGGCCGAAAATGACGACGATGGCCCAGTCCTTCGAGCGGATGCCGGCCTGGGCGAGCTTGGTCTGCGCTTGCTTGAGCTGGTCGTCCTGGAGGATCTTCAGCGATTTGAGGAAGGTGCGCAGCCGGTCTGTGGTGTCGTTCTGGTGAACGATCTTGGTGCGTCGCTTGGCGGTGGAGGCGGTGATGCCGGCCTTCAGCTGCTCGCGCCGCTCGTTGAGCGTCTTGACCCGCCGCGCCATGGGATCGCGCACGGTCGATGCGGCATAGATGGCGACCAGCACGGCCAGCGTCGCCATCGCGGCGAGCAGCGTGCCGACATCTGCGGCGGTGAGGCCGAACAGCGTGGTGCCGGCGGACGTGGGCATGGGGTTCATCTGGTCCGACTCCCGCTCAGATCTCGAAGTTAATCATCTGCGCCATGATGAAGGCGCCGATACCCATCCAGCACATGCCGCCGATGCCGATGAGCTGCATCAGGCTGAGCCCGAACAGGCCGTTCGGGTCCGGCGTGAAGAAGGGCGTCATATATTCGAAGTTGATCCAGCAGATGAGGCCGAACACCAGATAGGGCAGGGCGCCGATGATATAGGCCGAGGCCTTGGATTCCGATGACATGGCGCGGATCTTGAGCTTCATCTGCGCGCGCTGGCGCAGCACCTGGCCGAGATTGGCGAGCGTCTCGGCGAGATTGCCGCCCGTTTCGCGCTGGATGGCGAGCGTGATGCAGAAGAACTGGAATTCCGGCGTGCCCAGGCGCTTGGCCGTATCCTGCAAGGCCTGGTCCATCGACTTGCCGATCTTGATGCGCTCGCAGATCAGCTTGAACTCCTCGCCGACCGGTCCGGGAATCTCGCGGCTGACCACGATCATGGTCTCGCTGACCGGCAGGCCCGAGCGCAGGCCGCGCACCAGCAGGTCGAGCGCGTCGGGGAAATTGGCGGTGAACCTGGCGAGCCGCTTGGCGATCAGCTTGCCCACGACGAGATGGGGCAGGCCGAAGCCGGCGGCGATGCTCACGAAAAAGGCAGGCAGGAAGGAGAAACCGCGCAGCGTCATCACCGCGAAGATGACCATCATCAGGCTCGCGCAGACCGTCATATACTGGCTGAGCGTCCACTTCCTGCCGGTGCGCGAGAGGCGCAGGGCGAGATTCTCCGGATTGGGGATCAGTGAGACGAGGAGCTGGCTGTTCTCGACCTTGCGCGAGGCGATGGCCTTGCGCATGCGCGCTTCGATCTGGTTCTCCGCGCCGGCCGCATGGCGCCCGCGCACGTTCGCGAGGCGACGCGACCCCGCTCGCCCGGCCGAGGGGCCGCTGAAGGCCAGGCCCAGCAGCACGACCATTGTCGCGGCGAGGCAGAGCAGCAGGAGCAGCTTCAGGTCGATCATTCTATCATGCCCCTATCAGCATGTGGCCGGGTAGGGCGCGGCCGGCCCCGCGCGCCGCGAGGACGGCGGGCCGGCGGGCGCTCATTCGTCGTCCTGGCCGGTGAGGGCCGGGGCCTTGCTCTTCTTGCGGCCGGCCTTGGCGGCCACGCCCTTGATGCTGAGCAGCTTGCCGAGCAGGGAGCCGTCGCCCTTGCCTGCGCCCGCGATGGGACCGGCATCGTCGCCCGCGCGCTGGGTGAGCAGCGCGGCGAGCTGGGCAAGGGCCTGGCCGAGCTTGGAGCCCTTGCCGGCTTCGGCGATGGGCTTGCCCAGCTTGGCGGCCTGGCTGGCGATGCGCGCGTCATAGGGCAGCACGACATCGACGGCCCGCTCGATCGAATGCTCGAAGTCCTTGCGGGCGATCTCGACGACGCCGGGCTGCACCTTGTTGGCCACGATCACCACCTGGCTCTGCGGCGCATGGCTCTTGAGCCAGGAGAGGATGCGGATGGTGTCGCGCGCGGCGGCAAGCGTGAACTCGGTCACCAGCACCACGGCGCTCGATTCGAGGACGAGATGCGGATGCTGCACCAGCATGCCGCGGGGCAGGTCGACGAAGGTGCACTCGAAGGCGGCCCGCAGCTCTTCCTCAAGCTGGAAGAAGGCGGCGCCGTCGGTGAGCAGCGGCTGGTTGATCGGCGCCTCGGCCGAGAGGATGGCCAGCGTCGCGCTCGCGCGCACCATGGCGCGCTCGATGAACAGGCCGTCGATGCGGCTCGGATTCTCGACCGCGTCGGTGAGGCCGCGGCCAGGCTCCAGGTCGAGGCTGAGCGCGCCGGTGCCGAAATGCACGTCGAGGTCGAGCAGGGCGGTGGAGCGCTTGTCCTTGCTGGTCAGATAGGCGAGCGAGGAGACCACGCTCGATGCGCCGACGCCGCCGCGCGTGCCGATCACGCTCACCATGAAATGGGGGCGGTCGTCATGGGCTTCGGCCTTGGGCGCGTGGAACACGGCCTGCGCGGTCGCGAGCGCGTCGCGCACATTGTCGATGTTGAGCGGCTTGAGCAGATAGTCCTGGATGCCGCTGCCCAGCAGGTCGCGATAAAGGCGCACGTCGTTGACCTGGCCGCTCGCGATCACCACCGTGCCGGGCTCGCACACCTCGGCGAGCGCATTGATGTCGTTCAGCGGATCGCCGGATTCAGAGAGGTCCACGAACAGCACATTGGGGCTCGGCGACATAGAGAGCGCCTGCACGGCATTGCGCAGGCCGCCCTTGTTCACGCGCTCGATGGGCCAGCCCATTTCCTGCGCGACCACGCGCAGCAGGTCGAGGCTGTGCTCGTCGCAGACATAGGCCTGGAAGGGTTCGCGGCCGCCGATGGCGGGCTTAAACGGTGCGTTCATGTCAATTGCCCCCCACGCCCATGGATTGCAGACCGCCTGATCCGGTGGGCGTCTTTTCCTGGTAGACCTTGATGGCGCGGCTGCCGGTGGCGGTGCGCAGGTCCGTATCGGTGGTGCGGCCACGGACCAGATCCTGCGGATCGGCCGCCATGGCGGCGAGATTGGTGGCGGTGGCGCAGCCGTAATTGTCGCCCTGGCCGCCCACGAAGTCGGTCTGGAAGCGGTCGCGCCAGGTCGGGCAGCTCGGCACCGAAGCGCTGGAGCGGCTCACCACGACACGCACCGCGCCTGCCGGCGGATCGCCGGCGGTGGCAGGCGCTTCGGCGCCGGTGAGCAGGCCGTAGCGGGCGACGATCTCGCGCACGCCGTCGCGCACGCCCGCCGGGCCCTGTGCGCCGGCCAGCGTCACATGGTCGCCATAGCGCAGGTCGAGCGCGTCGAACCAGGCGCGCAGGCGGCGGGCTTCCTTATTGTCCAGCGCGCCGTCGCCGCCGCCGGCCACGTCGAAGACGAAGTCGGTGCGTTCGACCACCGGCTGGTGGATCGGTTCCACGCCGCGCTCGGCGGTGCGGGCCAGTGCCGGCGATGCCGCGAGCGCGAGGCCCAGGGCGCAGCCCGCGAGGCTGGCGGCGGCGCGGATGAGCATGTTGGGATTCATGGCTGTGTCCTGTCCCATCTTAGAAGCTGAAGCCCGGAGAGGCGGCGCGGCCGCCCCGACTCTTGCTCAGGGCATTGCCCATCTGATCGGGCGTGACGGTCGAGGGCGCGGCGCTGCCCGGCCTCGGGCGATCGGCACCCGGCCTGCCGTCATGCGCCTGGCCGCCCAGGAGGCGCTGCGCGTCGTCGGCATTGCGGTAGCCGTCGGTCGGCAGGGCCAGGTCGCGGGCGTCCACCGGGCGCACCAGATAAGGCGTCACGATGATGACCAGCTCGGTTTCCTGCCGCCGCCACTGCTGCGACTTGAAGAGATTGCCCAGGATCGGGATGTCGCCCAGGAACGGCGCCTTGGAGACGCTGTTGCCGCTGGCGGACGAGAGCAGGCCGCCGATCATGAAGCTCTGGCCCGAGCCGAGTTCCACGGTGGTTTCCGCGCGGCGCGTCGAGACGCCGGGGATGGAGAAGCCGTTGAGCTTCACCGCGGCGCTGTCGTCGAGCTGCGAGACCTCGGGGCGGACGCGCATCGAGATGCGGCCATCGGCGAGCACGGTCGGCGTGAAAGCCAGGCTGACGCCATATTGCTTGTACTCGACCGAGACGTTGCCCAGGCTCGTGGCGATCGGGATCGGGATCTCGCCGCCCGCCAGGAAGCTGGCGGTCTCGCCCGACAGCGCGGTCAGGTTGGGGTTGGCGAGCGTTGCGGCCAGGCCCTGATTTTCAGCCAGGTCCAGCGTGCCCATCACGTCCAGGCCGAGCAGGGAGCCGGCGCCGCCCAGGGTGGTGCCGGTTTCCTTGTAGTTGAACTTGTAGAGCGTGTCGGTAATGGCCCGGCCCGTCAGCGGGTTCACCAGCACGCGGCCGGTGTTGGGGTCGGTCACCTGCGGATAGGTGATCGTGCCGGGATTGCCCTGGCCCATGCCGAAGAGGAAGCCTGATCCGTTCTTCTCGCCCGCGAGCAGGTTGAAGCCCAGCGACTTCACGAAATTCTTGTTCACCTCGGCGATACGCACCTGCAGGTTCACCTGTAGCGGCGTCGCGGTCTTGAGGCGGCTCACCACCGTGGTGTCCTCGCCGGAGAAGGCCTGGACGAGGCGCTCGGCCTCGGCGGCGTCCTCGGGTGCGGCCACCGTGCCGGTGAGCAGCAGCATGCCGTTCATGGTGCTGATGCGCACGTCCGCGTCGGGCATGGCGATGCGGAGCATCTGGTCCATGCTGGTGAGATTGGTTCCCACGCGGATGGCATTGGCATAGAGCATCGAGCCGTCGCGCGTCGTGATGAACACGTTGGTCTCGCCCGGCGCCTTGGCGATCAGATAGACCTGCCGCTGCGAGCGCACGTGCACGTCGAGCACATTGGGGTCGGCGATGACCACGTCGCTCAGATTGGCGGAGAGGTTGATGACCCGGCTCTCGCCGACGGAGAGGAGCAGCGCGCCATTGTCCTGCTGGGCCGGCCCGGCCGCCAGGGCCATTGTGGCGGGCGCGGTGGCCCCGCCCGTCGCCAGCAGCAGCGCCGTCACCAGCGCCGTGCCGCGACGCGTGCGGCCGGAATTGAGAAGAAAGCTCATCTTACTTGCTCCCGATCTCGATGGCGGTCACTTGCGTGCCGCGTGCCACGCGCACGACCGGGCCATTGGCCAGGCTGGCGGGCGAATTGGGGTCGACCGGCTTGGCGGGGACGGAGCTGCGCTGGTAGCGCGACACGTCGGCGCCGGTGGAGAAGCTGGATCTGCGGTCGGTCGGGCGGGCGGCGAGGGCCGCGAACATCTTCTTCTCGCCATTGGGATCGCCGGCCTTGGGCGCGTCGATCTCGCCCGACGCCAGTGCTTCCTCCAGCCCTTCGCTGGTGTCGGCGAGCGAGCGCAGCGAGAGCGAGATGGCGCCGATGGTCTGGGCGACCGAGATTTTTTCCGCCATCGGCGGCGTCACTTCGAGCGTGACGTTGGAATAGGTCTGCACCTCGGGCTGGCCGTCCGCGCCGACCGCGCTGGTGCGCTGGTCGGTGGCGAGCACGCGCAGATTGCCAAGGATCGTTTCGGAAACCTTCAGCGGCGGGCCATCGCCGCCGCCCGCCACGCTCTGCGTGAGCATGAGGTCCACCCGGTCGCCCGGAAAAATGAAGCCCGCGACCGAGCTTTGCATGTTCACCGGCACGGTGACGGCGCGCATGCCCGGGCCAAGGGCGGCGGCCAGGAAGCCGCGGTCGCCCGAGCGGATGAGCGAGCCCTGCACGACCGGCTGGCCGGCGGCGATCGCCGTGCGCACGACCGATCCGGCGAGCTGGTTCACATCGGCCTTGCCTTCGATGAAATAGGCGTCCTCGATCAGTTCTTCGGGCCAGGGCTGGAAGCGATAGGCATCGGGGCCGACGATGGTGCCGATGGGCAGCGACTTGGTCGCGACCAGCACATGCGGCATGTTCTGCGTGTTGGGCGCGGCGGCAGCGGCCGCCTGCGGCGCGGCCTCGCCGGCAAACATCGACCGCGCGAGAAATGCCGTTGCTACGGCAACGATCAGCGCGCCGGCCAGAAGCGCAATCTTTTTAGGTTCCATGACGAAACTCGCCTCCACTTGGCGGGGCGATCGAGGCCCCCACACAGGTAGTTATTGGGGGAAAGGGTTAAGATAGCGTTCACCAAGGACCCAAAGTCCGCCGAGGGCGATGGCGACGCCATATGGGATTTCGGGCCGGCCCGTCCGGCGGGTCGCGCGGTGATGGATGAGCGTGGCCAGCGTGATGACGGCGCCGGTGAGTGCCATGACGACGATGAGCGTCACCATGGCCTGCCATGGCAGCCAGAGCGCCAGCGCGCCGAGCAGCTTGACGTCGCCGCCGCCCATCAGGCCGAAGTGGAACTGCACCGCGAACAGCGCGAAGACGGCCAGCGCCACGCCGATCTGGATCGGGACGCCCGGCCAGAGCGAGACGCCCGTCGCCCACCAGAAGAGCGGCGCGGTGAGGGCGATCGCCAGATTGAGCCGGTTGGAGATTTCGCGCGCGCGCAGGTCCGTCGCCGCGCCATAGACGAGCAGCAGCGCCAGCAGGCCGCTCAGGGCGGAAACGGTCCAGATTGCGGGCATATCGCGAAAGGCCTAGACCTTTGCCATTACCAAATCGTAACTGCGCCCATGCCCCATCGCCCGCCTCGCCCCGCGCGCCGACGCCCCGTGCCGCGCCTGTTCCGCCCATGACCGGCGACGATCCGCTTCCCGGCGCCGTGGACGTGCTGATCGTCGGCGCGGGCATGGCGGGCGTGAGCCTCGCCGCCGCGCTCGGCGGGCGCGCCAGTGTCCTGCTGATCGAGCAGGAGGCGCAGCCCGCTTATCACGCCACCGGCCGTTCGGTCGCCTTCTGGACGGAGAGCTATGGCGGGCCGGGCATCCAGCCGCTGACGAGTGCCAGCGGCCCCCTGTTGCGCACGCCTGGCCCTCAGCTCTCGGATCGGCCCTTCCTCGGCCCGCGTGGCGCCATCCACGTCGGCCGGGCGGCGGATGCCGAAGCCGCCAGTGCGATGCTGGCCACTTTCGCGCCGGCCGGCGTCGCCATGGAAGCGATGGCGCCCGATGCGCTGGCGGCGATGCTGCCGGGGCTGCGCGCGGACTGGACTGTGGGGCTGTGGGAGCCGAGCTGCGCGGACATCGATGTCGCCGCCCTGTTCCAGGCCAGCCGCGCTGCCGCCCTGCGCGCGGGCGCCACGCTGCGGCTCGGCACGCGGTTGCTCCGCGCGCGGCGCGAGGGCGAGGGCTGGCACGTCGAGACGGATGCGGGGGCGATACGCTGCGGCATCATCGTCGATGCGGCTGGCGCCTGGGCCGACACGGTGGCGCGGGCCTGCGGGCTGGCGCCGCTCGGCATCGCGCCGCTGCGGCGCACCGTCGTGCAATTGCGCTGCCCGGATGCGCCCGCCGATTTCCCGCTCGTCGTCGATCTGGCCGGCGACTTCTACTTCAAGCCCGCCGGCACGGGCCGCATCTGGCTCTCGCCGCATGACGAGACGCCGGACGAACCGCGCGACGTGGCGCCCGAGGAACTGGACGTCGCGATCGCGGTGGATCGCTTCCAGGCCGTGGTGGATTGGCGCATCGAGGCCGTGGAGCGCAAATGGGCGGGCCTGCGCAGCTTCGCGCCCGATCGCCTGCCCGTCTATGGCTTCGATCCGCGCGTGCCGGGCTTCTTCTGGTTCGCGGGGCAAGGCGGCTTCGGCATCCAGACCGCGCCCGCCGCCGCGCTGCTCGGGGCCGCATTGCTGCTGGGCGATTCGCTGCCCGCGCCCGTTGCCGCCATCGATCCCCGGCCGTTCGCGCCGACGCGGCTGGTGTCGGCCTGACCGGCCTGCCTATCGCTGTCGGAAAGGGGCTGGCATTCCGGCGGGCGCGACAATAGGCTTCCCCTCCAACCAACAATGGCTGAGGAGCCTCTGCGATGGCCCACAAGTTCGTGATCGAGAAGAACAAGAAAGGCGAGTTCGTCGCCAAGTTCAAATATAATAGCGAAGTGATCTTCTGGACCGAGGGCTATTCCAGCCGGGCCAATGCCCGCAATGCCATCGAATCGGTGCTCAAGAATGGCCCCGGCGCGCCGGTCGAGGAAGTCGACTGATCTTGTGTGACGCGCGGCGCGGCCTCAGTGGGCGCGCCGCGCGAATGAGTCACTTCTGCTGTTGCAGATAGGCGATGACGTCTGCCCGGTCCTGCGGCTTGGTCATTGGCGGGGACGCCATGCGCGTGCCGGAAACCTTCTTCATCGGCGCGGTCAGGAAGTCGGAGATGGTGGCG
Organism: uncultured Sphingobium sp.; assembly: GCA_966244395.1. Classification (GTDB taxonomy): domain Bacteria; phylum Pseudomonadota; class Alphaproteobacteria; order Sphingomonadales; family Sphingomonadaceae; genus Sphingobium. The sequence goes on along the minus strand of CBIMKI010000090.1, from coordinate 2,353 downwards.
GGCGTCCAGGTGAGATTGCTCTTCTTCATCGCGGGCGAATAGTTGAAGCCGTCAATGCTCGCCGCCTTGCGGCCGACGACGCCCTTGAGCGACGGGCCCACGCCATTCTTGCCTGCCTCGACCGAGTGGCACACCTGGCACTGGCTGAACAGCGTCTTGCCCTTGGCGGCATTGCCCTTGGGCAGGGCCTGCGCCTGCGCGGGTGCAGCGGCGCCGAGCGCCATGCCGGCGGCGATAAAGGCACAAGCGACGAAATTGGCAGCAGTGGCAAAACGAACCAGTGTCATTCCTTGATCTCTCCGAATCGGGCCGGCTTTGGCCTCATGCAGGTTGCTCATGTCCGGGCGCGGGTGTCTGTGCGCTGAACGAAACCGGGCGTCAACGCCGTAACGCCCCTACGGGCGAAGGTGGTTGACAGAGCGTGGCAAAGATGCCGAGAACCGCATGTCGTTAGAAAGAGAACGGAAAGTGGCGGACGGGTGAGGGACAATGAGGAGCAGGGCGCGCAGCCATTGAGCGGGTCGGACGATGCCCGGCTCGAGCGGGAATATGGCTTCACTTATCGCACCATCCTGTTCGCGCGGCGCTATCGCGCGCTGCTGGACGAGCAGCTGCGCCCGCTCGGCTACGGCACGGCGCGCATGGAGGCGCTGTCCACCATCGCCCGCTCGCCCGAGCCGAGCGCGCAGATCGCCATCGCAAAGCGCATCGGCATCGAAGGCCCCACGCTCACCCGCATGCTGGACACGCTGGAGGCGGAGGGGCTCGTCATCCGCCGCGCCGATCCGGGCGACCGGCGCACCAAGCTCATCGAGCTGACCGATGCGGGCCGCCGCGCGCTCGATGAGATCATGACCGTCGCCCATGGCTTCCGCAAGACCGTGCTCCAGGATCTGACCGATGCCGATCTCGATGCCGTCAACAAGGTGACGGACAAGTTGCTCTGCGGCCTGTCGGACGGCTACGGCGTCTATTGAACGCCGCAGGGAGACCGCAACATGTCACAGTCATCAGGCCCTGAAGGCGCCGCCGCGCCCCTGGTCGTCCATCTCGACGTGCAGACCATGGGGGGCTTCGACATTCCCCGTCCGGCCGCGCCGCATCGCTGGCAGAGCCACGACTTCACCGAGCCGGCCGATGTCGTCGCGCGTCTCGCCGGCGCGCAGGTGGCCGTCATCAACAAGGTGAAGCTGGACGCGGCGACTCTCGACCGGCTGCCGGATCTGCGCATGATCGCCGTGACCGCCACCGGCACGGATGTCGTGGACGGCGCGGCGGCGGCCGCGCGCGGCATTTCCGTGCGCAATGTGGTGGGCTATGCCGGCACGTCGGTGGCCGAGCATGTCATCATGCTCGTCTTCGCGCTGGTGCGCGGGCTGGTGCCGCATCGCGAGGCCGTCATCGACGGCCGCTGGGAGCAGGGCCGCACATTCTGCGTCTTCGCGTCGCCCGTGCGCGATGTGGCGGGCATGCGGCTCGGCCTCGTCGGCAGCGGCGCCATCGCGCAGGCGGTGGCGGAGCGGGCGCGGGCGCTCGGCATGGAGGTGGTGTTCGCCGCCCGGCGCGGCGCGGCGCCCTCGGATGGAAAGCTCGCCTTCGAGGATGTGCTGGCGACCAGCGACGTGCTGAGCCTGCATTGCCCGCTCACCGGCGAGACGCGCGAACTGCTGAACGCGCCGACGCTTGCGGCGATGAAGCCGGGCGCCATCGTCATCAACACCGCGCGCGGGGCCCTCATCGACTATGAGGCGCTGGAGGCGGCGCTGGAAAGCGGCCAGATCGCCGGTGCCGGTCTCGATGTGGCGCCGGTCGAGCCGCCCCCGCCCGGCAGCGCCATCCTGCGCCTCGCCCGGCGGCCGGACGTGATCGTGACGCCGCATGCCGCCTGGAGCAGCCGTCAGGCGATCGCGGCCGTGGCCGCGCGCACCGGCGAGAATATCGCCGACTATCTGGCGGGGCGCTGACCGGCTGCCATGAATGGCCGCATGCATCGCCGCGCTCTGCTGGAGAGCGCGTTCCGGGCCGCCGTCGCCGCCTGCAAGCGACCGCAGGCCATCACCGATCACCTGCCTCCGCGTCCCGCCGGCCGCGTGGTGGTGATCGCCGCCGGCAAGGGGGCCGTGCCCATGGCGCAGGCCGTGGAAGCGCATTGGCCGGACGTGACTGGCCTCGCCGTCACGCGCACGGGCTATGGCGGTCCGCTCAAGACCATCGAACTCATCGAGGCCAGTCACCCCGTGCCCGATCAGGCCGGTGCGCACGCCGCCGAGCGCTGCCTGGCGCTGGCCGAGGGGCTTGGCGAGGACGATCTGCTGCTGGTGCTGCTGTCCGGCGGCGCTTCTGCGCTGCTCGC
>CBIMKI010000089.1:0-11101 GCA_966244395.1 uncultured Sphingobium sp. | reverse complement strand
AGATCGGCGCGGGCGCCCTTCTCGTCGCCGGCGGCCACGCGGGCGCGGGCGCGGTCGAGATGGATCTCGCCGGTGGCAAGCGTCGCCGGGAGCGGCGCGTCCAGTGCGCGGTCGAAACCGGCGAGCGCGCGCGTCGTATCGCCCGCCGCCAGCGCGGCATTGCCGGCCTGCGACCAGAGCCGCGCCTTGCCGGCGGTATCGGTCCCGGCCATGGCGGCTCCGGCCTCGAAGGCACTGGCCGCTTCTGGCCAATGTCCCGCCTTGCCCAGCGCATAGCCCTTGCACTGGGCGGCATAGGCGCCGCCGCGCTCGCGGGCCCAGCGCTCGGCCTCGGCCAGCCCGTCCTCGGGTCGCGTGTCCGCCGCGGTGAGGCAGAGCGACAGGCGCTCGGCCACCTCTCTCGGCAGCACGCTCGCCAGCGATTTGCTCTCCGTCTCCACGCGCAGCCGCTCGACCGCCTCGGCCTGCCGGCGCTCGTCGCGGCGGCGCAGCAGTGCCTCGATCTCGGGATCATAGGGGGCCTGCGCGAGCGCGAGGGCGGCGAGGATGAACATCAGCGGGGCTCCGGCAGGGCTGCGACCGTCGCGACGAGCAGGGCAATGTCCTGCGGGCGCGACAGGCGATGGTCGCCGTCCTTGACGAGGATCGTCTGCACGTCCGCTGAACGGACGCGCTCGGCGATGCGCAAGGCGGTCTGCCAGGGCACGTCCGGGTCGGCCTGTCCCTGGAGCAGGCGCAGGGGCGCCTCGATAGTGATTTCACCGTCCAGCAGCCGCAGTGCCTGGCCGGATTCCCAGAAAGCGCGCGTGGTCACATAAGGCCGGTCGCCATAAGGCGTCGGCTCGACCAGCCGGCCTTCACGGTGCAGCACGGCCCGGCGTGACGCGTCGAAGCCCCAGTCGGTGAAGTCCGGCGCGGCGGCGATGCCGACGAGGCCCGCCACGCGCGGCCCCAGATCGCGCGCCAGTAGCAGGGCGATCCAGCCGCCCATGGAGGAGCCGACCAGTATGAGCGGACGCCCCGGCACCACGGCCTCGATCAGCGCGCGCGCATCGGCGCGCCAGCTTGCGAGCGTTCCGTCTTCGAAGTTCCCCTCGCTCTCGCCATTGCCGGCATAATCGAGCCGCAGCATGGGCCGGCCTTGCGCGCCCGCCCACTGGTCCAGCGCCTCCGCCTTGCCGCCCAGCATGTCTGACATGTAGCCGGGCAGGAAGACGAGCACCGGCCCCGTGCCCGCCCGGAATCGATAGGCGAGGCGCGGCGCGCCGGGGCGGTCGAGAAAGGCGGGCGGCGGCGGGGGCGGGGCGGGATCGGTCATGGCCTCTCTCTGGCCCAGACCGCCGGTGCCGTCAAAAGCGCAGGTCGAAGCGCGAGGGCGTGCGGTCGAGATCCGGATCGTCGCGGCAGGCATTGCGCAGCGCCGCCCATTGCTTCGCGTCCAGCGCGGGGCGATAGGCATGGCCCTTCACCGCCGAGCCGGAAAAGGCCTGTTCGCGATCGGCGGAGACCGGGTGCGAGGCCATCCAGCCGGTCAGCCGCTCCATCTTCTCGCCGCCCGCCATGCGGCCGAGCCGGTCGAAGAAGCGGGCGGTGGCGACGGGCGACACGTCCGCCTGCCTGAGCGCGGCGATGGAGAAGCCGTCGGCCGCTCGCTCGGCATCGCGGCTGTAGCTCATGGCGAGCAGGCCGTTGAGCGCGCCGCCGACATTGCCGTCCAGCCCGCCCAGCACGACACTGAGGCCGAGCTGGCGGATGAGCGCGTTCACCGTGTCGCGATGGCGGACATGGCCGATCTCGTGCGCCAGCACGCCGGCCAGCTCGTCGGGCGTCTGCGCCTTCTGGATCAGCCCGTCGAAGATCAGGATGCGCCCGCCCGGCAGCGTCACCGCATTCATCATCGGCACATGGGCGATGGCGACCTGCCGCAGCTCGGTCCCCTGCGCGAGCTGGCCGGTCAGTCGTTCCAGCGCGGCGCGGCTCGCCGGCGTCTCGCACAGGCGCCCGCCGAAATCGCCGACCATCGCGTCGCCCAGCGCATTCTCCCAGCTGCGCGGGACCAAGGGCGCCACCCAGCCGGGAATCTGCATGATGACGAAGAGCAGCGCGGCGGCCGCGACCGCGCAGATCGCCACCGCGCGCCACAGGCCCATCCCGTCGATCAGCCGGCCGTAGCGGCCCGCGACCGGCAGATGGTCCGCGAAACCGGCCGGCAGGGGCGCATCGAAGCCCAGCCGCCAGCCCGGCTGGCCGCGCAGCGCGAACAGGGCGACGCCCGCGCCGGGATTGAGCGGATCGAGCAGGCGCCAGCGGTGCGGCCCGCTGCGCCCCGTCTCCCAGTCGAGCCGGAAGCCGTGCGCGTCCCACGCGATGCGCGGATGATGCCGCAGCGCATTGACGCCGTCATAATGCCAGATGGCATCGTTAGGTCCGATCGGGTCCATGCGTTGCGGCCTGCGGCTTCAGATCGCGCCGATGTCGAAGGCGTCGAGCAGGCCCTCGCCTTGCCTGGGCTCGCGGGTGTGCGACTGGGTGAGTTCGGTCAGGTCGATCTCGCCGGTGGCGTTGAGATGCGTCACGAAGAACCTCCAGTGGCGATAGGAGAGGAAGATGGCGCCGATGCCCAGCGTCAGCACCACCAGCACGATATCGCCCAGGATGAGCAGCAGCCAGTCCTTGGTGCGCGCCTCGAACTGGAAATCCAGTGTGCTGAGCGAGAGGCCGCCCACCGCCTCGCGGAAGAAGCAGGCATAATAAGCCAGCGCGACGAGGCCCAGGCCGAAATAGATCAGCACGACCACCAGCGAGACCATGAAAAGGCCGGCCATCTGCGCTTCTGCGTCTCTCGTCGAGGCTGTCGCGAATGCGGCGATACCGACGATGATGACGGCCGCGATCGGCAGCAGATAGAAGAGCAGGAAGCGCCTGAATGTCTTGCTGTGGTCGCCCGCCGCCGCGAAACGATGGGGGCCGAAGCTCAGCCGGTTCCAGCGCTCGTCCCAGAGCGTCATCATCGACCAGGGAATGAGCAGGCCCGCCGCGAGGCTGCCGACGAGGCTCTTCCACAGATAGGACCAGCCGTAGCTGAAGCCCGGATCGTCGCTGCCGCCGCGAATGCCGTGCCAGTAGGTGCGGCTCAGGCGATAGCGCAGCGCCCGGTAGCGCGCGAGGCCGGTCAGGTAGAGGATGGCGGCGATGGCCAGCAGCATCAGGCAGAAGCCGAGCCCGAAATAGCCGCGCAGCAAGAGCGCCTGCGCCCCGAACTGGATCACCATCAGCGGCACGAAGAAGATGGCCACGACCAGGATGAAGCCGATGAACAGCTCCTTGCCCGTGCCGGTCCATTCCAGCCGCGCGTCGATGAAGCGCGTGTGGCTCCAGAGATAGTGGCGCGTGCGCGTCGTCGCCCAGAAGCGATAGATGCCCAGCGTCACGATCATCAGCAGCAGATTGGTGAATGCAATGGGCGCATAATCGCGCCACGTCCCGGTAAAGCCGAAGGCACGCCCCCGCGTGTCGTCCATTCGACGCCTCCCCCATGTGTTTTTCGTCCCCGCGCGAGACAGACTATGCCGCGCGGAGTCCGTCAAGCGGGAAAGGATGTTGGCGGGCCTGGCGCATGCGGCGCCCCGTTCAATCCCGCTGGAAGATCTGCTCGATGGCAAGGCCGAAAAGATCGGCGATGCGGAACGCCAGCGGCAGCGAGGGATCATATTTGCCGGTCTCGATGGCATTGACGCTCTGCCGGCTGATCCCGAGCCGTTCGGCCAGATCGCCCTGCGTCCAGTCGCGCTCGGCGCGCAGGACCTTGAGGCGGTTCTTCATTCCGCGCGCTCCGGCCGGTCGCGCAGGCTCGTCCAGCACTGGCCGATGCCCAGGCCGATCGCCCAGACCGGGACCACCCACCAGCTCCAGATGTGCGGCGCCACGCCGAAGGTCTCGAGAAAGCCCCAGAAGGTCCCGAGCACCAGCACCAGCCCCAGGCCGAACAGCGCGGCATTGACCGTGCGGTAGCGCAGATATTCGTCCTCCTCCTCGACGAGGTAGCGCGCCATGGCCCAGACGAAATAGACGAGCGGCAGGCTCGGCAGCACGGCGATGAACCAGAGCAGCGGCCCTTCAGGCTCCAGCCGGTTCTTCGCGGTGAGCGCGACGCCCAGTGCCACCACATAGGCCATGGCCCAGATGACGCTGCGGCGATTGTAGCGCGACATGGCGGGCGAGGCCTGGCCGCACGCGTGCGCACGGTTCTCGGCGGCCTTGCCTATTGGCCAGAGCAGCAGCATCGCGGCCGCCATGAACGGCAGGGACGACCAGCCGCCCAGCACGCCCAGCCGTTCGGCACCGGCGATGGCGAACAGGGCGCCGCCAAAGCCGAGCGCCCAGGCCCATGGCCGCGTGCCCGCCCAATGGGTCGTCCGCGCCGAGCCGCCGCTCATGCTGCGCGTTTCCCGATGGACAGGCAACGACAGGCATGGCGCGGCAGAATGGCGAGGATCGGGAACAGGACGAACAATATGTTCGCGGTCTTGTCGTCCACCAGGCCGAAGACGTTGCCGAGCGCAAGCAGGATCAGGGCCGATGCCCAGATGAGGCCGCGAGTGATGGCTTTCATGTCAACCTCCCTTGATTCGATGTAAAGGAACATTGACTAAACTGGCGCCAGTGTCAAGTGTCATTGACAAGGAGCCGCGCCGCGCGCGCCCGGTGACAAATCCCCCCGCATCCGCTATGGGCCGTTCCATGCCGATGCGGATCGCCCCAGGGTCGTTCGAGACCAAGACGACCACGACCCCCACCGCCCGGACCACTCCGGGGGGCCTCGGCACGCGCGCCATCGACTGACGCGCTCTTGCCCGAGGCCCGCCGAGACCGGATGGGCCTGGCCGCGGCAAGCCCCATCCGTCCGCCTCGCCTCTTTTCAATTGGGCCGCGCTTGCCTAAGCGCATTGCGGCCGCAGACAGGACATGGACGATGACGGAACGACTGAAGATCACGCTCCCGGATGGCTCGCAGCGCGATGTTGCGCGCGGCACCACGCCGGCTGAGATCGCCGCCGCCATCGGGCCGGGCCTCGCCAAGGCCGCCTTGGCCGCCCGCGTGGACGGCGAGCTGCGCGACATCATGCGTCCGCTGGAGGCCGACGCGCAGCTCGCGCTCGTCACCGCGAAGGACGAGGCGGACGCGCTGGAGCTGGTGCGCCACGATTATGCCCATGTGCTGGCCGAGGCGGTGCAGGCGCTCTTCCCCGGCACGCAGATCACCTTCGGCCCGTCCACGGACGACGGCTTTTATTACGACTTCGCCCCCGCGCCGGATCGCGGCCCTTTCACCGAGGAGGACCTGCCCGCCATCGAGGCGAAGATGCGCGAGATCATCGCCGCCGACAAGCCGCTGGTGCGCGAGGTGTGGAGCCGCGCGGACCTCATCGCGCGGTGGGAAGCGCAGGGCGAGACGTTCAAGGCGCAATGGGCGCACGAACTGCCCGAGCATGAGGAGCTGACGGTCTACTGGTCGGGCGGTGACTGGCTGGACATGTGCCGGGGGCCGCATCTCGCCTCCACCGGCAAGCTCGCGTCCGATGCCTTCAAGCTCACGCGCGTCTCGGGCGCTTATTGGCGCGGCGATCAGAAGAACGCGATGCTCAGCCGCATCTACGGCACCGGCTGGCTCAACAGGAAGCAGCTCGACGCACACCTGATGCGGCTGGAGGAAGCGGCCAAGCGCGACCATCGCAAGATCGGCCAGGAGATGGACCTCTTCCACCTCCAGCAGGAAGCGCATGGCAGCGTCTTCTGGCATCCGCAGGGCTTCGTCATCTGGCGCCAGCTCGAGGCCTATATGCGCCGCGCCATCGATGGGGCGGGCTATGACGAGGTCAAGACGCCGCAGGTGATGGACGCGCGCCAGTGGGAGCAATCGGGCCACTGGGGCAAATATCGCGAGAACATGTTCGTCATTCCCGACGAAGTGCCCAACGTGGAGGATGAAGGCCCGCTGGTCTCGAACGAGGCGGACTGGATGGCGCTCAAGCCCATGAACTGCCCGGCGCATGTCCTCATCTTCCGCCAGGGCATCAAGAGCTATCGCGACCTGCCGCTGCGCATCTACGAGAATGGCTGCTGCCACCGCAACGAGCCGCATGGCGCGCTCCATGGCCTGATGCGCGTGCGCCAGTTCACGCAGGACGACGCGCATATCTTCTGCCGCGAGGACCAGATCGTCGATGAGGTACAGGCCTTCTGCCGCCTCGCCGACCGCATCTACAAGGATTTCGGCTTCACTTATGCGATCAAGCTGGCGCTGCGCCCGGAAAAGCGCTTCGGCAGCGACGAAATGTGGGACCAGGCGGAGAGCGAGCTGCGCGACGCCGTGGTCCGCGCCGGCCTCGCCACCGAGGACTATGGCTGGGAGGAGCTGCCCGGCGAAGGCGCCTTCTATGCGCCGAAGCTCGAATGGCATCTCACCGACGCCATCGGCCGCACCTGGCAGGTCGGCACCATCCAGTCCGACCGCGTGCTGCCCGAGCGGCTGGACGCGAGCTATGTCGGCGAGGACGGCGCGCGCCACCGCCCGGTGATGCTCCACCGCGCCATCTTCGGCAGCTATGAGCGCTTCATCGGCATCCTCATCGAGCATTATGCCGGCAAGTTCCCGCTCTGGCTCGCGCCGGTGCAGGCGGTGGTCGCCACCATCGTCTCGGACGCGGACGATTATGCCAGGAGCGTGGTCGAGACGCTGACCGCCGCCGGCATCCGCGCGGAGACGGACCTGCGCAACGAGAAGATCAACTACAAGGTGCGCGAGCACAGCCTGGCGCGCGTGCCCAATCTGCTCGTCGTCGGCCGGCGCGAGGCAGAGGAAGGCACCGTCGCGCTGCGCCGCCTGGGCAGCGACGAGCACCAGAAGGTGATGACGCTCGACGCGCTGATCGACGCGCTCAGGGCCGAGGCGACGCCGCCGGACCTCCAGTGACCATTGCCATCCGCCGCGCCACGCCGGCCGACCTCCCGCGCGCGCTGGAGATCTGGCGGGCGGCGGTGGATGCGACTCACGGCTTCCTGACCCCGCAGGACCGCGCGGCGATCGACGCGATGGTCGAGCATGAGCATCTGCCGCAGGTCGACCTCTGGGTGGCAAGCGATGCGAGCGGCACTGTGCAGGGCTTCCTCGGCATGGGCGCGGACGAGATCGATTCGCTGTTCGTCGATCCGGCCGTCCATAAGCGCGGCTATGGCAGCGCGCTGGTCGCCCATGCCCTGCGCCGCGTGCCGGGCGCGAAGGTCGATGCGAGCGAGCAGGCGCCGCAGGCCGTCGCCTTCTACGAGCGGCGCGGCTTCGTGCGCACCGGCCGCTCGGCGACCGATCCGATGGGCCGCCCCTATCCGCTCGTCCATTTCCGCCATCCCGGGACAGGGCAGGGCGCCATGCCGTCCGCCACTCCGTCGCGCGATTGATGCCGGCCTTGCGCTCGGGCAGCGGCGCGCCTAGATGGGATGTTAACCCGATTGTGGCCAAAGCGCCGCAGTCTGCCCCGCCGCCCGGACCGGGGCTCTTTTCGTTGCCGGACAAAAACGGTAAGAACGCCGCCACATATTGCAGTTGAAGACAGGAGAAGCGACTATACGTCCCCCGATGATGCGCCGGCCCATGGCGCCGCCCCAGCCGATGAACGGTCCTCGTTACAATGAATTCATCAACGTGCCCAAGGTGCGCGTCATTGATGGAGACGGCGAAAATCTGGGCGTGATGTTCACGCGCGAGGCCATCGAGCAGGCGGCCGAGGTCGGCCTCGATCTCGTCGAGGTTTCTCCCACGGCCGATCCGCCGGTGTGCAAATTCCTCGACATCGGCAAATACAAGTACGAGGCGCAGAAGAAGGCGAATCTCGCCCGCAAGACCCAGAAGACGCAGGAGATCAAGGAGATCAAGATGCGTCCGAACATCGACGATCATGATTATGATACGAAGATGAAGAAGGTCCACGATTTCATCGGTGAAGGCGATAAGGTCAAGATCACCCTGCGCTTCCGCGGCCGCGAGATGGCGCACCAGCAGCTCGGCATGCAGCTCCTCCAGCGCGTCGCCGAGAACACCGCCGAGATCGCCAAGGTGGAGGCCCATCCGCGCATGGAAGGCCGCCAGATGCTGATGGTGCTCTCGCCCAAGGCATGATGCACCGGCCCGAGGTGGCCGGCAGTCGCTGAGAATGCGTTTGCGCGAGCGCCGGGCTGCCCCCGGTGCCGCCGCTGGCGCGTTCGCAAGCCGGGAGTTGACCCGCGCCCCGCGTCCGATCAGATGGGCGCGCCATGACCGACTCTCCGCCACTCCGCCTGTTCAACAGCCTCACGCGCCAGCTTGAGGCGTTCGAGCCCGTCCACCCCGGCGAGGCGCGCGTCTACAGCTGCGGGCCGACGGTCTATAATTATCCGCATATCGGCAACATGCGCGCTTATGTGTTCGCGGACACGCTGGGGCGCACGCTCTCCTTCAAGGGCTACACGCTCCGCCACGTCATCAACATCACCGATGTCGGCCATCTCACCGACGATGCCGATGCGGGCGAGGACAAGATGGAGAAGATGGCGGCGCAGCAGGCGCAGTCCATCTGGGAGATCGCCGAGCATTACAAGCAGGCCTATTGGGCGGACGTGCGCGCGCTCAATATTCGCCAGCCGGCGCAGTGGACGGTCGCGACGGACTATGTGCCGCAGATGATCGACTTCGCGAAGGGGATTGCGGACAGGCATTGCTACGCGCTGCCCTCCGGCCTCTATTTCGACACCTCGACCGTGGCGGATTATGGCCGGCTCGCCCGCGCCGCGACCGACGAGGGCGAGAGCCGCATCGATCCGGTGGAGGGCAAGCGCCACGCGGCCGACTTCGCCATCTGGCGCAAGACGCCGCCGGGCGAGACGCGGCAGATGGAGTGGGATTCGCCCTGGGGCCGGGGCGCGCCGGGCTGGCACCTGGAATGCTCGGTGATGTCGGGGCAGGTGCTGGGCTTCCCCTTCGACATTCACACCGGCGGCATCGACCATCGCGAGATCCACCACCCCAACGAGATCGCGCAGAACCAGGCGCATTGCTGCACCAACGGGCTCGATGATCCCGCCAACAGCGGCGCGCGCATCTGGATGCACAATAATTTCCTGGTCGAACGATCCGGCAAGATGAGCAAGTCGTCAGGCGAGTTCCTGCGGCTGCAACTGCTCATCGACAAGGGCTTCCACCCGCTCGCCTATCGCCTGATGTGCCTCCAGGCCCATTATCGCAGCGAGCTGGAGTTCAGCTGGGAGATATTGGCTGCCGCACTCACCCGCCTCAAGCGCATGGTGATGGCGGTCGCGCCGCTCAAGGGCGTCGCAGCTGCGGACGCGGTGCGCCATCCCAGGCTCATGCCGCTGCTCGACGGTTTCGACGCCGCGATCAGCGAGGATCTCAACACCGCCGTCGCGCTGACTCAGCTCGACGAGGCCATCGGCATGAAGAAAGTGCCGGTGGAAGAGAAGCGCGCGCTCGTCGAGCGGATGGATGCGGTGCTGGGCCTGGGGCTGATGGACCTGGATCGTGCCGATCTGCGCGTGCGGCCCAAGGCGGCAGCGCTCACCGAAGCGGAGATCGAGGCCGAGCTGGACCGACGCCAGCAGGCCCGCGCGGAGAAGGATTTCGCCGCGTCCGACGCCATACGGGACGCGCTTCTTGCTCAGGGCGTCGAGGTGATGGACGGCGACCCGCTGCGCTGGGACTGGAAGCCGCTGGCATGACCGCGCGGCGCCTGTTCGCGCTGGCGCTTGCGCTCATTGCGCTGCCGACCGGCGCGGCGGCGTCCGGCCCGTCTCTCGATGCGCGCGTGGATGCCCTCTTCGTGCCTGCCCGCGCGGCGCCCGACTGGAGCCGCCCGGTCTTCGCCGCCGAGGTGACGCGCCGCATCGCCGCGTGGCGCAAGATCGCGCGGCCCGGCGCGGCGGTTTCCGCGCTCGATGCGGCCGGCTGGTTCTGTCCATGCCGGGATGGACTTGGCGGCGCGCGCCACTTCACGGGCCGTGCCTATCGCGCGCTGCCGGGCGGGTTGGTGGCGGCCGATGTTGGCTCCGATCCCGGCGACGGCACCGAACGGCATGTCCGGCTTGTCATGCGGCGGCAGGGCGAGCGCTGGAAAGTCGCGGACCTGTTCACGCCCGCCTTGCCGCGCGGCCTCGTCGCAGCGCTGGATGCGCAGATCGCGCGGGGGACGCGGCATTGAGCCGCCCCGTCGTCGTCGCGCCGGCCCTTGTCCGCCCGCTGCTGGAGCCGCTGCTGCCCGCCGAGGTGGAGGCGCGCTGGTTCGCTTCCAACGAAGAAGCGATTGCCCTGGCACCGCTGGCCGACATCTTCTGGGTCGACCAGTTCACCCTCAACGATCCGCCGGACGCTGCCATCGCCGCGACCCGCGCGCGCTGGCTGCACACGACGCTGGCGGGCCTCTCCAATATCCCGGTTGACCTCGCCCGCGCGCGCGGCGTCGTCGTGACCAAGGGCACTGGCCTCACCTCCAATGCCGTCGCCGATTATGGGCTCATGGGCGTGCTGATGCTCGCCAAGCGCGTCGACGAGATCGTGCGCGCGCAGGACCGGCGCGAATGGCTGGCGCGGCCGCCCTGTGACGACGATCTGGAGGAGGCGAGTGCCCTCATCATCGGCTATGGCGCCATCGGCGCTCGGCTGGGCGAGCGGCTGAAGGCGTGCGGCATGGCCGTGACGGGCGTGCGGCGCCAGGCCGATCCGGCCAATGGCATCATCGGCGCGGATGCCTGGCGCGGGGCGCTCGGCGCCTTCGACTATGTGATCCTCGCCGCGCCGGAGACGGCCGATACGCACAAGATGATCGGTGCGGCCGAGTTCGCCGCGATGAAGCCGGGCGCGCGCTTCCTCAACATCGCGCGGGGCGCCATGGTGGACCAGGCGGCGCTGCTGGCGGCGATGGAGAGCGGCCATCTCGCCGGTGCCTTCATCGACGGGACCGATCCCGAGCCGCTGCCCTCCGACGATCCGCTCTGGCGCGCGCCCAACACGATCATCACCATGCACATGTCCGGCCGCGGCAATGCCCCCACCTTCCGC
>CBIMKI010000088.1:0-11180 GCA_966244395.1 uncultured Sphingobium sp. | reverse complement strand
GTCCGTCTCACCCTGCGAGCCGGTGTTGCTCTGCAGCTTCACGTTCGGGTGCGAGAACATCCGATACTTCAGCGAGACGTCGAAGTCGCCGACCGGGACGCGAATGCCGGCCAGGAGCTGCCATGCGAGGCCGCTGTCGGAATCCCGCGTATTGAGCAGCGAGATCTTCGAGCGGGCGACACCGAGGCCGCCACCGAAGAAGCCCTGGAGACCCTCTTCCGGACCGAAGTCGATCAAGGCATTCAGCATGGCGCTGTCAACGCGCGTCATGCCGCCCGGGCCCGAAGGAATCGCCAGACCGGTGTAGCTGGTCAGCTTGTTGCTGAATTTCTTGTGCGCATATTCGGCTTCGAGACGGAAGGTCCCGAAGTCGTAGCCGAAGAACACACCGGCATCATAGCCGGTCTTGTAGCTGGTCAGCGCAGTCGAACCGTTAGCAAAGTCCGTCTGGGCGTTTTCGGCGAGCGCGACGCCAATGTCGCCGCCAACATACCATGATTTATCCCGAGCCAGTGACGGCGAAGCCATCATGGTCGAAGCGAGCGCCATGGCGAGGCCAAGCTTGCGCATGTTATTCCCCTTTCAAAGGTAGGTCGCAGATACTGCAGGTTCGCTGTAATCCCGCCACGTTACAGTTGCAAGAGACACATGCAGACCAGTTGCCAAAATGCCGCAGCCGAAAAGGAACCGTTCTCGCAGAATGGGCGGCAAGTCGGTGTGCCGTAACGGCATGTAAAGCCTATGTGGCAATTAGGCCATGCTGCCTCAGGGCGGCGAGGATCTCGCCGATCGCCGCGCGCGCCTCGGCGTCGGGGTTGGCACCGCCCGCAGGCACGGCGATCGCGGCCTGCCGCTCCGCCACCACGCGCTGGCCGTCCACGAAATAGCCGTCGCTCCGTGCCGCCTCGTCGACCCATTGACTGCCATCGAAGCGCATGGTGCCGCCGCGATCGGCCACCCAGGCCCGCCAGCCCGGGATCGGCCGCGCAAAACGCCAGCCATTGCCGGTCCATGAAGCAAGCGCCGCGTCCATGCCGCTCCAATCACCGGTAGGCGTGGCCGAGACGATCCAGCATTGCCCCAGTTCGGGCGCGCTGGGCGGCGTCGAAAGATCGGCGCTTTCCGCTGCTGGCTGGCAAAGCATGTCGAGCAGCAGCAGCGCTTCGTTATGCGCCACTTCCTTCTGCGCCTGGCCCGCGGCCAGCAGGGGCAGCCCCAGGCGATCGGTCTGCGTCAGCGTCATCGTGAAGATCTCCCAGGCAGTTCAGGTCAATGGAATGTCGAGCGGCCGCCCGGCCCCGAAAGTGCCGATCTGGCTGACTCGCAGGCGGATCGGCGCGCCGTCGGCCGCGATCAGGTCCGCCGCGCGCGCCGCTGCCGGATAGGTCCATGAAGGAACCGGCGTCTCGATCTCCCGCAGCGTCGCAAGCGCCGCCATGACAATGATGCGATAGGCCTCGCGCTCTTCGCCGAGCGGCACCTCGGCCAGGTCGCTCCATAGCCAGCCCAGCCGGCTGCGGCGTGTCCAGCGCAGATGCAGGTCGCCGTCCGCCTCGCGCATCACGGCATGGACCGGCGCGGGCGGCAGGATGGCGCGCCCGTCGATGATGCGCGCCGCCTGCGCCGGGACCATGTCGCCCGATCCGCTCGCCCGCATCTCGAGCCACTGGCCCATGTCGGCCGGCGTGAGCGCCACCTGTATCAGCCGCGCGGCATCGAGCAGCACGAAGCGGTCGCCGGCACCATGACCGTCCGTCGCCCATTCCGTTCCATGCCATCCGCGCAGCAGGCGCGAGAGGCGGTAGCGCCGGGGCGCCACTGGCTCCGCCCGGCCGAATTGCAGTATCTCCTCGCCCAGCATGCAGAGATTCGCGCCCGCCAGCAGCTCGGCATCGTCGGCCGGGTCGAGGGCGTCCGTCTCATTGTCCAGCATGATCTCCACGCTGCCGCGTGCATCGAACGTCCCGGCATGGCCCGGCCCCAGCGCGTCCATGGCCTGCCCCAGCACAGCCCGCGCCGCCGTGCGCCCCGCCGGCTCGGCCGTCTCTCCGGCCGCCCGGTAGCGGAACAGCGCCGCGCGGCGCCATCCGGCCGTCGCGCCCGTCGCGGCGGCGAAGACGAGCGGCGTCTGGGCCAGCGCATCCTCCGGCGGCGGTAGTTCGACCAGCGCCAGCGACGTTTCGCCCTGCACGAGATCGGGCGGCAGCACGGGCTGGCCCGTGTCTCCCGCGTCCGGCATGGTCGCCGCGCCGGATGAAACCGCGCGCAAGCTGAGCCGGGGCGCCATGTCCTCCCATTCCAGCCGGTCGAGCAGCCATTGCCCTGCTTCCCCCTCCACGAAGAGCGTGTCGCCCGGCATCAGGTCGAGCGCGCTCCAGCCTGCCGCGCGTATCAGCGTGCGGCGCCCGGCCAGCTCGGCACGCAGGCTCTCGTCGGCGAGACGGCGCGCCGCATCGGCCGAGATCGCGGCGGGCAGGCCCAGTTCCTCGCTGCGCCGCCCCGTCCCCGGCCGCAGCGCCGTCTGCACGCCGAGCTGATAATCCCGCGCCGGGTCGAAATGCCGCACGGCGAGCGCCGCCGGCACCGCCTCGAGCGGCCGCCGTCCCAGTTCGCCCGCCGCGTCCTCCCTGCCGTCGATCGCGCGCAGCTCCGCGCTGCGCATCAATGTCCGCCCCGTCTCCACTCGCGCGGCCAGCGCGAGGTCCGGCCCGTTCGCCCGCCAGCGCAGGCGATGTGCGTCGAGCAGCGGCGCGAGCGCGTCCCCGGCATCTTCGCCCTCCGCCGCATAGCCCAGCACCGCCGGCTCTTCCCCGCCGGTCCAGTCGACGGGCCGCCCGAGCAGGTCGGATGCAATATTGGACACTGCCACCGCGCCCTCGTCTGCAATCAGCTCCACTGTCAGCGACGGGATGCGATTGCCGAAATCGGCGAGCTGGAGGTCTTCCAGCACCATATATGCAAGGCCGCGAAAGGCCGGCGTCTGGCCCGCACCCATGGCCGCCGCGATCAGCGGGTCGACGCTCTGCCCGGCGCGCCCGTCATGCAGGCGCAAGGCGCCCAGCGGCGATTTGAAATCGCCCGTGCCGCCGCGCAGCAGATTGCCGTCCGCCCAGATGCGCCCGATGCGCCGCACGGGGCGCGAGGAGAGGGCGACCGCCAGGCTCGCCGAATAAGTGTAGCTGGTGACGCTCGGCTGCCCCTTGCCGCCGCGCGTCGTGGCACTGCGCTCGACCAGGTCCGTCGCCCAGATGACGCTGCCCGCCACGCGCATCCGGCCGAAGATGCGCGGCACCGGCGCGCCATAGCGCGAGGTCTGCACATTGAGGTCGGTGAGGCGCGGTCCCGTCCGGCTGCCCCTGGGCCGCAGCACCTGCATGTCGATGACCTGCCCGGCCAGCGCGCCGATGGCGCCGCCGATCGGCCCGCCCAGCGCCGTGCCGATTGCCGTGAACACCAAAGTCGCCATGTCATTGCCTCGCCTGAATGAAATTGTCCGCCCGCCACGCGCCCCGCACCGGCCAGGGCGATGCGCCCGGCATCAGCACCACCCGGCCGAGCCCGGCATGGGCATGGACATGGCCGGCGCACGCGCCCGCGCTGGCGCAAATCATGAAATGAAGCTGCATCGGCCCCGCCTCGACGAGCAGCAGATCGCCCGCCGCCCTACCCGGCGCAGGCATCAACCCTGCCGCCCTCAGCATGGTCCCGGCGCGCGCAAGCGAGGTCCCGCGCAATTGATAGCCCGGCGGCTCCTCCACCCGCAGCCCGGCGCGTCCATAAGCGAGGAGCGCCAGCCCCACGCAGTCGATCCCCGTGCGCGGATCGCGCCCGCGCAGGCGGAACGGCGCGCCGATCAGCCCCAGCGCCTCGGCCGCGATACGGCTCCCAATCGTCATGGCGCTCAGGCGCCCGGATAGCGTGTCAGCAGGTCCATCCCCGGCAGGAACGGCTCGCCCCGGAAATTGGCGGCATTGCCGAAGCGTCCCGCGCAGGTCGCCAGCCGCTTGTCGCAGCCCTGAGTCAGCAGCGCGAGCGCGCCAGTCGCGATCGCCAGCGGCGGCGGCTCGGCGAGGAACAGATCATTGCCGCTCTGCGCAACGATCATCTGCGTCATGCCCGCGCAGGCGCCGGTGAGCCAGCGCAATTGCCCGAACTGATAGAGCCCCGCGCCAATTCCCGTGAAGCGCACGCGCTCGCCCGCCGCCTCGGCGAGGGGGACGACGCCCTGGAGCCGCCGCAGGTCCACCGCGCAGTCCCGGTCGCCCAGCCGCGCCCGGCAGGTCGGGCTGGTCACGGGAGCGACGGCCTGCGCCAGCGGCCCCGCCAGCCCTGTCAGCGCCGCCGAATAGCTTTCGCCCGTCCGTGTCACATGGCCGAGCGTGCCCTGCGCCAGCTCCAGCCAGAGCGCGCCCGGATCGGTCCATTCGGTGAGGTGCAGCGCCGCGCGCGCGCCGTCCCAGCGCCCCGCCTCCAGGTCGCCCGCGCTGATCGCCCCGCTGCTGAGCGCGCCGGCCACTTCGGTCCGGTCCGCGCGTGGATCGCCGCCGCGCAGCATCGCGCTCGGCGTGATGCCCGGCGCGGGGCGATAGGTCAGCCCGTCGATCTCCAGCGCCCGGTCGTGGCTGGTGAGGCCGATGGTGATGCCGTCGCGTCGCTCCAGCCGCCAGCAGAAGGCAAAGGCGCAGAGCGTCTGCCCCAGGATCGCCGCATCGCTCATTCGCGGATCTCCACCAGCGGCACGGAGGGCACGGCCCCGGCCGCGAACGTCTCCCGGTCGATCTCCAGATGATCCTCGGCAAAGCGCACCGGCACGTCGAAGGCGAAGCCTGCGCTTACCAGCACGCCCGCGCCCGGCGGCGTCTCGAAGGCGATGACGCCCAGCCCCGCATGGCTCCAGCCGCTCGTCTGCACGACCCCGTCCAGCGCAATGCGGATCGTCTCCTCGACCGGCCGTGTCACGCGCCGCGTCTGCGCGTCGACGCCATTCCCATAGCGCTTCACCAGCGCATATTCGCTGCGCGCTCCGTCGCCCAGGCCCAATGCCTGATCGTCCGCCGCCGGCGCGGACCCAAAATCTCCCGACACATTGTCGAACGGATCGCGGAAGCGGAACGCCCGTGCCGCCCCGCGCCGCGCGCGGAAGAAGGCGATGAGGGCGGCCACGTCCGTCTCGGAGCGCACGCCCGGCCCGGCATCGTAGCGCATCCGCGCGTCGGCCCATTGCGTGCTGCGCTGCTCATGGCCCGAGATGCTTTCGATCACGCGGGTCGAAAAGGCGGGGGACACCTGCGCGCGCCGGCCGATATCGAGCGGAAAATGGAGATCGTCGAAGGCCTGCACGTCGTCATCTCCCGAAAGATGGAACAATGTGAACCCGTCGCGCGCCACTTGAGGCAGCGCCCAGATGAAGGTGGCGGCGCAAATGTCCCGCGCGCCCTCGGCGGCATCGGCGATTCGCGCCCAGGCCTGCCGCGTCGCCGCCGCATCGAGCGCCGCAGGCACGAAGCCGGCGAGATAATGCTGCGCCTCGGCCGGATAAGCGAGGCGCGCCGTGGCCGCCGCCCGCGCCGCTGCCGAACGGGCGCGCTGCCCCTCCGTCACCCAGTCATAATCCTCGAGCTGGAGCACATCGAAGGCCGGCGCCGCCCAGCCGGTCGGCACATTGGCCCGCTTGAGTTCGGGCGCCGCCGGATCGAGCACGGTCGGCAGATAGACGAGCAGCAGCGTCTCCGCCCCCGGCGCCTCGCCCTGCACCGCGTCGGCGAGCGCGATGGTCGATGCCGCGAGCAGCGCCCCCGCCGCGTCCAGCAGCGCGATCTGCCCCGCGTCCAGCGCCGCGCGCACGCTCGCAATTTCCGGCGGCGCCCCACCCAGCGCCGCGACCGACGCGGCATCGTAGAGGCAGGGTCGCCCGTCCGGCATCACCCACCACCAGGGCTCGCCGATCTGGAAGCGCACCGGCAGGCCCGCATCCCGCGCGATTCCCGCAAAGGCGCGCGCAACCGCCTGCAAATAGAAGTTCGCCTCCCCATGGGCCGGCGAGAGCAGTGTCGAGGGCGGCGTCCATCCGGTCAGCGCCGGCGCCCCGTCCCAGGCCCGCTGCTTCCAGGCCGCCGGGCAATAAGCGTCGAACAGCTCATAGCTCAGCGACAATATGAGGTCGAAGCCGAGCGCCCTGGCCCGTCCCGCGAGATCCTGGTGCCAGCGCGCGCAAGGCGCATTGATCGCCCCGCCCGTCAGCGTCGCCAGATAAGCCCCGCCCGCCGATGCCAGCCGGGGATAATGGCTCATCCCCACATAATGGTTGATCGCGCCGCGATAGCCGAGCGTCAGCGCCTGCCGCAGCACGCGCTCGGGCGTCTGGTTGTAGCAGTCGTCATAGCCCGTCGCGATGGAGAAGCCGTGCTCGGGCACCATGACGTCGCCCATGGCGATCACCGAGCGCGGTCCGGTGCAGGCCATGTCGCTCAGCTCCACCCAGCCCTCGACGCTGGCGGTGAACACCGTCTCGCCTTTGTCATAGGCGTCCGGCACGATGGAGATGAACATGCGGTCAATGTCGCCCGGCCACACCGGGTCCGCCTCGCCCGGCAGTGCAAAGCCGCCCCTCAGCGCGTCGAAGTCCAGCGTCACCACGGCGTCCTGCGGCGTCCCGGCAGCATAGTTCCACAGCCGCACATACCAGGCGCGCGGGCTTCCCGCTGCGTCCCGCCCCTCGATGGTCAGAGTCGGCCCATGCTCCGCATCGAGCCGCTTCACCCCGTCCGAGCGCCAGCGGAAGCGCAGCACGCAGCCGGAGAAGTTCCGGTCCGTCTCATAAGCCAGCAGCGGATGGTCCCAGCGATCCTGCGCTTCCCAGATCAGTCCCGCCAGATCGCCGGACGTGTGAAACACCGCGTCCACCCGCAGCCCGTCCACCCCTTGCGTCACCACGCTCGCCATCATCGGCCGGGGAAAGTCCACGGTCCAGAACGGCGGCGAGAAGCGCTTTACCGCGCAGCTCTCCTGATCGCCGCGCGCGCTCGCGAGCCAATGAGGCATGGGAACATCCTTCGATAAAGAGTGCGAAGCGGGCGCAGCGTCTCAGCGCGTTCCCCGCGCCACCGCGCCCGCAAGCTATTTCCAGGCAGCAAGTCCGGAAGGCCTAATCCCCCAGCGCGCCCCGCACCGCCCGCGCCACCTGACGCGCGCTGCGGGCGAGCGCGCGGGGCGCATCGCCGCTTTGTCCGTTCACGGTGATCGAGACGCGTACGTCGCGTCCGCCGCCCTGCCCGCCTGCGCCCGGCATCACCTGTCCGCTACTGGTCGGCACGAAGACCTCCGGCCCGCGCTCACCGACCAGATAGGCCGCGCCCGGCGCCACCGGCCCGCCCGTCGCGCGCCCCGGCAGGCCCAGGGCCGCGCCGAGCAGCGTCGTGCCCAGATTGAGCAGGCCGCCGCCCAATCTCCCGCCGCCGCTCCGCCCGCCCAGGCCCAGCGCGCCCAGCCCGTCGCGCACCGCCGATGCCGCGATCTGGCTCATGACGCTCATCGCCACCTTGCCCAGATCCTCGAAGCCCAGCTTGCCGGTGCGCGCCGCGCGCAGCAGTCCCGCCTCGATCGCGCGGCTCGCCTTTTCCGCGCCGCTCGCCAGCGGGCCTTCGAGCTGCGCCCGCATCTCCGCCACATCCCTGGCGAAGCGCGCCACGTCCGTGCGCACGCCAAGCGTCACGGTCTCATAATCCTCATCCATCGGGATACATCTCCTCAAGCCGCTTCAAGGTCGCGCGGTCCGGCGGCGCGGCGGGCGCGGGCAGCATGTCGCCCAGCGCCCCCAGCGCCGTCTCCAGCTCGTCAGGCGTGGCGCGCCAGAAGGCGTCCGGCCCCCAGCCGAGCAGCAGCCCCGCCTGTCCCGCGAGCCGCCGCGCCCTTTCGCCGAAGCTCATGCCGATCCGCTCAGCACCTGCCGCAGGATCGCGCGCAGCGCCGGCAGCGCCGCGCCCACGCCCTGCGCCACCAGCGCTTCGCCCAATGCCTCACGCGTCAGCGCTTCGCGGTCGGCCAGGCAATGCCAGAGCAGCGCCGCTATCTCCGCCAGCGTCAGCCGCCCCTCCGCCGCCCGGTCGGCGAGCGCAAGCAGCGGCCCGACCTCGACTTCCGCCGCCACCAGCGCCGCGAAGCTCGGCCGCACCACATAGGTCGCGCCGCCCAGCACCAAAGCCGCCTCGCCCCGCATCGGATTAGGCCCGCTCACAGGGCGCTCACCGCGCCGGAGCTTTCCAGCGCCAGCGTGTAGCCGCGCTCGCCATTATAATCGCCGGCATAGTCCAGCCGCGTGACCAGGAACTTGCCGCGCAGCCGCTCGCCGCTCTCGAAGCTCAGCTCATAATCGTCGATGGCGCCGGCCAGCGCATGGTCGCGCAGCCGCACTTCCGCCGCCGATCCGGTGAAGATGCCCGCGCCCGAGACGCTCACCGCACGCACGCCCGCGCCCGGCAGCAACTGCCGCCAGCCGCCCGAATCCTTGCTGGTGATGTTGACCGCCTCGCCGTTCACCGAGATCTGCGTCGTGCGCAGCCCCGCGACGGTCGCATAGGCCACCGGCGATCCGCCGTCGCCAATCTTGAGCAGGAACGCACTGCCTTTTTCCACTGCCATGGTCTGTCCTTTCGGAAATGCTCAGCCGCCCGGCTGAAGGAAATCGCGCAGGGGTTGGAAACCAGCCAATCGGAAATGCTCAGCCGCCCGGCTGAAGGAAATCGCGCAGGGGTTGGAAACCAGCCAAGGAGCCAGTGCTCCTGCGGAGGCAGGAGCCCAGGGCGCACGGGCACAGCGATCCCGCCCTAGGTTCCTGCCTCCGCAGGAGCACACTGTCCCTCTTCTCCGCCTTCCGCCCCCACAAATCTCAAACCAGCCGCACCAGCCGCACGGCAAAATCCGCCACCGCGCGCCACTCCGCCTGCGTCCGCCGGATGCGCGAGCGTTCCAGACGCAGGCTGGTGACGCGCCAGTCGCCCAGCGCACCGTCCATGGCGCCGAGCGCCACGCCGACCCGCGCCAGGATCGTCTCCACCACCGCCGCCTGGTCCCCCCGCACCGCCAGTTCCACGGTCTGGCGCAGCGTCACGCCATCCACGCCCCGCGCACCCCATCCGCTCGCCTGCCCCGGCCCCAGCATCAGCCAGGGCGCGCTTGCCTTCACCGGCTCGCCGTCGGCGATCTGATTGACGAGCGCGCCCAGCGCCGCATCGCCCCGCAGCGCGCCCAGCATCGCCGCTCGCGCGATCATCGCCGCGCTCATGAAAGACGCATCCGCCGCCAGGGCCGCCACAGCGCCGCAACCGATGCCGGGGGCGTCGGCTCCACCCCTTCGCGCAGCGCATGGAAATCGCCCGCCAGCCGCAGGATGCCGTGGCGGATCGCATCGGGCAGCCCGCTCGCCTCCGCCGCCATGCCGGCGCGATAATGCACGCGGATGCGACTTGCCCCACCCGCATCGCGCACGCGCAGCCAGCCATCGCCGGCCGCATCGATGTCGGCCGCATAGGCATCGACCGGCAGCGCCACGTCCGCGCCGCTCGCCGGCACGCCCGTCACGGCGGTGATACCCGTCACCGGGCGCACGGCGAGCGCGCGCCATGCCGCGCAGGGATCGAGCAGCTCTTCGACGCCGCGCTCGATGAGCAGTTGGCCGGTGAAGCGTTCGGCCGCGTCCGTCGCGGCGCGGATGAGGTCGCTCAGCAATGCGTCCTCGGCATCGCTGCTGATGCGCAGATAGGCCTTCAGGCCCTCAAGCGGCGCGGCCAGCGGCCCGCCGCTTTCGATCGTCACGGTCATGGGAGGGGGAGACCTTTCCGTCGGTCGGGACAGGAAGCCGCCCTGCCGGGGTGGGGAGGAGACCCGGCAGGGCGGCGGGCGCGGCACGCATCGGCGTCCCGCGCTTGTTCACGGCATCGGGGGCTCAAGGCCCGTCAGGAGGCCGCGAACTTCATGAGCTTGATGGCATTGCTGTTGGCGAGCGCGCCGCCCAGGCGCTTCACCGCATAGAAGTTCACGAACGGCTTGTTGGTGAACGGGTCGCGCAGGATGCTCGTCTCGCTGCGCTCGGCGATCACATAGCCGTGCATGAAGTTGCCGAAGGCGATGGAGAGGCTGTCGGCCCCCACGTCCGGCATGTCCTCGGCCTCCACCACCGGATAGCCGAGCAGAGTCGCCGGCTGCCCCGCCGCGAGGCCCGGCTGCCAGAGGAACGCGCCGTCCGATGTCTTGAACTTGCGGATGCGCGCCAGCGTGGCCGCGTTCATGACGAACACCGCCCCCTGCCGATAGGGCGCGGCCAGCGCCTGCACCAGATCGATGAGCCTGTCCTGCGGATTGGAGGCCGCAAAGCCGCCCGAAGCGCCGGACGCCACATATTGCAGCGAGCCGAAGGCGCGCGCCGAATCCGCCTCGTTCGTCGCGGTGTAGGTGAGAAACCCCTTGGGCTGGTTGGTGCCGCTGCCGTTCACGAACGCCGCGCCCTCCGCCCGGGCGAACTCCCGCGCAATTTCGTCGGCCAGCCAGCCTTCCACGTCGAACTGCGCATCGTCCAGCATCGCCTGGCTGGCGGCCGGATTGGCGTAAAGCTCGCCGGAAGGCGGCGCGATTTCGTGGAAGGTCGGGGTGGCGGTTTCCGCCCGCGCGCCCGTTTCCGAGGCCCAGCCCGAGACGGTGCCGCCCGTCGTCACCAGCTTGCGATAGCCCGCCGTCCCGGTGCGCACCACATTGGCGACCGCGCGGATCGGCGAGATGGCTTTCAGCGCGCTCTCGATCATCTGGTCGATCTCGCGCGGCACGGCATAGCCGCCCGCGCCGCCGCTGGCGCCCGAGAAGCTCTTGAGTTCCACGCCCGCCTCGATGCCCCGGCGCAGATATCGCTCGGTGAAGGCGGCGCGCGCCGGGTCCACCGCGCTTCCCTTCGCCCCGTCGAGCGGCGGGCGCCCGGCCCGCGCCGCCTGTTCCGTCAGCACCGCATCGAGCGCATCCACGCGCGCCTCGATGCCCGCAATCTTCTCTGCCTGCAGGATCGCGTCAAAGCTCTCCTCCAGCGCATTGGCTTTCACTTCCAGCATGTTCACGTCTCCTGCAGTTAAAAAGAAAGGGCCCACGACGGGCCCGAAAACCGAATTCCTCTCTCCGTCAGGGGAGAGGATACGGAGCCT
>CBIMKI010000087.1:0-11234 GCA_966244395.1 uncultured Sphingobium sp. | reverse complement strand
GGGCGAGACCCGGCCGCTTCCGGCCCGGCCCCGCCCGCGCATCAAAAGGCTGACAGGATCAGCTGGTCGGGAGCGACGTGCAGCTCCGGCCGGCGTTGCTCGCATCGTCGAAGGTCACGTAGGTCGCGTTGCAGGTCCAACCCTTGAACCAGTCCGCGCTCGCATCCTTGACCGCGCCCACATAGTCGGTGGCGTCGAAGAAGGTGTCCGCGAAGAAGGTCCGGGGATTGACCGCCGAGGCGCTCGCCGTGGTCTCTGCCGCACCGTTGATGAAGATGCCGGTCAGCGAGGGCACGAAGCTGTCGCTGTTCCCATTGGTGCCGGCACCCAGCGCCGTGGCGACCTGGGCGGCAGTGTAGGCGCCGGTGCCCAGATATTTGGTGCTGTTGCACTGCATGACCACCGCGGCCGCCTGCAACGTCGCGGGCGTGGTGCCCGAGGCGTTCATGCGCAGACACTCGTTGTTCGGCGTGACGATGATGCCATTGGCCCACTTGGTGTCTGAGTTGCCGCGCAGCAGGACGGCAGCGCGATCGCCCGAGGAGCCCTCGTTGTTCGCACTGGTCTGATTCTGGATTGCCGTGAAATTGGCGATGTTCATCTTCGAGCGCGGCGTGTCGCTCTCATTGTTGTTGCTGTCGAATTCCATGAGGGCGTCGCCCTGACCGTCGCGCTGGATCACCAGCACATGCTGGAACTTGGCGTCCACGCCGGTGTCGAGATCGATGCTGTCATCGTCTGCGCCGGTCGCGACATAATATTTCATGTTCACGGCGCCGCCGAAGAACTCGACGCCATCGTCCGAGCTGTTGTGGCTCTGGATATGGTCAAGCTGCGTGCCGGTGCCGATGCCGCCGCCGGTCAGGGCCTGCAGCTCGAAGGTGGAGCTGAGAATGAAGCCGGAATAGCGGATCTGCACATAGCTCATCTGGCCGGCATCGTAGCTGTTGTCGCGGCCGCCGAACGCAGCGGATTCGGTCGCGCCTTCCGTTTCGCGCTCGCAGGTCTGCGTCGCCACCGAGCCATAGCGGCAATCGGTGATGATGCCGCGGCCGAGCAGCACGACGCCGCCCCAGTGGCCCATGGTGGTGCCCGTCTCCTGGCCGATCACATTGTCGCGGCTGGTGAAGATGACGGGCTTCGAGACCGTGCCCACGGCATTGATCTTGTTGCCACGATTGACCGCGATCCACGACGCGCCGGTGCCGCCATAAACGATGACGCCGGGTTCGAGGGTCAGCGTGACATTGGTGTCCGCGGTGAGCTGGCCCGAGCCGTTGAGCGTGAAGCCATTGGCCGTCGTGCAGCCCACGGTCGGGCTGATGAAGGCCGCACCGCTCGTCGGCGCCGTGAAGCCGCCGTCGCAGCCCACGTCAACGCGACCGCCGAGGCGATAGAGAACGCCGGGGATCTGCGGCAGCGTGCTGCTGCGCGAGAAAATGGCAGGCAGGGTGCAGACGCGATACTCGCCGGTCGGCCCCGCAAGGGTGCCGCTGTCGGTGAGTTGGACCGGATTGGCGATGGTGGGACAGCCCGCGGCGGGCGTCACGCCCGCACTCGGCGTCGGCGTGGGGCTCGGCGTGGGCGTGGGCGCCGCCGGATAGTTGATGGTGACATTGCCGCCACTGCCGGGCGAAGCGATCTCGTTCGCGCCACAGCCGGCGAGAAGCGGCAAGGCAGCGCCCGCCAGCAAAATGGTCATGGTCCTGTTGATACGTGTCATCGTCGTCTCCGCTGCCGGTGGTTCCGGATTGTCGGTTGCAGGACGGGCCCATGGGAGAACGACTCTCGCGGCTGCCCCCTGTCCCCTCTGCGGCGCCAGCTAGGAGATGAGTGTGACAGCCAGATGCGATTCAGGTGTCTGAACCGTGACAATTTCGTGGCGGATTTATGACAGGCGCCGCGCGGCGCCCGCGCCAGTAACGAGAGCGAAGTACTGGGAAGGACAGGGTTATCGGCGCATTGCTGCGGCTGTGCGCAAAAGGCGCGTGCCGCGATGAAGCGCGAGCAGCTCTCCGAAGCCGTCCACGAGAGGGACCGGGCCGCGCAGCCGAAAGTAGCGAGGGAATGTGGACGAATCGCCTCACACTCCCCCGGTCAGCCGCCGGAGCGCGGGCTCCGGCGGCGGCAGGCCGATTTCAGGGCAAGCGATGGATCATGGCGCTGGCGACCTTGTGGCTGGAATAGCTCACGCCGTCGGCGAGCAGCAGCATCTCGTCAGGCAATTGATGGACACGGTCGAGCGCCGCGCGGGCCTCGCCAAAGCGCTCGGTCCGCGCATAGACGGTGGCAAGGTTGATGAGCCGCGCCGGGTCACGCGCATCGGCGTAGCTGGCGGGCTGGAGCATCCGCTCCGCCTCGACATATTCTCCCGAGGCAATGGCACTGCCGGCATAGCTGCCGTCGCGGGCCGCCGGGCCGTCCGCGGCCACGGCGGAAACGGAAGCGAGTGCCGCGATCGCGGCACCTCCGGCGATTTTCAGGCTGGTCTTGAACATGGCAATTCCTCTCCAGGATTATCTTGAGCCAGGTTCGAGTATTTCACTTTTATGACTCGCGGACAATGCGTGAAAAAATATATTTTCGATAAAAATTATAACGATAATTCAACTCATTAATTCGCTTCATCCGAACCACAATCCGTCTGGAAGCTAGCTTGTCATATTACTGTAATAAAACTGACTTCGAACGCGCGAATCGATTCCCGCCTGGGGCGCGCCAAAGCCGGCGACACGATCCGCGCCGCTTCATGGAAATCAGGAATGTCCGCTGACCGGCGCCTGGCCGGAAAAAGTGCCGGAGGTTCTGTTGCCCGGCCCTCCGGCGGCCGCTGGAATCCGCTTCTGTTGCCCGGTGGGTCCAACCGCGTTCTATTTGGGTAATGTCAGGCCGTGAGGCCCTCAATTACGCAGCAAGAGCAAGTGCTTCGTTGTCGTTGGCACTTATTGGTTTTGAGCCTTTAACGGGTTACTCAGCCCGAGCGAAAGCGCCGCTTTTGAACACACGTCGATCCTAGTTCGGCCCCGTCAGGACCGGCCACTTCCTCAAAGGAAGGAGCCGTTTCTGGTGGAGCCGCCGGGTACCGCCCCCGGGTCCGCTGTGCCTATTGCACGGTACAGTTTATCGCCATAGCCGGTCGAACCGGCATGCCCGATATAGGCATTTTGCATCCGAAGAAAAGCCCATGGCACGCACAGGCGCGGAATCGACGCGCAAGCGGAGCGGAAGGCAGCCCTGCCCCGCTCCGCTTGCGCGGCGAACCCGGATGCTTCCTTTCGCTACTTCTTCAGTTCGTCGAGCGCCGCGTCCGCCGCATTGCGAACATCCTTGGCCTCATTCCTGAGGCGATCGGCGGCATTGCCGGCGGAATTCTGGGCTTCATCGCCGAAATTCTCGACAGCCTCGCCGAACTGGCTGGCCTGATTCTCGAGAATGTCAGCCTGATTCTCGAGAGTGGATTCCGCCGTGTTGGAGGTTCCGCCACTGCATGCCGCAAGCGAAAGCACGGCCAGTGGCAGAAGGACCAAGGAAGGTTTCACGCATAATCTCCTGTTGCGCCCGCGAGTGCGTCGCGGGCGCGTGGAGAATGGCCGAGCGCGGATATTGGTTCCCGCAGATGGTTGCCGTTTATTTCCTCAGCGCGTCGCGGATTTCGGTGAGCAGGTCGATTTCGGTGGGTGCGGGCGCGGCCTCGGCCTCCTTTTCCTTGTGGATCGTCGCCAGCATCCGGTTGGCGGTGCGCACGATAAGGAAGATCACGAAGGCCAGGATCAGGAAATTGATGACCGCCGAAATGAAGCTGCCGAACGCCAGCACGGGCACATTGGCGGCGCGCAGGGCCTCCAGCGTGTTCGCCGTGCCCGCCGGGACCGGCGCGAGCGCGATATAATGGTTGGAGAAATCCAGCCCGCCGAAGATGGCACCGACGACCGGCATGATGAGATCGTCCGTCAGCGAGCTGACGATCGTGCCGAAGGCACCGCCGATGATAACGCCCACGGCGAGGTCCAGCACATTGCCGCGTGCGATGAAAGCCTTGAATTCCGATAACATGGGCCGTCTCTCCCCTTTGACTGGCGGGCCGAGCGCGCGGCCCCGAACACCCGCGCAGAGCTAATCCCGTTGCATGGGGCCGATCAACATCCTATTTAGCGTATCACTCAGATGACACACCGCTCCAGAAGAGGATGAACGGCATGCTTTCCTCCACCCGTTTTCCCCTGTTTCGCGCGCTTGTCGTAGCGTTCGCCGCAGTCTCGCTCGCATCATGCGGCATCAATTCGGTCCCCACGGCCGAAGAGAACGCCAAGGCCAAATGGGCGGACGTGCAAGCCTCCTATCAGCGCCGCGCCGATCTGATCGGCAATCTGGTCGCGGTCGCGCAGCAATCGGCCCGGCTTGAGCGCAGCACGCTCGAAGGCGTCATCCAGGCGCGCGCCTCGGCCACGCAGGTGAGACTGGACGCCGACGACCTCACCGATCCCGCCAAGGTGGAGGCCTTCCAGCAGGCCCAGACCAATATGAGCGGCGCATTGAGCCGCTTGCTCGTGACGGTCGAGCAATATCCCGAGCTGAAGAGCCAGGAGCGGTTCGCCGACCTGATGACGCAGCTGGAAGGCACGGAGAACCGGATCAACATCACGATCCAGGATTATAACAAGGCCGTGCAGGACTATAATACGCGCATCCGCACCTTCCCCGAGATGATCGGCGCGAAGCTGGTGCACGGCGCCCAGCCGATGACCCCCTTCGAGGCGAAGGCCGGCGCGGATGAAGCGCCCGACGTCGGCGCCATGTTCAACGGCAGCTGACGGCCACGCGCCGACCGCCCCAGCCGATGAACGCCCTGCGCCTCACTCTTGCCGCCCTGTGCGCGCTGCTGCTCTGGCTTCCCGCCGCGGCGCTCGCACAGGATTTTCCACCGCTCACCGGCCGGGTCGTGGATGCCGCAAGCATCCTCGCGCCCGACCAGGTGCAGGCGCTCGACACGAAGCTCGCCGCCTTCGAGCAGGCGACGCAGCAGCAGGTGGTGGTCGCGACCATCGCGGACCTGCAAGGCCGCGATATCGCCGACTATGGCTATCAGCTCGGCCGGACATGGGGCATCGGCCAGAAGGACGTGAACAACGGCGTGATCCTGATCGTCGCGCCCAATGAGCGGCGGCTGCGGATCGAAGTGGGATATGGGCTGGAGCCGGTGCTGACCGACGCGCTCTCCGGCCGCATCATCCGGCAGGTCATCACGCCGCGCTTCAAGGATGGCGACTATGCCGGCGGCATCAACGCCGGCGTGGACGAGATCATGCGCATCATCCAGCTGCCGCCCGAAGCGCAGCGCAGGCTGGCGGAGGAAGCGGGCCAGCGCGCCAAGCCCAGCATGGGCGACGTCATCAAGGCGCTGGGCATCGTGGCCGTCATCCTGCTCATCATCCTCGTCTCGGCCGTGCGTGCGGCACGGCGCGGCGGACGGCGCTACCGCAACGGCGGCGGCGTCCACCCCATCGTCATCTGGGCCGCGAGCGAAGCGCTCAACGCCGCGCTCAACCATGGCGACCGCGACGATTGGGGCGGTGGCGGCGGCTGGGGTGGCGGCGGTGGCTGGGGCGGCGGCGGTGGCGGCTTCTCGGGCGGCGGCGGCAGCTTCGGCGGCGGCGGCGCGAGCGGAGGCTGGTAATGGGCAAGCGCTTTTCCATGACCGAGGCGGATCACGCCATCGTCACCGACGCCGTCGGCAAGGCAGAGGCAGAGACCGACGCGGAAATCGTGACCATCGTCGCGCGCCGCTCGGACGCCTATCATGACGTCGGGCTGCACTGGGCGATCCTGTGCGCCTTCCTCGTGCTCGGCTTCGCGGCGGCTTTCCCGACCCTCTACGAGGGGCTGGTCATCTGGCTGATGGGCGGCTGGGTGCATGAGCTGCCTTTGCAGACGCTGCTGCTCGTGCTGCTCGGCCATATGCTGCTCAAGTTCCTGGCGGTGCGCTATCTGCTCGCCATCCGGCCGCTGCGCATGATGTTCACGCCGCGCGCGACCAAGGCGCGCCGGGTACGCAGGCGGGCCGTCGCGCTCTTCCGCACCGCCGCCGAGGCCCGCACTGCGCGACTGACCGGCGTGCTCATTTACCTCAGCCTCGACGAGCATCGCGCCGAGATCGTGGCGGACGAGGCCATCGCCTCCAGGGTGCCGCCCGAGGTCTGGGGCGATGCCATGGCCGCGCTCATCGACGAGGCCAAGGAAGGACGCATCGCCCAAGGCATGGCGCTCGCGGTGGAGAAGGCCGGCATCGTGCTGGCGGAACATTGCCCCAAAAGCGCGCATAATCCCAACGAGCTGCCCGACAGGCTGATCGAGCTGTGAGCGGTCCATCCGCAGAGGAAGAGCGCCACTTCCCCGAGGAAGTGATGTGGGAAGGCCGCTTCATCGTGGCCAAGCGCCGGGGCCGCTGGGAATATGTGAGCCGCGCGCGCAACATCGGCGCGGCCGTCATCCTCGCCATCGACGAAGGCGCGGACGGGCGGCACGTGATCCTCGTCGAGCAATATCGCGTGCCGCTGGGCCGCCCCTGCATCGAGCTGCCGGCCGGCCTGATCGGCGACGAAACCCAGGGCGAGGACCCGCTCGAAGCCGCCACGCGCGAGCTGGAGGAAGAAACCGGCTATCGCGCCGCGCGGCTGGAGAGCCTGGGCGATTTCCACAGCTCGCCGGGCATGGTCTCGGAAAGCTTCACGCTCTACCGCGCGCATGACATCGCGAAGGTGGGCGATGGCGGCGGCGTGGAGGGCGAAGGCATCATCGTCCACCGCGCTCCGCTCGATGGCCTCGCGGACTGGGTCGCGGCGAAACGGGCCGAGGGCTATGCGATGGACGTGAAGATGCTCATCCTGCTGGGCGGGGGCATGCTGGGCTGAGCGGCGGCTCAGCGCGGTCTCCCCTCGGCGACGATAAACCGCTACACGCCGCCCCATGCCCCGAGTCGAGATCAAGATCTGCGGTCTCTCCACGCCTGAGACCATCGACGCGGCCCTTGCGGGCGGCGCGAGCCATGTCGGCTTCATCCATTTCCAGAAGAGCCCGCGCCATGTGCCGGTGGAGCGGCTGGGCGGCATTGCCGCGCGCGTGCCGGCGCAGGTGAAGCGCGTGGGCGTGGCGGTCGATCCGGACGATGCGCTGGTCGAGGCGCTGGTCGCGGCGGGCGGCCTCCAGGTGCTCCAGCTCCACGGCAGGGAACCGCCCGAGCGAGTCGCGCAGATCCGCGCGCGCACGGGGCTGGAAGTGTGGAAGGTCATCTCGGTCAAGACCGCCGCCGACCTCACCGGCGGCAAGGCCTATGCGGGCGCGGCGGACAGGCTGCTCTACGATGCCAAGACCCCGGAGGGCGCCGCGCTGCCGGGGGGCATGGGCATGCGCTTCGACTGGACGCTGCTCGCCGGGCACCGCGCACCCTTGCCCTGGGGCCTCTCGGGCGGGCTGGACGCTGCGAATGTGGCCGAGGCGCTGGGGGGGACGGGCGCGCCCTTGGTCGACGTTTCATCGGGCGTGGAAAGCGCGCCGGGCGTCAAGGATGTGGACAAGATCGCGGCCTTCTGCAAAGCGGTGGGCCAATGCTGACCCAGCCCCTCCCTGCCGGGCGCATCGGAGCACGATGGCGCTGACTCGCGGACCGATCCACGCAAGCGAAGCCACGCATCCATCCGAAAAGACCGAGACGACGATGACCGACGCCACCACATTGCCCAACAGCCTGCGCAACCAGCCTGACGAACGGGGCCATTTCGGCCAGTTCGGCGGCCGCTATGTCGCCGAGACGCTGATGCCCCTCATTCTCGACCTCGAACGGGAATATGAGGCGGCAAAGGTCGACCCGGCCTTCCGCGCACAGCTCGACGGGCTGATGACCCATTATGTCGGCCGCCCCTCCCCGCTCTATTTCGCCGAGCGGCTGACGGCGCATTATCGCGAGGGCGTCGCGCCGGGCATGGGCGCGAAGATCTATTTCAAGCGCGAGGAACTCAACCACACCGGCGCGCACAAGATCAACAACTGCATCGGCCAGATCCTGCTCGCCATCCGCATGGGCAAGACGCGGATCATCGCCGAGACGGGCGCGGGCCAGCATGGCGTGGCGACCGCGACGGTCTGCGCGCGCTTCGGCCTGCCCTGCACCATCTTCATGGGCGCCAAGGACATCGAGCGGCAGCAGCCCAATGTGTTCCGCATGAAGCTGCTCGGCGCGGAAGTGCGGCCTGTGACGAGCGGGTCGCAGTCCCTGAAGGACGCCATGAACGAGGCGCTGCGCGACTGGGTGGCGACGGTGGACAACACCTTCTACATCATCGGCACGGCGGCGGGGCCGCATCCCTATCCCGAGCTGGTGCGCGACTTCCAGAGCGTGATCGGCACGGAGACCAAGGCGCAGATCATGGCCGCCGAGGGCCGCCTGCCGGACCTGCTGATCGCGGCGGTGGGCGGCGGCTCCAATGCCATCGGCCTCTTCCACCCGTTCCTGGATGATGCGCAGGTCACGATGATCGGCGTCGAGGCGGCGGGCCACGGTGTCGACACGGACAAGCATGCCGCGAGCCTGACCGGCGGCAAGCCCGGCATCCTCCACGGCAACAAGACCTATCTGCTCCAGGACGAGGACGGCCAGATCACCGAGGCGCACTCGATCTCGGCCGGGCTCGATTATCCCGGCATCGGGCCGGAGCATAGCTGGCTGCACGAAAGCGGCCGGGTGCACTATGTGCCCGTCACGGACCGCGAGGCGCTCGACGCCTTCCAGCTCTGCTCGGTGAAGGAAGGCATCATCCCGGCGCTGGAAAGCTCGCATGCGCTCGCAGCCCTGGAGAGCAAGGCACGGGAAATGCGGGAGGACGAGATCATCGTCGTCAATGTCTCGGGCCGGGGCGACAAGGATATCTACACCGTGGCGCAGGCGCTGGGGGAACGGATATGACTCGCTTCTCCTCCACATTCGGCCGCGCGAAGGCGGAAGGGCGCGCTGCGCTCATCACATTCGTGACCGGCGGCGATCCGACGCCCGCCGATACCGCCGCCGTGCTCGATGCGCTGGTCGCGGGCGGCGCGGACGTGATCGAACTGGGCATGCCGTTCACCGATCCCATGGCGGACGGGCCGGCCATCCAGGCAGCGAACCTGCGCAGCCTTGGCGCGGGGACGCGGACGGCGGATATCTTCGCCATCGCCAAGGCTTTCCGGGGGCGTCATCCCGATGTGCCGCTGGTGCTGATGGGCTATGCCAATCCGATGACGATCCGGGGGCCGGAATGGTTCGCGGCGCAATGTCAGGACGCAGGCGTGGACGGCGTGATCTGCGTCGACATCCCGCCCGAGGAAGATGCCGAACTCGGCCCGGCGCTACGCGGCGCGGGCGTGGACCTCATCCGCCTCACCACGCCCACGAGCGACGAGAAGCGCCTGCCCGCCATCCTCAAGGACACCGGCGGCTTCGTCTATTATGTCTCGGTCGCGGGCATCACCGGCCTCCAGCAGGCCGCGCAGGCCAGCATCGAAGACGCCGTCGCCCGATTGAAGGCGGCGACCGACCTTCCCGTTGCCGTCGGCTTCGGCGTGCGCGGGCCTGAGCAGGCCGCCGCGATCGGCGCGGTGGCGGACGGGGTGATCGTCGGCTCGGCCATCGTCGAGCTGATCGGCAAGCATGGATCCGGCGCCGCGCCCCATGTCCGCGATTTCGTCGCGACATTGCGCGCCGCCCTCAACAGTAAGGAACAGGTCGCATGAGCTGGCTCAACCGCGTCCGCAACGCCATCCCCTTCATTGCCCGGAAGGGCGAGACGCCGGACAATCTCTGGCACAAATGCGCCGGCTGCGGGCAGATGGTGTTCATGAAGGAGTGGGAGGAGAATCTCTCCGTCTGCCCACGCTGCGATCATCATGGCCGCATCGGCCCCAAGGTCCGGTTCGCCCAGTTGCTGGACGAGGGCACATGCAAGCTGCTCCCCTCGCCCCAGGTGAAGGAAGACCCGCTCAAGTTCCGCGATTCCAAGCGCTATAGCGACCGGCTGAAGGCCGCGCGCGCCAACACCGGCGAGCAGGACGCGCTCATCAACGCGACCGGCAAGATCGAGGGCCATGCGGTGGTGCTGGGCGTGCAGGACTTCGCCTTCATGGGCGGCTCCATGGGCACGGCGGTGGGCGCCGCCTTCGTGGCCGGCGCGCAGGAGGCGGTGCGCAAGCGCTGCCCCTATATCATGTTCACCGCGGCGGGCGGCGCGCGCATGCAGGAAGGCATCCTCTCGCTCATGCAGATGCCCAAAGCGACGGTCGCCGTGCAGATGCTCCGCGCGGCGGGCCTGCCCTATATCGTGGTGCTGACCGACCCGACCACGGGCGGCGTCACGGCGAGCTATGCCATGCTGGGCGACATCCAGATCGGCGAGCCCAAGGCGCTCATCGCCTTCGCCGGGGCGCGCGTCATTCAGGACACGATCCGCGAGAAGCTGCCCGAGGGCTTCCAGCGCTCAGAATTCCTGCTGGAGCACGGCATGCTGGACATGGTGGTGCACCGCAAGGACCTGCGCGCGACGCTCGCCAAGACCATCGATTATCTCGCCGCTGCAAAGGCGGCCTGAGCGACAGACCAAGAACCCACATCACTCGCCGGACCTGGCGGCGCACGCGCTCTCCCCAGCGGGGACGGCATGGGCCTTCGCCAGATAGGCGAGCGGACCCTATTTGAAAGCGTAGCCCCATGGCTGACCACGCCGTTTCAGACGATCCCGCCGTCCAGGCCCAGCTCGACCGGCTGGCCTCGCTCTCACCGGGCCGGGACGTTCTGGGGCTGGAGCGCATCACGGCGCTGCTGGAGCGGATCGGCAATCCGCACCTGCGGCTCCCGCCCGTCTTCCATGTGGCGGGCACCAACGGCAAGGGATCGGCCTGCGCCTATCTGCGCGCGGCACTGGAGGCCGAGGGGCACAAGGTCCATGTCTTCACCTCGCCCCATCTGGTGCGCTTCAACGAGCGTATCCGCATCGCGGGCCATCTGGTCGACGACGCGACGCTGGCGCAGGCGCTCAAGGACGTGCTGGACGCGGGCGGCGACATCAATGCGAGCTTCTTCGAAGTGACGGCGGCGGCGGCCTTTCAGCTCTTCGCGACGGTGCCGGCCGATGCCTGCGTCATCGA
Source organism: uncultured Sphingobium sp. (assembly GCA_966244395.1). Taxonomy (GTDB): domain Bacteria; phylum Pseudomonadota; class Alphaproteobacteria; order Sphingomonadales; family Sphingomonadaceae; genus Sphingobium. The sequence continues at coordinate 65 of CBIMKI010000087.1, read as the reverse complement.
GGTGGGCCTGGGCGGACGGCTGGACGCCACCAATGTGATCCGCGATCCGGCGGCCTGCGGCATCG
>CBIMKI010000086.1:0-11285 GCA_966244395.1 uncultured Sphingobium sp. | reverse complement strand
GGCCAAGGGCACGCCCATCTTCCAGATCGGCGACGATGAGATGGAAGTCGGCATCGGCATCCATGGCGAGCCGGGCCGCAGCCGCGAGAAGGTCCGCAGCGCGGATTCGATCACCGAGACGCTGTTCGAGGCCGTCGCCACCGATCTGCCGTTCAATTCGGGCGATCGCGTCGCGCTCATGATTAACGGCCTGGGTGGCACCCCCCCGGCCGAGCTTTATGTGCTCTACGCTAAGGCGCACGAGCTGGCCGAGGCCCGTGGCCTCACCGTCGCGCGCAATTATGTCGGCGAATATTGCACCAGCCTGGAAATGGCCGGCGCCTCGCTCACCATGCTGAAGCTGGACGGCGAGCTGGAAGGCTATCTGGCCGCGCCGGCCGAGATCGCGGTCCGCGTCTTCTGAGCAGGCCGGGCGCAAGCCTGACCGATCGATAGAGGGCGGAGCCGGGATGCCGGCTCCGCCCTTTTCCTTTTGGAAGGAACCAGCGGCGGAGAGTCTCTCATGTGCTCCTGCCTTCGCAGGCGCACTGATTCGGACATGCACATCCGGGCAAGGCATTGCGCGGAACGGCCGCTAGGATCGGCCGCTCAAAAGGGGAGGGTGCGCATGACCGATGAGCTGGCCGCCTTGCGTGCCGAACTGGCCGGTCTTCGCGCCGAGATGAACGCGCTCGCCGCCCGCGCCGCCAAGGCGGACCATTATGTCGCCATCTGCAATCTCCAGGCGGCCTATGGCTATTATGTCGACAAGGGCCGCTGGGACGATGCCGCCGCGCTTTTTGCCCGCGACGGCACGCTCGAGCTGGCCGGGCGGGGCGTCTATGTGGGACGCGAGCGTGTGCGCGACTATCTCCACCATCTGCCGCCTTACGGCCCCGGCATCCTCTACAATCACATGCAGCTCCAGCCCGTCATCCACATCGACGGCGCGGCGGGAACCGCGAAAGGCCGCTGGCGCAGCTTCATGATGGTAGGGGCGCTCGGCGCCGAGGCGCGCTGGGGCGAGGCGACCTATGAGAACGCCTATGTGATCGAAGAGGGCAAGTGGCGCATCGCCGCGCTCCATGCCTATATGAACATCTACACCGATTATGAGCAGGGCTGGCACAAGAGCGGCGTCAAGCTGCTGCGCAGCATCGAGGGCCTACAGCCCGACCGGCCGCCCACCATGGATTATGAAGCCTATCCGCAGGCCGTGATCGCGCCCTATCATTATGATGAGGTCTGAGGGGGCGGGTCAGGCGCGTTGAGCGGGTTCCGAGCCAGACGTTCAAACTCTTCGGCGCTGCTCGCCACGATGCCGATCATTGCGCTCAGATGGAGCGGCAAGGCTTGCACCAGGCGATATAGCTCGTCGTCCGGCAGGGCTGCGAAGGTCAGGTGGACCAGACCATCGCTCCCGCTTGCGACGGAACGGGGCGGATAGCCTCGCTCCGTCACATGCGCGATGGCGGCATCGGCATTTTCGGGCCGGACGGAAAAGCGAGTCGGCTCCGGTTCGTCCATTGCGGTCAGGCTCCTGTGAGAGACTGACGCGCCGGAGCGCGTGCCGCCAACTTGCCGCCGTTGGAGACCGGCCCTCTGTTTCGGCCCTGCGTCAGACTATCCTCCCGTTGTCTGTATGCGCTCAGTCCGCCGCCTTGCAGCTGAAGCTGGCCGCGTCCGCCGGGTCGCCGCTGCCATTGTAGGTCGCGACCTGCGGCCAGGGGCAGAGCGGGCGGGACATAGGCGGCAAGGCTGGGGCGCCGGGGCCGGCCGGGGCGGCGCGGGTCGCCACGATGCGCTCGGGCGCCTTGCCCTCGCTCGCCCAGGCATCGATGGCGCCCAGCGTGTCGAAGACGGACGGCCCTTCGCCGCCCGAGCAATGGTCCATGCCCGGCGCCATGAACAGCCGGTAGCCCGCCGCGCGCTGATCGGCGGGGATGGCCTTCATGATCCCTTCGTTGAGGGCGAGCGTATTGTGGGCCGGGATGAGGCCGTCGCTCCAGCCATGGCTGAGCAGCAGCTTGCCGCCTCGCTTGAAGAAGGGAGCGAGGCCTTCAGGCGTCACGTTCAGCATGTCCGCGCCATAGGTGCGGGCCGCCGCCAGCTCCGCGCCATAGTCCATCTTCGTCCAGTCCCAGCCGGGATTGTCGCCATGGACGAGCAGGCGGAAATAATCATTGGCGACAGGGAAGGGCGCGGGGCCCATCACCAGCGCGGCAAGCTGCATCTCGGCGCCGACCGGCCATCCGGGCAGCAGTGTCTTGCCGGCCTTGTCGGTGACGCCGTCATAGATGCCCTGCATGGCGCTCACCTGGTCGGCATTGAGGCAGCCCTCGCCCTGCCCGGGCTTGCAGGCCAGCTCCGCCGCCTTGAATGTGCAGGCGTCGGGGCGCGAGATGAGGCCGTCCTTGAGCCCGTCCATCGCGTCGCACTTGGCCACCGCCGCCTTGTGCACCAGGCCGAGCAGCGCCGGCGTCAGCGCCGAAGCCGGCGTGCGCTTGGCCATGGTGGCGGCCCACATGCTCTGTGTCATGAGGTCGGTCATCGGATTGGCGGGCGCCATGGCCGAGATGGCGTCATAATCATCGGGATAGCGGAAGGCCGCCATCAGCCCCTGGCGCCCGCCGGTCGAGCAGCTGTTCCAGAGCGAATATCTGGGGCCGCTGCCGTAGAAGTCCTTCGCCGCCGCCTTGGCCGCCACGGTCATCAGATGGACGGCGCGATGGCCGAAATCGACCATCTTCTCGGGATGCCCCACAGCCCATTCGGCGGTGAGGCCACTGCCGGTGTGGCCGGTGTCGGTGGTGACGGCGGCAAAGCCGCGCGAAATCGGATCGGCCATCTGCGAATAGCTGAGCTGGCCCGCCCAGATGCCGTTGCCGATGCCGACCAGCTTGCCGTTCCAGCCCTGCGCGGGCAGCCAGATCTCCACCTTGATGTCGGAATCGGCGGTCGGCGTCATCGTCGCCTGCACGCGGCAGAAGGCGGGGAGGTTGCGATAGGCGGCATTGGCGACGCCGGGCGGCAGCGGCGCGCCGGTCGAGGGCTGCTCGAAGGCGCCGGCCGCGACCAAGGTGGCGGCCGTGACCTTGCCGTGCTCCAGCTTGAGGCCGGCGAGGTCGCCGCAGTCCTTCGCCATGGCGGGGCTCGCGAGCGCCATCGCCGCCGCGCTTGCCGCAAGGGCCAGCCCTGTCCTGCCCAGATAAGCTCTCCGCATGTTCATCCTCCGCCCTGTTGTCTGTCGTCAGCGTTTATGGCCCATTCGTGCCGCAGAATAGAGCAGCATGGAAGCGACCACGAAAAATCCCGCAAAGGTCATGATGGCATAGCGCAGCCCGGCCGCCGATGCGGCGGCGCAGGCCGAACCCGGCGCCTGGGCGGCGGCACCCGCGCAGTCCGCCGCGAAGCTGCCGCCGGCATAGAGCGAGGCCGAGAGGCTGTCGCTCAGCGTGCCCACCAGCGGCGGCCCCAGGCCCTGTCCGATGAGGTGCATGACCATGAGGAACAGGGCCGAGCCGGTCGCGCGGCTGTAGCTGTCCAGCGATCCGTGCAGGGTCGCGACCGCCGGGCCCATGGCGGTATAGAAGGAGAAACAGCCAACCAGCATCAGCGGCACGGCGATGGCGAGCGACTGGCTGGTGAGGCCGAGCACGAAGATGGGCGTGCCGATGAGGCCGCCGAGCGCGGGGAAGCCGAGCAACCAGCGCGGATCGCGCCGCGCCATATATTCCGCGCCATAGCCCCCGGCCAAAGTGCCCACCAGCGAGGCGACGCCCGAGACCAGGCCGAAGACGAGACCCGCCTGCCCGGCGTCGAGCCCGAAGTCGCGCGAGAAGAAGGCGGGGAGGAAAGTGTTCACGCCGAAGCTGCCGAGGCTGACGCAGGAGACGCCGAGCGTCACCAGCACGAGATTGGGCTTGCCGAGCAGGATGCGCGCCACCTGCCATGTGCCGAGCTTCGCCGTCTCCATGCCGGCCTGGGCCTTGCGCGCGGGTTCCTTGAGGAAGGCGAAGCAGAGCAGCGAGATGGCGCCGCCGGTGAGCCCGAAGACCAGGAAGGTCTCGCGCCAGCCGAAATGCTCGGCGATGGAGCCGCCCGCGAAAGAGCCTAGCAGCGCCGCGACGGGCACGCCCAGCATGAAGAGCGAGATGGCCGAGGCGCACCGCTCGGCCGGCACCATGTCGGAGATCATCGAATGGGGCGGCGCCTCTGTCGCCGCGCTGCCGGTCGCCATGCCGAGACGGCAGGCCATGAGCTGCACGAAGCTGCCGGCAAATCCTGCGAGCGCGGTGAAGGCCGAGCCGATCAGCAGGAAGCCCGCCGTGACGCGTGCCCGGCTGAACCGCTCGGCCATGCGGGCGATGGGAATGGCGGCGAAGGTGTTGACCAGCGCAAAGACCGTGCCGCCGAGCAGGCCGATCTCAAGGTCCGAGAGCAGGAACTCCGCCTTCACCTTCTCGGCGACCAGCGCCACCACGACGCGGTCGATGAAGCCGAAGGCATTGAGCGAGGCGAGAAGCAGCAGCGCGACGATGATCTGCGGCCTGGTCATGATCGTCTTCCGCCCCCTTCGCGGCGCCCGGCTCATGCTGCGCGGATCGCTCCCCGCCCGCGATAACCCCATCTCCGGCGCCCGCGATTGGACGGGAACGCCGCGAGATGACCGATCGTGCAGCGCGGATCAGTGAAGAGCGAACTGATTGCGATAGTCGCGCGGGGTCAAGCCATAACGCTGCCTGAAGGCACGGCTGAAATGCTGGCTGTCGCTGAAACCCCAGAGATGCGCGATCTCGGTGATGGAATGCGCGGCGAAGCAGGGATCGGCCATATCGCTGCGGCAGCGGTCGAGCCGCCGGTCCCAGATGGCGCGGGCCACGGTCATTGCCTCGCCCTCGAACAGCTTGTGGACCGTGCGGCTGGACAGGCCGAAGGCGCTGGCGATGCCGGCCACGCTCAAATGAGGATCGGCGAGATGGCGGTCGATATAAGCGAGGATCGCCTGCCGCCGCCTCTCGCGCACATCGGGCGGCGCATCCGGCGCATCGTGGCGCAGCACGATTTCGGTCAGGCCGACGATCTGGCGGCCGAGCTGCGCCCGGTCCTCGTCCGGCAAGGTGCCGCCGGACATCAGCATGGCGCCGGCCGTGGCGTGGAGGATCTGCGCCGGCCCCCGCAGGAAGCTGCGCGGCTGGCGCCACCAGTCGACGCCCCGCCGCGGCCCGGGGAGGAGCGCGCAGGGCAGGGTGAAGGCCAGATGGCGGCTCTGCTCGGGCGCCTCGATGGAGAAAGGGAGGTCGCGGCGCACGGCGCACCATTGCCCGGCCTGGATGGCATTGGCGAGGCCGCCCTGATGGATGGTCGCGCTGCCTTCCTCCTGGAAGATGAACTTGAGCGCGGCGACCAAGCCCATATCGTGCTCCGCGCCGGACTGGATGATGCGATGCCGGCCCATGGAAACCATGCACAGTCGCAGCGGGCCGAAGGTGCCGCCGCGCAGTGAGGCCTCGCGATCGTCCTCGAAGACGACCTGCTCCGTGAGCGTGGCCGCGCGCCATTGCCGGCTGCGCTCCAGCCGGTTGGCGGCCTTGGTCGCGAAGCTCTGCTGCATCTCTCCTCCCCGATCGCCTTGATTTTCCGGCGATGGGCGCAGAAGCTAATGCCAAGCCAAAACCCTGTCCAGCAGCGCGCGAGGCGGGGACATCATGCGAGAGGACTGCCCATGACGCGCCCGCCGATGGAAGACGAACTCGCGATCCGCGAACTCTACGCCCGCTATTGCTGGGCGCTCGATACCGGGGACACAGACGGCTATGTCGCGCTCTTCACAGCCGATGCCGAGGCGAGCGAGGAGACGTCCGCCGGCACGCTAGAGGTGCGCAAGGGACGCGAGGAGATCCGGCGGCTCGTGCTCAAATTTCATGAGCGACCGGACTTTCCGGGGCATCAGCACCAGATGGCGCAATTCATCTTCGAGCCCGACCCCAGGGCGCGCGCGGATCACTGGCAGGTGCGCAGCTATGCCTGGGCGACGATCAACCGCCCGCCCGCGCCGCCGCATCTCCACTGGTGCGGCCATGTGCGCGATGTCGTCGCCAGGGTGGACGGACGCTGGCTGATCGCGGAAAAGGACATCATGGGCTGGGCCGGCAAGGTGCTGGAGCGGTTTGCGGCGCGTTGACGGCTTGCGCAGCGAGTCCGCGTCTCTGCGCTTACAGGCAAGTGCCGCATGGGCCGGTCTGCTAGCGGCCGGGACGGACGGAAAGAAGGGGAGAGGGGAAAGATGAGCATGCGGAGCAAGTCACTGGGCGCGCTGATAGCGCTGGGCCTCGCCGGCCTGCCGGGCGCGGCCAGCGCCGAATGGGTCGCGAGCTGGACGGCGGCGCCGCATGCGCCGCTCGGCACGGAAGGGCCCTTCGCGGCCGCATCCTACGAGAATGTGACGCTGAGCCAGATCGTGCGCATCTCCGAGGGCGGGACCAAGGTGCGCGTCACCTTCACCAATCGCTACGGCACCGCGCCGCTCGCCATCGGCGCGGCGCGCATCTTCCGCATCGACGATGCGGGCAAGGAGATCGCCGGCAGTTCGCGCACGCTCAGCTTTGGCGGGGATGCCGGCGCCGTGATCCCGCGCGGCGCGCCCTTCGTCAGCGGTGCCGTGGCGCTCGACGTGCCCAGCCTCTCGCGCCTCAAGGTGGAATTCTACCTGCCGCGCGCGACCGGTCCCTGCACCTGCCACCTGACCGGGCAGGACGAGCTTGCCGTCTCGCCGCCGGGCAATTTCGTGGGCAAGCCTTTCGAGCCGGCGTCGAAAGCGCAATTCCGCGCCTTCCTGAGCGGCGTGGAGGTCGATTCGCCGCGCACGGCCGGCACCATCGTCGCTTATGGCGATTCCATCACCGATGGCGTCGGCTCCACGCCGGGCGCGAACCGCCGCTGGCCGGATATCCTCGCCAATCGCCTCCAGGCGGCCGGCAAGCATTACGCCGTGGCCAACCAGGCCATCAGCGGCAACCGCGTGCTGAGCCCCGGCATGGGCGAATCCGCCCTCTCCCGCTTCGACGAGGATGTGCTGAGCCTGCCCAACGTCAAATATATCATCATCTTCGAGGGCGTGAACGACATCGGCAACCGCTTCGGCGTGCGGGCCGGCGGGCCGCAGCTTCCGGGACTGGACCAGCCGCAGATCACGGTCGAGGAGATGATCGCCGGCTACAAGCAGATCGTCGCCCGCGCCCGCGCCAAGGGCATCAAGGTCATCGGATCGCCCATCGGCCCCTATAAAGGCGCCTCCTACTGGTCCGAGGAAGGCGAGGCCGCGCGGCAGAAGATCAACGACTGGATCCTCAACAGCGGCACGTTCGACGGCATCGTGCGGCTGGACCTCGCCTTCGCCGACCCCGCCGATCCGGCCAAGATGCGCGATGGCTATCATATGGGCGATCATCTCCACGGCAGCGATGCGGGCCTCAAGGCCGTGGGCGAATCCATCGACCTCTCGCTGTTCAAGTGACGGCGCGCTGAGCGACGCGCCATGGGCCTGCTGGACGGAAAGGTCGCCATCGTCACCGGCGCAGGGCGGGGCATCGGGCGCAGCCATGCGCTGACCCTCGCCCGCGAAGGCGCGGCTGTGCTGGTCAACGATCTGGGCGGCGCGATCACCGGCGGCGGGGCCGATGCGGAGCCCGCGCAGGCCGTGGCGGCGGAGATCCTCGCCGCCGGCGGCCGCGCCATGGCCGATACGAGCGACATCGCCGATTGGCAGGCTTGCGGGGCCTTGGTCGAGCGCGCGGTGGCGGCTTTCGGCCGGCTGGACATCCTCGTCAACAATGCCGGCATCACGCGCTATGATTCGATCGAGACGGAGAGTTGCGCGGGCTGGGACCGGGTGCTGGCGGTCAATCTCACCGGCACGGCGGCGCTCATGCACTGGGCGGCGCGGCATTGGGCGGCGCAAGGGCCCGCGCTCGGCCGCGCCATCGTCAACACAAGTTCGCCCGCCGGCACCAATCCGCCGCCCGGCGCCATCTCCTATGTCGCGTCGAAGGCGGCCATCGCCGCCATCACCGTCTCGGCCGCAACCGAACTGGCGCATCTGGGCGTGCGCGTGAATGCGCTCGCGCCCATGGCCCGCAGCCGCATGACGGACGCGGTGCCCAAGCTCGATGCGATCATGCGCCCGCCCGCGCACGGGCTCGACCGCATGGCGCCGGACAATGTCTCGCGCCTGATGCTCTATCTTGCCGCGCCCGAGTGCCGCTTCACCGGCCGCGTCTTCGGCGTGGACGGGGACGATATCTATCTGTTCGAGGGCATGAGCGCGGAGACCCATGTCGCCAATGGCGGCGCGGCCTGGGATCATGACGCACTGGCCCGCGCCCTGGCGCAGGTGGAGCAGCAGGACCGCGCCTATATGATCGCGCCCAATCTCCATGTCCGGGCCGGCTCTCCACGCCGCGAAGTGCTCGACGCGTTCGACAGGATCGGGCGAGGCGAGCCCGTGCAGGTCTGGAAGCCGATCGACCTATAGGCCCTGCGCGCGCGAGGCCGTTGAGGCGCGGCGCTTCCGGAGCGGCTTGTTGCCTGATTTCTCAAGGGAAATTCTGGCGGAGACGGAGGGATTCGAACCCTCGATACCGTATTCACAGTATGACGGTTTAGCAAACCGTTGGTTTCAGCCACTCACCCACGTCTCCGCGCTCGCATGCCCACACCATTGGCGCCGGGCCGCGAGAGACCGGCCTATAGCCGCGACAATCGGGCATGGCAATTCCCGCATTGGGCTCTTTCGCCTTCTTTGGCAGAGGCGCGTCCGTGCGAGGGAAATGCGCCGCCCTCAAAAGCGTTGCGCCCTTACCGCACGGATAGGAAAAAGCGAATCGGCGGGAGCGAAATATTCCATGTTCAGGGGGAACGAAGGTGGACATTTGTGCGTTCTGTTCGCCTTCGCATTCGACTCGTCCCGACTCCTCTTCGATTCGTCGTGGGTGGAAAAGAGTCGATTCGCGCCTGCCGAAAAGCTCTGTTAGCGCCACCGACCACATAATCTGTGACCAAAGCAGAGCGAGCGGGTGGCAATCAATAAATTCTCTCCGCGCAGCGCCATGACCAAGATTGTGGCACTGGCACCGGAGCGCGAGATCTTTCTGAGGACGGGCGGCCGTGTCCGATTCCTGCGCATTTCCACAAGCGTGCAGCTTGTGGCGGCGGCGCTTCTCGTCCTGCTTGTGGGCGCATGGGGCATCGCCACCGGCGCGATGCTGTGGAGCCAGACGAACATCTCCGCCGAGCGGGCGGCCATCGAGCGCCAGCGGGCTGCCGTGGTCGGTCGCCAGGCGAGCGTGGACGCCTATCGCAAGTCCGTGAGCGAGATCGCGCAGGATATCGAGGCGCGTCAGGAAGCCATGGAAGAGCTGATGCGCGTCAATTTCGGAGAGGTGCCCGAGACAGACGAGCCGGCCGGCAAGGACGCCAAGGCAGCCGGGGACACGTCCGCGACGTCCGGCAAGATCGGCGCCGCCTCGCCCGAGGCCATGCGCCTGGAGCGGCTGCGCGAGCGGCAGGCCACCTTCGAGGACCGGCTGGAAGGGGCGACCCGCCAGCGCCTCGCCAAGGTGGAAGAGGCAATTCGCGGCTTCGGGCTCAATCCCGCCGTGCTGGCGCGGGGCACGCGGGCCCAGGGCGGTCCCTTCGTCCCGGCGCGCGGCCTTGCCGCCAAGACGCCGGAATTGCGCGATCTCGCCGCATTGCTGGACCGCCTGAACATGATGGAAACGATGCTCGCGACCATCCCCTCGGGCCGGCCCACTGCCGCGCCGATGGCGACCAGCTCCTACGGCTATCGCCGCGACCCCTTCAATGGGCTCGCCGCCTTCCATGCCGGCATCGATTTCCGCGGCAGCTACGGCCAGCCCATCCTCGCCGCGGCGGCGGGGAAAGTGAGCTTCGTCGGCAAGCGGCCGGGCTATGGCAATGTCGTGGAGATCGACCATGGCAACGGCATCATGACCCGCTATGCGCATCTGTCGCGCTTCGGCGCCCGCGTGGGCGAGAACGTGACACGCGGCCAGTCCATCGCCCGCATGGGCTCGACCGGCCGCTCGACCGGCACGCACCTCCACTTCGAGGTCCGGGTGCGTGGCCAAGCCGTCAATCCGCGCCGTTTCCTGGAGGCCCGTAAGGATGTTCTCGAAGTCCAGCAACTCGCCAAAGAGCGCCTCGTCCGCAGCGACCGGAGCTAGGAACACGCCCTTCTCCATCCTGGGAAGCGACGTGACCATCAAGGGCGACATAGAGGCGCGCGTGGATCTCCACATCGACGGCCTGGTGGAAGGCGACATCAGCTGCGCCGCTCTGGTGCAGGGTGCGGAGAGCCGCATCAAGGGTCATGTCACGGCCAAGAACGTCCGCATCGCCGGCGTGGTCGAGGGCTCGATCACTGCCGAGGAGCTGGTCGTCGAGGGCAGCGCGCGCATATCGGGCGATGTCACCTACCAGTCGATCAGCATTGCGACCGGCGGCCAGATCGACGGCAAGCTGACTCACAGGGACGCCGCCGCGCCGGGCGACCTCAAGCTGGTCAAGAGCTGAGCGTCCTTTCGTTTCCTTTCCAGCCGCATTGAAATCCGCGCGCGATTTGTGCAGCGTCGCGGCGTCTTGTCGCGGGAGTGCCGATGTCCGAAATCCTGTCTTCCATCCGCTGGGGCCGGGTCATTCTCGCCGCGCTTGCGGCAGAGGCGCTGCTCATCGTTCTCATCTATGCGATCAGTGCGACCACGGCCTGGATCGGCTGGCCGCGCGCGGACCGGATGCTGCTGCCGGTCGCCTATCTGACGGTGCCGTTCCTGGCGGGCGTGTGGGCGGCGCGCAAGGCCAGCGCGCATTTCACGGCGAACGGCACGTTCGTCGGCCTGCTGACCGCGCTCATCTTCGTGCCCGTGCTGATCGTGGCGCCGCCGCCCTTTCCGCTGAACGAGGCCTTTGACGGCCTGCTCAAGGTGATCGGCGGCGCGCTGGGCGGCGGCCTGGTCGGCCATCGCTCGCGCCGGGGGATCAGGCGCCGCGCGCGGCACTGAGCCGGAGCGCCGATGCCGGAATGAAACGCCTGCGTGCCGCATTGGCCGCGTCCCTTGTGGCTTGCCGGGGAAACGATAGGAAAGGCAGGGGAGGGCCGGCTGTTGGACGAGACGGCGGGGGATCAGAAGGCGCTGCGGCTGCGGACGGTGATCGCCTGCAACATCGGCGTCTGCCTCGAAGGCTTCGACTTCATTGCCTACAGCGCCTTCGCGGCGGTGTTCGCCAAG
>CBIMKI010000085.1:0-11328 GCA_966244395.1 uncultured Sphingobium sp. | reverse complement strand
AGCGCCGCCTGCCGGCCGCTTCCCTCGACCCCCGCCCAGTGCAGCAGCCGGTGCGCGTCGAACGTATTGTAGATGCGGCTTTCCGCGCTCGTCGCCATGTTGAAGCCGACCTCGGCCGCCCGCGCCTTCAGCATCGCGCGGCTCTCGGCCAGCTGCGCGGGCGACGCGCCCAGCCGCTCGCCCAGATGCGCGACGATGTTGCGGCCCTCGGGCGGCATGTCCGGATTGAGTTCGAAGGGATGGATGCGCACCTCCACCCGCGCCGCATCGCCCATATGCGCAATGGCTTTCTCCAGCGCGCTGATGCCCACGGCGCACCAGGGGCAGCTGATGTCGGAGACGATGTCGATGGTCACGGGCTGGGGCATCGGCTTTCCTTCCTCTCGCACTGCGCGGCCTGATCCGCGCCTTCCGGGCCTGTCGACGCCTGTCTTTCGACTAGCGGGCGACTCATTCCGCCGCATCCTCCAGCGCCGCGGCATCGTCCGCCGCCGCCGGTGCAGGCGCCGGCTGCCCCGCTTCCGGGTTCATCCGCTCGGCCGCCTGCCGTGCCCAGAGCTGCGCATATTGGCCGTCCAGCGCCAGCAGTTCGCCATGCGTGCCGCGCTCCACGATCTGCCCATCGTCCATCACGATGATCTGCTCGGCATGGGCAACGGTCGAGAGCCTGTGCGCGATGATGAGCGTGGTGCGCTTGTCCGCGATATTGTTGAGCACGCTCTGGATCGCGCCTTCCGTGCGGCTGTCGAGCGCGCTGGTCGCCTCGTCCAGAATGAGGATGGGCGGGTCCTTGACCAGCGTGCGGGCGATCGCCACGCGTTGCTTCTCGCCGCCGGAGAGCTTGAGCCCGCGCTCGCCCACGCGGGTGTCATAGCCCAGCGGCTGCGCGTCGATGAACGCGTCGATGGCCGCGCCTCTCGCCGCCGCCTCGATCTCCGCCTGGGAGGCGCCGTCGCGGCCGTAGCCGATATTGTAGCCGACCGTCTCGTTGAACAGCACCATGTCCTGCGGCACGATGCCGATGGCGGCGCGCAGCGAGCTTTGCTGCACATCGGCGATGTCCTGCCCGTCGATCAGGATGCGCCCGCCCTGTATGTCGTAGAAGCGGTAGAGCAGCCGCGAGATGGTGGACTTGCCCGCGCCCGATGCGCCGACGATGGCGAGCGTATGTCCCGCCGGCACATGGAAGGAGACGCCCTTGAGGATCGTGCGCCCCGGATCGTAGCCGAACACCACATCCTCGAAGCGCACGTCGCCCGCGACGACATGCAGCGGCGGCGCGCCCGGCTTGTCGACCACTTCCTGCGGCGTGTCGATCAGCCTGAACATCGCCTCCATGTCGATGAGGCCCTGGCGGATGGTGCGATAGACCATGCCGAGCAGGTCGAGCGGGCGGAAGAGCTGCATGAGCAGCGCATTGACCAGCACCACGTCGCCCGGCGTGAACAGCCCCCGGCTCCAGCCCCACACCGTATAGGCCATGGCGCCGCCCATCATGAGGTTGGTGATGAGCGCCTGGACGATGTTGAGCAGGGCGAGGCTGTTGTTGCTCTTGGTCGCCGCGTTCATGTAGCGCCGCTGGGCAGCGCCGTACCGCTCGCCCTCCCGGTCCTCGGCGTTGAAATATTTGACCGTTTCGAAATTGAGCAGGCTGTCCACCGCATGGGCGACCGCGCCCGTATCGAGGTCCACCATCTCGCGGCGCAGATGATTGCGCCATTCGGTGATCTTCTGCGTGAAGAGGATATAGACGCCCACCATCGCCAGCGTGGCGGCGACGAGGCCGAAACCGAACTTCACCTGGAAGATGATGCACACCGCCGCCAGCTCGATGAAGGTCGGCGCGATGTTGAACAGCATGAAGTAGAGCATCGTCTCGATGGTCGAGGTGCCCCGCTCCACGACGCGCGTGACGCCGCCGGTCTTGCGGTTGAGATGGAAGCGCAGCGAGAGGTTGTGGAGATGCCGCAGCACCTGCTCGGAGACGAGCCGCTGGGCATTGCGGCTCACCCGCTCGAAGGCGACGTTGCGCAGATTATCCGAGAGCACGCCGCCGAAGCGCGCGCCCGCATAGGCCGCGACCAGCGCCAGCGCGATGCCCGCCTGCGCCTGCATGCCCGGCGCCATGCCGTCGATCACGCCCTTGTAGGCAAAGGGCATGACGAGCACGATCGCCTTGCCGATGAGCACCAGCACCAGCGCGATGACGATGCGCGTGCGCAGCGCGGCATCGTCCTTCGGCCAGAGATAGGGCAGGAAACGCCGCAGCGTGGCCCAGCCGGAATCGAGCTTCTGATCCGGCGCGCCGGTCGAACTATGTGCGTTATGCGCCATGCGCGCCGTCTTGTCCTCAAACGTCCCGGCCTACAAGTGGTGGGGCGCGCAGGCGGGCGCAAGTCATGCAGGCGCGAGGATGTGGATTTGGAGCGGCCGCTTTGCGGAGAAGCAGCACATTCCGTCTCCCCAACCGCGCATCCTGAGTGGCCACTGAGCCTGTCGAAGTGGCATATCGAAAGACTGCAACGTCGCGCAACGGTGCTTCGATACGCTCTTCGCTACGCGCCCACGGCGCTACTCAGAACCTACGCAGCACGAACGGAGATTGAGGCTTCACATGACCGCCTTCCGCGCCACTGCCCACCAGACCCGATGCGGCACCAGCAGCGGCTCCTGCGCAAAGCGCTCAGCCAGCAGGGCCACAAGCGCGGCATCGAAGCGCGCAACCGCAGCCTCATCCAAACTGGCTTTCACCGGCGCGCTCGCGCGGATGCGGCCGCGCCAGCCCTCATGCGTATAGGGCTGGTCGACGTCGAACGACGCCGTTTCGATCCCGCCGAAGCCAGCCCCGCTCATATCCGCTAGCCAGATGCCATAGAGGCCGTTCCCGCGCCCGAGAGTCCAGTCCGGGCTGTAGGCGCGGATCAGATCTTCGGTCGCCTCCACCATGTTGCCGGGCAGCGGCAGCCAGTCGAAATGGCAGATGACCAGCACCCCGCCGGGCTTCAGGACCCGCGCCGCTTCCGCCGCCGCCTGGGGCCGGTCGAACCAGTGCCAGCATTGCCCTGCGGTCACGATATCGAAGCACCCGTCATCGAACGGCAGTGCCTCGGCCCGGCCCTGCCGATAATCGACGGTGACGCCCGCCTCCGCGTCCAGCGCCCGCGCCTGCGCCATCAGCGCATCGCTGGGGTCGAGGCCCGTGACGTCGAGACCGAGCAGGGCCAGGCCGCGCGCCACCGATCCTGTCCCCGTCCCCAGGTCCAGCGCGCGCATGCGAGGCGCAAGACCAACATGCTCGCGCAGCCGCTCGAAGAACGCGGGCGGGAAGCCGGCGCGATGGCGTGCATAATCGCCCGCCGCCCGGCCGAAATCGACCCTTCGCCCGAAGATGCGCGGGTCGATGGTCGCTTCGTCCTCGCTCACGCCGTCCTCCTCAGTCGCGCGCCGAAAAGACGCTCCAGCCGGTCTCGGCCGCCAACATCTCCAGCGCCCTGGTCCCGAGCTGCGAATTGCCGCTCGCGTTGAGCCCCGGCGACCATACCGCAATGCTCGCCTTGCCCGGCACGATGGCGAGGATGCCGCCGCCCACGCCCGATTTTCCCGGCATGCCGGTGCGGAAGGCGAAGTCGCCGCTCGCGTCATAATGGCCGCAGGTGAGCATGAGCGCGTTGATGCGCCGCGCCCGCCGCGCCGAGATGACGCGGCCCTCCGGATGCCGCCCGTCGAGCATCAGATAGCGGCCCGCCATGGCGAGCTGCGCGCAGCTCATCGCGATGGCGCATTGGTGGAAATAGACACCCAGCGGCAGCTCCACCGGATGATGGATGTTGCCGAAGGCGCGCATATAGTTGGCGAGCGCGATGTTGCGAAAGCCCGTCTCCGCTTCGCCCCGCGCCACGCTCTCGTCGATGGCGATGCTCTCGTCCCCCGCCACATGGCGCACGAAGCGCAGCAGCTCGCCGATCGCCTCGCGCGGCTGGTAGCCCGCCAGATTGACGTCGCACACCACGATGGCGCCGGCATTGATGAAGGGATTGCGCGGAATGCCCTGCTCCGCTTCGAGCTGGACGATGGAGTTGAACGCATTGCCCGAGGGCTCGCGCCCCACGCGCCGCCAGAGCTGGTCGCCCAGCTTGCCAAGCGCCAGCGTCAGCGCGAACACCTTGGAGATGGACTGGATGGAAAAGGCGGTGTCGGCGTCCCCGCCCGTCACCATCTCGCCCTGCGCGGTCACGATGGCCATGCCGAAATGATCCGGCGAGACCGTCGCGAGGCCGGGGATGTAGCTCGCCACCTTGCCGCGCTGCGTCTCGCCCGCCATCGCCGCGACGATCCGGTCGACCACCGGCTGGAGCGCGGCTGGCGTCTCCATCGCCATGGCGCCCGGTCAGCGTTCCGCGGCCGCCGGCAGCGTGCCGGCCGAGGTCCGCGAGATGACCTGCGCGCAGACGAGGTCGCCCACGACATTGAGCGTCGTGCGGCACATGTCGAGGAAGCGGTCGACGCCCAGCACCAGCCCGATGCCTTCTGGCGGCACGCCGACCGTGCCCAGGATGAGCGCGATCACCGGCAGCGATCCCGCCGGCACGCCCGCCGTGCCGATGCCGCCCAGAATGCAGATGAGCATCACCACCAGCTGTTGGCCGAGCGTCAGGTCGACGCCGAAGAACTGCGCAAGGAAGATGACCGTCACGCCCTCGAACATCGCCGTGCCGTTCTGGTTGGCGGTGGCGCCGATGGTGAGGACGAAGCGCGCGATGGCGGGCGGCAGCCGCAGCGTCTCCTGCGCCACGCGCAGCGATGTCGGCAAGGTGGCATTGGACGAAGCCGTCGCGAAGGCCATCACGCTCGCCTCCTGCGTCTCGCGGAAGAAGGCGATGGGGTTCTTGCGCGCCACCAGCGCGAGAATGGCCGGGAAGACGCCGAACATCTGGATACCGAGCGCCAGCAGCACCACCAGCACATAGGCCGAGAGCCGCCCGATCAGGTCCCAGCCGAACTGGGCGGCGAGATTGAACATGAAGCAGAAGATGGCGATGGGCGCGAGGCGGATAACAAGGCCGATGAGCCGCATCGACACCTCGAACACGCCGTCGAACCCGGCCTTGAGCACCGCCGTCTTCTCCGGCGGCACGAGCAGGAAGCCGATGCCGAAGAAGAGCGCGAAGAACATGACCGCAAGGATGTCGTTGCCGCTCATCGCCGCCACGAAATTGGTGGGAACGATGGCGAGCAGCGCATCGATGCCGGTCTTGGCTTCGCCGGCGGTGTTGACGATGGACCGGGCCCCTTCCGCCGATGAGGCCATCATGCCGCGCGCCATCTCCGGATCGACGCCCGCGCCGGGCTGGAGCAGGTTCACCACCAGCAGGCTGATCGCGACGGCGATGGAGGAGACGAGGATCGTGTAGAAGAGCGTGTGCAGGCCGATGGTGCGCAGCTGCCGCGCCTCGCCCATCTCCGCGACGCCCACCACCAGCGCGGAGACCAGCAGCGGAATGACCAGCATGAAGAGCAGGCGCAGGAAGATCTGGCCGACCGGAACCGTAACATAAGCCGAGACGAAGTCGATCCACGGCGCCCCGGCCGAGACGGTGTAGGCAATGAGGCCGAGCACCAGGCCCGCCACGAAACCGCCGAGCATCCAATATTGCAGGCGGCTTTCGCGGCGTGCCGCGCTTCCGGTCGTGTCCGCCATGTCCCGATCTTGCTCCCCGTCCATTCACGGTCAGGCTAACAGCAGGGAAGAGGCGGCGCAAATGCCGGCGCGTCGCGGATGGCGCGGCCGCGCACGGAAAAGGCCGCGCCCTCGCCGGGGCGCGGCCTTCCCGAGCCGCCTAGAGCATTTTCAAGTCAGATGACTTCGTCTGGCGACTTACGAAAATGCGGAAAACAAAAGAAAATAGAGCATGTCGCGATTCGATGTAATCGCGGCATGCTCTAGCTCGCGTCGGCTATGAGGTCACTCGTCGCCGGCCGAGGTGGAGGCGCCCACAGATGCACCGTCCGTCGAGACGTCGGCGCCTGCATTGGCATCGGCGCTGCCGGCATCGGTATCCACACCCGCCGCGCCAGAGGCGCCGGCCCGCGTGTCATTGGGGTCCAGGCGGTTGTCGAGGCGATCCTTGAGCCGGTCGTCCGTGCGCTCCAGGCGGTCCTTCGCGGGATCGATGGGGCGATCGGCAGGGTCGGTCAGCGGATCGATGGCAGGGCCCTGAACGCTGCCGGCGACGCTGCCGGTGGCACTTCCGGCCTGATCGACCGCGCCGCCGATCTGCGCAGTGGCGGCACCGGCGATGAGCAGGCTCGCGGCCGCGCCGGCTAGCAGATATTTCATGGGGTTTCTCCTTGGGTATCGCTTGAGAGGGGACCAAGGGACTGCCGGGGCCCCTGCCCGGTTCCTCCGGCCGTCGCGCCGTGGCGGCGCTCCGGCCCCCACTGGTGATCCCATTGCGATGAAGCGTGCCGCGTGCCGCGCGCCGCGCGCTCAGGCACCCAGCAGATGCAGGACGACCTGGCGCCGGTGCGGCGCGCGGCGATGCTCGGCAAGGTAGATGCCCTGCCAGGTGCCGAGCGCCAGCCGCCCTTCCACGAGGGGAATGGAAAGCTGCACGCCGGTCAGCATCGCGCGGATATGGGCCGGCATGTCATCCGGCCCCTCGTCGTCATGGGCGTAATGCGCATCCTCGGGCGCGATGCGGGCCAGCCAGTCGAGCAGGTCGGTCTTCACTGCCGGCGCGGCATTCTCCTGGATAAGGAGCGAGGCGGACGTGTGCCGGCAAAAGAGCGTCAGCAGCCCCTCCGCCATGCCTTGCCCGTCCACCCAGCGCGTCACCTGCGCCGTCAGCTCGATCAGCGCCCGCCCGGGCGTCGCAACGGAGAGGGTGCCGCTCGCCTGGCGCAGCCCGCCGCTCACAGGCAGCCCTCGACCCACTGGACCTGCTCCCAGCGGCCGATACGGTAGCTCAGCACGCGCTTGCCGTCCGTCTCCAGGATGAGGCCCATGGGTCCGCCCGCCTCATGGACGGACACATAATGGCCTGCCGGCCCGGTATAGGGATGGGGCGAGACAGTGGCCCGCGCGCCCAGGCGCCGCAGCGCTTCGGCCTCGCTCATGCCGACCTCCACGCCGCCCAGCGTCGGATGCCCCCGCGTCGCGACGTCGATGCGCACCACCGTGTCGCCGTCCAGCATGAAGAACAGCTCCTTCATCCCGTCGATGCGCGCATAGCCACAATCATTGTCCGGATCGGGGCCGTCGTCCTTCTGTACCGGAAAGCCCGCCGCGCGCAGATCGGCCACGGTCATGCCCACCCTGACGCCCGCCAGCCGGTCGAGCGGCGCATCTGCCACGGGCGCGGCCGGCGCGGAGCCATCGGGCGGCGCGCCGATGCCCTCGATCTCCGAGTCCGGCACGATCGCGCCATTGGGTCCGGCCTCGCCGGAATCGTCCGCCCGGCCGCAAGCCGCCAGCGCGGCCAGGGCCAGGAGCGGCAGGCCCAGAAGCGGGTGGGCAAATCTCAGCCGCATTGCGCCCGGTGGAGCATCCTCTGGTCGGCGAGGACCAGCGCCATCATTGCCTCCACCACCGGCACGCCGCGAATGCCCACGCACGGATCGTGCCGGCCCTTGGTGGCAAGCTCTGTCGCCTCGCCTTCGCGCGTCACGGTCTGCTGCGGAATGAGGATCGAGCTGGTCGGCTTGAAGGCGACGCGCAACCGCACCGGCTGTCCGGTCGATATGCCGCCCGCAATGCCGCCGGCATGATTGGCGAGGAAGATGGGTTTGCGCGCATTGCCCGGTCGCATGGGGTCGGCATTTTCCTCGCCGCGCAGCCGCGCCGCCGCGAAACCGTCGCCGATCTCCACGCCCTTCACCGCATTGATGCCCATCGCCGCCGCCGCCAGTTCGCTGTCGAGCTTGGCATAGAGCGGCGCGCCCCAGCCTGCCGGCACGCCGGTCGCGATGCACTCGACCACGGCGCCGAGCGAGGAGCCGTCCTTGCGCGCCGCGTCGATCATCCGCGTCCAGCGCACGACCGCTTCCACATCCGGGCAGAAGAAGGGATTCTGGCCGATCTCGTGCCGGTCGAAATTATTGGGATCGACCGCGTCGCCGCCCACTTCGCTCACATAGCCGGTGATCTCGACGCCGGGAATGATGCGCCGGGCCACCGCGCCGGCCGCGACACGGCACGCCGTCTCGCGCGCGGAACTGCGCCCGCCGCCGCGATAGTCGCGAAAGCCGTATTTGGCATCATAGGCATAATCGGCATGGCCGGGGCGATAGGCCTGGGCGACGTCCGAATAATCCTTGGAGCGCTGGTCGACATTCTCGATCATGAGGCTGATCGGCGTGCCGGTCGTCTTGCCCTCGAACACGCCCGAGAGGATGCGGACCTGGTCCGGCTCCTGCCGCTGCGTGGTGAAGCGTGACTGGCCGGGGCGGCGCTTGTCGAGCCAGGGCTGGATGTCGGTTTCGCTCAGGTCGATACCCGGCGGGCAGCCGTCCACGACCACGCCGATGGCGGGGCCGTGGCTCTCGCCCCAGGTCGTCATGCGCAGCGCGCGGCCGAAACTATTGTAGCTCATGCGTCAGGCCAGTCCCCGAAAAGCAGGTGCATGGATTGCACGGCCCCTTTGCGGCCTCGGCGCCCCGCTGTCCAGTATGCAGGCCATCATGTTCCCCTCTCCCGCCGGGAGAGGGCGTCGATCATGTGCTGAGCGCGATGTCCGGCGCGTCCTCGGCCTTCATGCCGATGACATTGTAGCCCGCGTCGACATGGTGGATCTCGCCGGTCACGCCCGAGGAGAGTTCCGAGAGCATGTAGAGCCCCGCGCCGCCCACATCCTCGATAGTGACGGTGCGCTTCATCGGCGCATTCAACTCGTTCCACTTGAGGATATAGTTGAAGTCGCCAATGCCCCGCGCCGCCAGCGTCTGGATGGGGCCAGCGGAGATCGCATTGACGCGGATATTCTCCGCGCCCAGGTCCACCGCGAGATATTTGACGCTCGTCTCCAGCGCCGCCTTGGCCACGCCCATGACGTTGTAGTGCGGGATCACCTTCTCCGCGCCATAATAAGTGAGCGTGAGGATGGAGCCGCCATTGGGCATCATCTCTCGCGCGCGCTTGGCCACGGCCACCAGGCTGTAGGCGCTGATGTTCATGGTCATCAGGAAATTGTCGAGCGTCGTGTCGTAATAGCGCCCGCGCAACTGGCTCTTGTCCGAAAAGCCGATGGCGTGGACCACGAAGTCGATGGTCGGCCAGCGGCTCTTGAGCGCATCGAACGCGATGTCGAGCGCCGCCATGTCGGCAACGTCGCAATCGATCAGCAGATCCGATCCGAGCTGCTCGGCGAGCGGCTGGACACGCTTGAGCAGCGCCTCTCCCTGATAGGAAAAGGCGAGTTCGGCGCCCTGCGCGCGCAGGGCCTTGGCAATTCCCCAGGCAAGCGACTTGTCATTGGCAAGGCCCATGATGAGTCCACGCTTGCCTGCCATTAGGCCGGTCATGTCGGCTGTTCCTCCGTCTCTTCCGCTGGCGGCGCCTCATCGTCCGGGAACTCTGCCAGGGCCGCATTGAGTTCGGCGCCAATTACCACGCCGAGCCCGATGATGAAGAAAAAAATGAGGGTCAGCATCGCGCCGGCGAGACTGCCGTAAGTGAGGCTGTAGGCGGCCATGTTCGCGAGCACGACCGGCAGGATCTGCGCGGTGGCATACCACCACAGGGCCGTGAAGGCCGCTCCTGGCCATTTGGGGAAGCGCCGCGCCCGGTAGGCGCCTGGCGTCAGCGTCACGAACAGCATGTAGAGCATGAGGAAGAGCAGCAGGGTCGGTACCAGCCGGCTCGCCGTGATGAGGCCGATGGCGATGTCCGTGAAGGGGAAGAAGCGCGCCAGCACGGCCTCCGCCGTCCCCAGCAGCACCTGGAGCGCGAGCGCGAACATCGCGCCCAGCACGCTCAGGACGATGATGCCGATCGCGCTCAGCCGATAGTGCCAGAAAGGCTTGGAGGCCTTGGTGCCATAGGCCCGGCGCAATATGTCGCGGATCGTCTCGATGAGGCTGCCGACCGTCCAGAGCCCGACCAGCGCGCCGATCCAGAGCAGATTGCCAGTGCGGGCGCCGAGCACGTCGGTGATGGCGGGGCGCAGCACGTCCGAGACGCTGGGCGGCACGGTGAGCAGGAAGCCGTTGACGGCATCGAGACCGGCCTGCGTCTCGCCCAGTATCTGCGCGATGGCGGCCGCGACGATGAAGAAGGGGAAGAGCGCGACCAGCGTCAGATAAGCGAGATTGCCGGCATGGATGAAGCCGTCCGAATAGACGCCGACGCAGACGCGCTTCAGTACCTCGCGCGCGCGGACGCGGTCGATCCTGCGTCCCGGCCGCCCGCCGTCGCGTCGCCGCTGCTGGCGGCGCGCTTCGGGCGACTGGGGCGAGAGACCGAGCATCGGCGCGCCTCGGAGCGATCAGGGCTTGCGCGCGCTGATGAGCGAATAATAGCCGCAGGTCGCCGTCGCCTCGGCGTCCACGAACCCTGCCTGTTCCAGGATGCCAGCGAATTCAGGCAGGCTATATTGCCGCCCCTGCGTGCCGATCAGCATCAGGATCGAGAAGGCGGCCGTCACTGCCGGCCCGTCCAGATTGTCGTTCATGAGCTGCTCGTGGAGGAAGATGCGCCCGCCCGAGGGCAGCACGTCATGGGCCTTTTTCGCCAGCGCCACGCAGACCGCCTCGTCCCAGTCGTGGAAGATGTTGGAGAAGAAGAGCGCGTCATAGCCCGTGGGCCATGGCTCGCGGAACATATCGCGCGGGGCTGCGTCCACCCGGTCCTCCACCTCGCCCATGCGCACATAGTCCATGGCCGCCGCGCACATGGTGTCGAGGTCCATGATCGTCGCGCGCAGTTCCGGCCAGGCCTGGGCGGCGGCAATGGAGAAGACGCCCGACCCCGCGCCCACGTCCAGCAGGCGCCGCACGCCCTTGAAGGCACCGCTGCGGGCAGCGCCAATGGCGGGCGCGCAACTATGGGCGTGCATGAAGGCGGCGATGCCCCTCGCCTCCTCCGCGCCGATCCGCCCGGCTTCCCAGCCCTTGGCATGGTCGCCGCCCTCATGCGCGGCATCGGGCGCGTCGACGAGTGCGACGTCGTCCTGCACGATGCCGCGCCATCCGTCCATGGACAGCACGATCGAGTCGTATTCGTCGACCCGGTGTTCGCCTTCCAGAAAGGACATCTCGACAGGACGGTTGAACTCGTCCGCGTGCGTGATGATGATCGCGTCGAGGCTGTGCGGATCGAACGGCGGGTCCTGC
>CBIMKI010000084.1:0-11336 GCA_966244395.1 uncultured Sphingobium sp. | reverse complement strand
TTCAACAACGAGATCTACGGCCTGACCAAGGGCCAATATTCGCCGACCAGCCGCGAGGGCACCAAGACGCCGACCTCGCCCAGTGGTTCGGTGGATCGCCCCGCCAAGCCTGCCGCCTTCGCGCTGGGCTCGGGAGCCCGCTTCGTGGCGCGCGGCTTCGATGTTTCGAAGAACCTGCCGGACGTGCTCAAGGCCGCCTATGCCCACAAGGGCGCGGCCTTCGTCGAAATCTTCCAGAACTGCATCGTCTACAACAAGGACGTGTTCAACGATTTCGCCGCGCCCAAGGGTGCCGAGGATCGCCAGCTCTGGCTCAAGCATGGCGAACCCATGCTGTTCGGCTCGGAAAAGACCGGCGGCGTCAAGGGGATCGCGCTCGATCGCCAGGCGCTGACGCTCAAGGTGGTCGAAGTGGCCGGCGGCGACTGGCAGGCGGCGGGCGTGCTCGTCCATGACGTCACCAATCGCTCGGTGGCGCACATGCTGATCGAGATGTCCTTCGGCGAATTCCCGATGGCGCTCGGCATCCTCTACGACGATCCGCGCCCGAGCTTCGAGGAAGCGGTCATCGCGCAGAATGCCAGCATGGCGGCGGGCAAGACGCCCGACCTCCAGAAGCTGGTGAGCACCGGGCAGACCTGGACCGTCACCAAGGACGGGCCGATCCTCTAGGGGCAGGGCTGGCTGTAGGCTGAAACGCTGCGGCGTGAGCGGGCGGTTCGCCCGAGCCGAGGCCTGTGGGTTATTCTGAATGCGGGTCCGCGCGCTGAATTCCCGTCTTCCCGCATTCGCGGAATGATCTTGAGGAAAGCCGCAATGCCCGCTCTCCTCCCTGGAGCCGGCATCCAGAATCCCTGATCGCGATCCTCCGACAAGGTTGACCGTTCGGCCATGCCCGGTCCATGCCGCGCTCATGGACAATTTCACGCATAGCCTGGCGGGATGGGCGCTGGGCCAGGCCGGGCTCAAGACCAAGACGCGCAAGGGGCTTGCGGCGCTCATTCTCGGCGCGAACATGCCGGATATCGACGTGTTCTTCGGCTGGGTGCCCTGGGCCCCGCTCGCAACGCATCGCGGCTTCACCCATGGGCTGATCGGCGGTGTCATCCTGATGCCGCCTTTGCTCGCCGGGCTGCTCTGGCTGCTCGACCGCTGGCAGCTCTCACGCGGGGCGACGTTCCGCAGCGGGCTGCCGCTGAACGTCCCCTGGCTGATCGCGCTCTGCTATCTGGGCGCGCTCACGCATCCGCTGCTCGATCTTCAGACCAATTATGCGGTCCAACTGCTTTCGCCCTTCACGACACTCTGGTTCCATGCCGAGACGCTGTTCATCATCGACGTGTGGATCTGGACGGGGCTGGCCTTCGCCGTCTGGCTCTCCCGGCGGCGCGAGAAGAAGGGCGGGGCTTGGCGCAGGCCGGCACAGGCGGCGCTGATCGGCCTGTGCGGCTATATCGCGCTCAATGGCGCCATCTCACTGAAGGCGCGCGATGCGGTGTCGGCGGCATTGCCGCGCAAGCCGGATGCGCTTGTCGCGGGCATGCGGCCGGTGCTCTTCTGGCAGCGCGACCTCGTCTGGCGCGACCATGGCATGATCGGCCAGGCGCATTATGATCCGCTGGCCTCGCTGGACACGGTGAGCGACCTGCGGGCGCCGGTGTCGGACAATATGGACGATCCGCTCGTCCGCCGCGCCATGACGGCGGATGCGCGGACCATTGCCTTCATGCGCTGGTCGATCATGCCGATGGCGCGGGTCGAGCGTGGTACTTGCGTCGCCGTCGTCGATTTCGGCGATGCGCGCTTTGGCGTTCCGGCAGACCGCAGCCGCCTCATGCAGCGCGTGACGCTGCCGCTCGACGGGCCGCGCTGCGGGGCTGAGGGGACCCCCTGAACGCCGGCCATTGTGCTTGGGCGCGGGAATGCCCAATATGACGTCATGAACGTCCACAGCTCATCTAGCGGTTTTCGGCGCGCGGCGGCGCGGCGCGCGTTTCGCCGCTATGGCGACGCGCTCTGGACGCGGCTTCCGGCGCGGCCGTTCGAGCCGCTGCTGGCGCGCGTGGACCGGGGGCTGCTGCACGGATCGCTTGAGCTGCATCTGCCGGACGGCGCCATCCGCATGCTGGGCGGGCGGGCACAGGGCTTCACGGCCATCGTCCATCTGGAGAGCTGGCGCGCATTGTTGCGTCTGGCCATGGGGGGATCGGTGGGCTGGTTCAAGGCCTGGGAGGCGGGCGAGTGGTCCAGTCCCGATCCGGTCGCGCTCTTCGCGCTGTTCATGGCCAATGCCCGCTCACTCGGCACGGCCGCCCGGGCGCGGGGCCTCACGCGCCTGCTGGGCCGCCTGCGCCATGGCCTGCGCCGCAACAGCCGGCGCGGCGCGCGGCGCAACATCGCCGACCATTACGACCTGGGCAATGATTTCTACGCGCTCTGGCTCGACGAGACGCTGACCTATAGCTGTGCGCGCCCGGCTTTCCCCGCCGAGCCGCTGGCCGACGCCCAGCGCCGCAAGATGGACGAACTGCTCGACCGGCTCGATCTCAAGGATGGCGACCGGCTGCTGGAAATCGGCTGCGGATGGGGCGGGCTGGCAGAGCGGGCACTGGGGCGCGCGCGGATCGACTATACCGGGCTCACTCTGTCGCAGGAGCAGCGCGCCGAAGTGCTGGCGCTTCCGGCGATCGGCAGGGCGGATGACAGGGCACATATTCTCCTTCAGGATTATAGGGATACGCAAGGAACATTCGACGCGATCGCAAGTATCGAGATGGTCGAGGCAGTGGGCCAGCAATATTGGCCGGCCTATCTCGAAACCATTTCCCGGCTCCTGAAGCCCGGCGGCCGGGCGGCGATCCAGTTCATCAGCATCGACGACGCGATCTTCCCCGCCTATGCGCGCCGCGCCGACTTCATCCAGCGTTATGTCTTCCCCGGCGGGTGCCTCATCTCCGAGAAGCGCTTCCGCGCCATCGCCAAGGCGCAGGGGCTGGAATGGACCGACCAGAGCCGCTTCGGCCTCGATTATGCCTGGACGCTGCGCCAGTGGCGCGAACGCTTCGACGCGGTGGTGGACAGCGGGCTGCTGCCGAACCGCTTTGACGTCCATTTCGTCGATATGTGGCGCTATTATCTCATGTATTGCGAGGGTGGTTTTGCCGGGCGGGGCATCGATGTCGCGCAGGTGACGTTGGTGAAGCCGGGATGACGGGTTGGATGGGAGGTTGGCTTAGCCCGGGCCGGGAATGGCCGCGTCGATCTCGGCGCGCAGGCTTTCGATCAGCGCTCCGACCCTTGGCAGGCGTTCGCTTTCCTCATCGAGTATCGCATGAAAGATACGCCTTTTCCATTGCTTGCACTGGCTGTCTGAGATCGATTCTGGACTGTTCACTGTGGAGAGCAGAATGTCGATCATTCGTTCAGCGCCGTGCAGGCGGCCCCAGAGATAGTCATTTTCGCGATAGGCGCGGCTGAAGAAGGCGCCGAAGCTGTTGAACTCGATGCCGCGCAGCGTGGCGGCCGCGCCGCCGGCGCGGATCGCGGTCGCATCGTCGGGCGAAATGCGGTCGACCTTGATGGGATCATATTCGTCCAGCCCTTCGCCCTGGAGCAGGGGCAAAGTCGCGATGTCATAATAAGGATAGCCCAGATAGGCGCGCAGCAAGGCGCGGCGCTCATCGGGCAGCAGCGCCATCACCGCATCGGGAAAGCGCGCGTCGAAGCGATCGTCCAGCCCGCGCAGGTCCCGCGCCCGAGCCACGGCCTCCAGCGCGCCGAGCGGGTCCTCCTGCACGCGCCGGGCGGCGGCGCGGCAGTCCGCATCGAAATGGTCCGCCTCGTTCGTGCGGGCATAGGCGCCGATCATCTCGTAGATGAGGTCGCGCATGGCCTTGCGCGCCGGCTCGCCGGCGGTCGCCGCCGGCCCGGCCGCCTCGGCGAGCGGCACGAGCTGGCGCGCCAGGAAGCGCAGGCGACGGATGCGAAAATCGACGTCATGACTGCGCAGGAACGCGATGAGCGCATCGCTCGCCCCGTCGCGCGTGCCATGGCCGCAGCGGTCCATGCCCGCCTGCGTCAATGCCTGGCGCAGCAGCCGGCGCAGCGCCTCGCGCCGCACGACCGAAGCGTCGCCGCTCATTGTCGCCATGAGACCGCCCAGATGCTCCAGGATGCCGGAGAGCTTGAGTTGCGCATAAGCGGGATAGGCAAAGCCCGCCGCGCGCGCGGCCTTGCGCTGCATGCGGGCACGCCAGAGCGCGAGGCGGCGGCGATTGGGCCGGATGAGGAACAAGGTCCGTCCCACCGTCGCCTCAACCAGTTGCTCGATATCCGGCCGCAGCGCATCGACGATGTGCTGCATGCGGCGGATGCGGCGGCTGCGCTCGCTGATCGCATTGAGATTGTCGCGAATGGGCTGCTCGCGCGGCAGGTCGGAGAGCGCGCCGAAGATGGTGCGCAGGAAACCGGGCAGGCGGGGACGGCCGTGTTCATCCTGCGGTCCGGGCGCCGTGAGGCGGAAGCCGCCCCGGCCGGGCGTGGGCTGGATATAGACGAAGCGCCGGTCGACGAGACGCCGCGCCGGCCGATCCTTGAGCGCGCCGATCGCCTGGGCGAAGGGCGCGTTGGCGAGGACCGAGCCGTCGATGAGCACGGCATCCTCGGCCGTGCCTTCAGCATGTTGGGCGGGCAATATGCGTCGCAGGAAAGCGTCCCGGCCCGGCCAGGCTATGCCGCGCCGGGCAAGCACCGCGTCCAGCTCACGCACGGTGAAGGGCGGGAAGGCACCCGGAAAGCTGGCCGTCGCGCGTGCGGCGAAGACGAGTTCGGCGGGCGTGGCGAGACGCCTGGGGCGCCGCCCTCGCGCCGCGAAGCAGATGGAGAGGCGATGCTCATTCTCGCTGATCTCCGGCGGGCTGTTGAGCAGCAACCGCTCCTCATGGCCGGAAAAGTCCGTGGCGGTGACGAACAGGTCGAGCGGCTGACCTTCGGGAATGAGCGGCGGCCCGGCGGGGCTGGCAGCCATGGCGTCGCAGGCATCGAGCAGAAGCGCCGTAAAGCCCTCGCCGCCAAAGGGCGGGGCGAACCAGCGGGCGCGGATGAAATTGCTGAGCTTGCGCCGCACTTCCCTGCGGGTCTCCGGCGCGACCGTGCGCTCCACCGTGTCGCCGCGCCGGCGCAGCAGCAGCCAGAGCAGTGGCCGCGCCCAGAATTTGGTAAGCCGCGAGAGCGGGCGCGCATCCGGATCGATCAGCACATCCGCATCGGCAGCGCGCAGCCACAGGTCGGTGAGTGCGTCGATGGAGTGGCCGGTTTCGAGCGCCTGGGCGAGGAAGACGCCGTTGATGCCCCCGGCGCTCGCACCCGCGATGATATCCGGCACGACGCGCAGCCGCAGATCGGCCTGTGCCAGCACGGTCTCGAAGATGTCGCGATAAACCGCCTGGCTCGGCCGGTCCGCGCCGTCCGCCGCGGTTCCACCCGCCGTGAAATCCCGACTCGCCCGTGCGAGGTGCCAGATCTCCTTGGTGACGCCATGCATGTAGATGGCGAGGCTGACACCACCATAGCAGACGAGCGCCAGCCGCAGTTCCTTTTCTCCCATACCGGGCAGATTGCCGCGCCCGACCACGCTTGTCGACCTCAACCGATGTCGAACCGCGCCCAGACCGGCAGATGGTCCGAGGCACTGCGCGCCGCCGCCGAATGATGCGCGCCGCTTTCGGCGAGATTGAGCGCGCCCGACCAGAAGATGCGGTCCAGCGTGGCGATAGGACGCGTGGCATGGAAGCTGCGGGCGCAAGGCACCATCTCGAAGCTGCGCGTGAAGTCGCGGATGCAGCCGCGCCCCATGCTCCACTCGTTGAGATCGCCCATCAGGATGGTGGCGTCGCAGGGATCGTGATGATCCTGCGCGAGATAATGAACGACGGCCGCCGCCTGCCGCCGCCGCCAGAGGCCCGAGAGATCGAGATGCATGCCGACGACGCGCACCGTCTGCCTGCCGGTGCGGATCGTCGCCGTCACGGCGCCGCGCGGCTCCAGGCAGGGGAGCTGGATGATGTCATGACTGACCAGCTCATGATCCTCCCGGATCAGCAGGGCATTGCCGTGCCAGCCCATGCTCTCGGTACGGACGCCCAGCGGCACGGCGCGCCAGGGCGTCTGCTGCTCCAGCAGCCAGTCGGGCAGCACGGCATTGCGCTTGCCAAAGCGCCGGTCGGCTTCCTGCAGGGCAATGATGTCGGCGTCGATCTCGCTCAACACATCGATGATGCGGTCCGGATTGCGCCGCCGGTCGGTGCCGACGGCCTTGCGGATATTGTAGCTGGCGACTTTCAGCATGATTCTCTCATTGACGGGACGGGCGACGAACACAAGCATGAACGCATGACGCCGGAACAGGGTGCTTGGACGGACGTTCTAAGAGGCCGCCGATCTTGATGCAGGAGCCAGCCATTCCCCAGTCTTCCCTCGGGCTGCGCATCCGTACCGCGATGGAACGCGCGCGCGCGGGGCTTCGGCGCCATCTGCTTGGCTGGGCGATCGGCGGCGGCGTGGCGCTGGCCCTCTTGCTCGCCGTGCTGCTCTGTCCGCTGGGTCTCCTCAAGCCGCATGTCGAGCGAAGTCTTGGCGCGGCGCTGGGCGCGCCGGTAACGATCGGCGAGTTGGCGCGGCGCGATTATTTCACCTTTTCGCCCGTGATCGAGCTGCGCGACGTCCGCGCCCGCCAGCCGGCCTGGGCGGGGCGGGGCGATGTGCTGCGGGCCGATGTGCTGGCCGTGCGCGTGCCGCTGCTGCCGGCACTGGTCGGGCGGGGCCTGCATCCGACGCGGATCGAGGCGCAGGGCCTCGCGCTGGCGCTGGTGCGCGACCGGAAGGGACGCGCCAACTGGAAGGGCGAGGGGCCGCGCAAAGCCTCGGATGAGAGCGATGCGCGCGGCCTTGAGCATCTCATCCTGCGCGACGGGCGCTTCACGCTGCGAGATGACAAGCGCGGCCTAACGCTGGCAGGCCGGCTCCATGCCGACGAAGCGGGACTGCTGGTGGAGGGCACGGGCCGCTTCCGGGGCGGCGACGCGACATTGCGGCTGACCGGCCCCGCGATAGCGGGACGTGATTCCGGCGCGGCCTGGCCGTTCGAACTGCGCTTCGATGCGGACCATCTGCAATTGACGGCAAGCGGGAAGATGGCCGGCGCGCTCAACGCGGGCAATATGGAGATGGCCATCGCGGCCAAGGCCCAGGACCTCAAATATCTCGACTATGTCATCGAGGCCGGGCTGTTCGGCACGCAGCCGATCAACCTCAAAGCGCGCGTGCGCCACGCCAGCCCGGACTGGTTCATCTCCAGCATCGGCGGCACCATCGGCCGCTCGCGCTTCACGGGCGAGGCGGAGGTGCTGAAGCGCGATGGCCGCTCGAAGATCGAGGCAAGCGTCGACTTCGCCCAGCTCGATTTCGACGATCTGGCGAGCGACGAGGGGCTGGCGCAGGCCCGGGCCTTGCGCGCGCGCATCGGCCCGCGCGTCATCCCCAATACGCGGATCAGCCTCGCCAAGGTGGGGCCGACCGATGGCGTCATCCATTTCCGCGCGCGGCGCCTGCTGTTCCGCGAGCCGTCCGTCTTCCGCACCATCGCGGGCGACATCCGGCTCGACGGCAAGACATTGGCGCTCGACAATGTCCGCGCCGATCTCGTCAGTGGCGTCATGACGGGCGGCATGACAGTGCGCCAGCAGGCGGACGGCGCGCATCTCTCGCTCGACCTGCGCTTCCAGGACGGCAGTCTGGGGCAACTCCTCCATGCCTCCGACACGCTCGACGCGGCCTTCCGCGCACGCATCATGCTCTCCGGGGTGGGCGACACTATTCGCCAGGCGCTTTCCCGCGCCGACGGCCATGTCGCTCTCGTCGCGCAGGACGGGCATGTGCGCCGCGTGGTCGCCACCGTGCTCGGGCAGGACCTCGGCAAGACCATCGGCGCCGCGCTGGATGGCAAGGACCAGACGGTGCCGATGCGCTGCGCCGCCGTGCGCTTTGCGGGTCAGGGCGGCGTGTTACGCGCCACGGCGCTGGCCGTGGAGACGGAGATCTCGCTTGCCAACGGGCAGGGCGCCATCAATCTCGCCGACGAATCCATCGCCCTCGCGCTGGGTGGCATCTCACGCGAGGCGAGCGGCCTGCCGTTGGTCGATCCGGTGCGCATCGGCGGCACGCTCAGCCAGCCCGCGCTCGACATTGCGGGGAGCAAGGATGGCGGCCTTTCCGCCGGCAGCGCCATCCGCGCGTTCGGCAAGTCGCTGGGCGCGGCGCTCGGCCTGGTCGACAAGAAGGGTCCGCCGGTGACGCGCGCCGCAGTGGGCTGCGACGGCACGGGTGTGGACCTGCTCGACTGAAAAAAGCTTCCGTTCCCTCTTCGTTCTGTTATGGAAGGGGCATGGTCAAGGTCAAGCGCCGCTTCGTCTGTCAGTCCTGCGGGTCAGTCGCGACACGCTGGCAGGGCCAGTGCGACGATTGCGGGGAGTGGAACAGCCTGCTTGAGGAAGCACCGGCCACGGTCTTCTCCGCAAAGCATGATCTGCAGGGCGGGGGCCGGGCGATCGCTTTGGTCGGCCTCGATAGCGACATCGCCCTGCCGCGCCGCACCGGCACGGGCCTGGCGGAATTCGATCGGGCGCTGGGCGGCGGGCTCGTTCCCGGTTCGGCAACGCTCATCGGCGGGGATCCGGGCATCGGCAAATCCACCTTGCTGCTCCAGGCGGCCGCCTCGCTGGCGCGCGAGGGGCGGGGCGTGGTCTATGTGAGCGGCGAGGAGGCGGCCGACCAGGTGCGCCTGCGCGCCCGACGGCTGGGCCTGGGCGACGCGCCGGTCCGCCTCGCCAGCGCGACCTCGGTGCGCGACATTCTCACGACGCTGGGTGAGGGGCCGGCGCCGGCGCTGCTCATCATCGATTCGATCCAGACCATGCACAGCGACCTCATCGAGGGCGCGCCGGGCACGGTGAGCCAGGTGCGGGCTTCCGCGCAGGAACTCATCCGCTTCGCCAAGCAGGGCAGCACCGCGCTCGTGCTGGTGGGCCATGTCACCAAGGACGGCAGCCTCGCCGGGCCGCGCGTGCTGGAGCATATGGTCGATACCGTCCTCGCCTTCGAAGGCGAGCGCAGCCATCAATATCGCATTCTGCGCGCCATCAAGAACCGCTTCGGCGGCACGGACGAGATCGGCGTGTTCGCCATGGTGGAGGAGGGGCTGACCGAGGTCGCCAATCCGTCCGCCCTGTTCCTGACGCAGCGGGACGAGCGCGTGGCGGGCGCCACCGTCTTCCCCGCGCTCGAAGGCACGCGGCCCGTGCTCGTCGAGATTCAGGCGCTGACGGTGCGCCTCGCCAGCGGCGCCACGCCGCGCCGTGCCGTGGTGGGGTGGGACAGCGGCCGGCTGGCCATGATCCTTGCCGTGCTGGAGGCGCGCTGCGGGCTCAGCTTCTCGTCTTGCGAAGTGTATCTGAACGTCGCGGGCGGCTATCGCCTGTCCGATCCCGCCGCCGATCTCGCCGTGGCCGCGGCGCTCGTCTCGGCGCTTGCGGAACGGCCGGTGCCGCACGATGCGGTGATGCTCGGCGAAATCGCCCTTTCCGGCGAGATCCGCCCCGTCGCCCATCTCCCGTTGCGCCTGCGCGAGGCGGCGAAGCTGGGCTTCCAGCGCGCCTGGCTGCCCCGCGCCGCAGGGGACAGCGTGCCGGGTGTCCAGACGCAGGGGTTCACGCGCCTCACCGATCTTGTTGACCAGATGCTGGGGCGCAACTAGCACCGCCAGCCATGGCTCTGCTCGACATCCTCGTTCTGCTGCTGCTCGGCGGCCTCGGCGTGCGCGGACTGATGCGCGGCTTCGTCAAGGAAGTGCTCTCGCTCTGCGCGGTCGTGGCTGGCATCGCCGCGGTCTATCTGCTGCATGCGCCGATCGCCCATTGGGTCACGCCCTTCCTGGGATCGGAATATGCCGCTGCGCTGCTGGCCTTTGTGCTCGTCTTCGGCTCGGTCTCGCTCTCGGTGAAGCTGGTTGCCAGCACCATCAGCAGCCAGATCCGCAAGGTCGACCTGGGACTGGTCGACCGGGTGCTGGGTTTCGGCTTCGGCGCGGTGAAGGGGGCGCTCATCGCCACGGTCTGCTTCGTGGGCTTCACCATCGTCTATGACGCGCTGTACGGCGAGCTTTCGCCCCGTCCGGACTGGCTGCGCCACACACGCAGCTATCCGCTCATCAATGCAGGCGGCGAGGCGATGAGCAACTGGGTGGCCGAGAAGAGCCGCGACGGCGGGCTGATGGGCATTCTCGATGAAGAGGCCGGGCCGGATGGCGGCGCATCGGCAAGCAAACGGGAAGAGCCCTGAAGATGGGGCGGAGACGGGCACTTTGAACGGAACGCTCTACAGCATCGACGTGCTGCGCATGGCCGCCCGCGTCGCGGACTTCCCGCCGCTCGACCCGGCCGGGCTGCGCGAGGAGCGCCGCTCGCCGACCTGCGGCAGTCGCGTCATCGTGACGCTCGACCTCGCGCCGGGCGGGACGATTCGCGCCGTTGGGCTCGATGCCAAGGCCTGCGCGCTGGGACAGGCGGCCGCCGCGATCATGGCGCAGGGCGCGCTCGGCAAGGATGCGGCGCAGATGGCCGCCGCCGGCGAGGCCTGGCGCGCCTATCTCGCCGGCGAGAGCGAAGCCATGCCCGACTGGCCCGATCTTTCCTTGCTGTCGGCAGGCCGGGACTATCCCGCGCGTCATCCCTCCATGCGCCTGGCGTTCGAGGCCGCCAGCGCAGCGCTCGCCAGAGCCGTGGACCATGGCTGACGGCCGGGCGCGCTTCACGGCGGCTTTGGCCGCGCTCAGCGCCGCCATCGCCGTTGCGGGGGCCGCCTTCGGCGCGCATGCCGCCGCGTCGGAAAAGGCCGCGCAGTGGCTCCAGACCGGCGGCCATTATCAGCTTGCCCATGCCATTGCGGCGCTGGTGCTGCTGCGCTGGCCTGCGCAGATTGGCCCTGCGCGAACGCTGCTGGCGGGTAGCCTCGTCTTTGCCGTTACGCTCTACGCCATGGCGCTGGGCGCGCCGCGCTGGCTGGGCGCCGTCACGCCGCTGGGTGGCGCGCTGATGATCGCGGGCTGGTTGTGGGTGGCTTGGCGGTTAGGCACAAATAGGATGCGATAGCAGGGTGTTGCACGCTCATCTTCACAAGGTGAATTAAGGGGAAGGAACGCAGACGCGAATTTTCGGGTAGCGATGCGCGCCATCGATGATTGGTCGTCAACGCCGGTGATCCTGCGCATGCAGGAAGCCAAGACG
>CBIMKI010000083.1:0-11349 GCA_966244395.1 uncultured Sphingobium sp. | reverse complement strand
GCGAGATGAGCGGCCACATCTTCTTCAAGCACCAATATTATGGTTTCGACGACGCGCTTTACGCCGCCGTGCGCCTGATCCGCGCCGCGAGCGCGCTAGGCAAGACCGTCACGCAGCTTCGCGGCGACATGCCCGCCATGATCAATACGCCCGAGCTGCGCTTCCAGGTCGACGAGAGCCGGAAATTCACGGTGATCCAGGACGTGCTCGCACGCCTCGCCGCATCGGGCGCGCAGGTCGATGCGACGGACGGGGCACGTGTCAACACGCCGGACGGCTGGTGGCTGCTGCGCGCTTCGAACACGCAAGACGTGCTCGTCGCGCGCGCCGAAGCGCGGGATAAGGTCGGCCTTGAACGCCTCATGGCCCAGATCGACGAGCAGCTCTCTCTCTCCGGCTTGGAGCGCGGCCCGCAAGCCGGCTATTGAGCCCATCGGCGGCACGGAAGAGCCAAGCAGCCGGTTGACCCCGCCGCCCTGCGCCACTAGTGACGCCCAATCCCGCAGCCGCAGCTGCCCTCGGGGGCCCTTAGCTCAGTCGGTAGAGCAACTGACTTTTAATCAGTAGGTCGCTGGTTCGAACCCAGCAGGGCTCACCATAAAATCAATAACTTATCTGCCATTCCTCTCTTCATTCCGACAATTCAAAATTGTTATTCCGACAAAATCAGCGGACCTTACCGATCGATGTCGCCTCATCGCTCTCCTCATCGCCACTTTCCAGAAGCGCCAGATTCTCGCGCCGGCGCATGGCGATTGCGCGCGCCTTGCGCTCGTTGATCTTATTGTAGATCTGGGCTGTCTTGGCCTCTTCATGGTCCGTGATCGTACGGATGGCAGCGAAACCGGCTACCGCAGCCCCCTTATTAAATTCTGTGCTTATTATCTCATAATATCATATTTCTATCGCCACGATCCGCCCCCTTCCTTCGGATCGTGGACGCTGGCCGGCAGGACGACAAAAGATCGCTCGCCTATCTTGCTGGTGCCGGAGCGGCCGGTTCGGGCGCTAGCGGGAAGTTGCCGGCATAAGGCGGCCAGTTTGGCAACGGCTGGTCGGGCTTTGCGAAAAAATAGGCGGCGTAAATTTCCCGAATCTTCTCCTGATCGATGTAGAAAAATTCCGAGAACTGGTTGCGGAACTTGGGGTTGCCCGGCTTGCGGATGAAAGTGCCGAGGGCGAGCACCACCTGTGCCTCTTCATCAACGAGCGGAAAGCGCCGACCCGCCACGAAGGCGACTCCGAACTGCCCCTGACCGGACGTGCAGTCGGGCGGTCCGGTGCCCTCATCGTTACGAGCATTGGGCGGCGCACCCATGCCATTCTCCAACCGCTTGCAGCCGGGATGGGCGCGGATCAACTTGGCGTTCTCGGCAGTGATGCCGTCGAAATAGCTGTCGGTGATGGCAATGAGTGTCTCGCGCGGGATGCGGTCCCTGGGTGCCACCACCCGCTCGGGCGGCGGCCCGTCCAGCAGCGGCTGCAGGTCATACATCGCCTTGGCACCGGCCGTGATACCCAGATCGCTCGACCGTGCCAGATGCCACTCCGCCTCGTCCACCTGCTCGCCCGACACATGCAGCCGCAGCGAGACGATCCCCGTCTCGCCATTGGCCATCTCCAGCGTCCCGAAATAGGCGGCGGTGCTCGTCACAGGATCGAAATAGCGCCGCTGGAGAGACCCGAGCGCCCTGGCGTTCTTCCACAGCCCGTCACCAAGCGGGATCGCCACCGCATTCTCGGTCTGACGGAACGCGCCGGAAAGCGGAGCTTTTGAGGGATCATTGGCCGTGAGCGCCGCGAGATAGGCTTGCATCTTTCCGGAAAGGCATGGCCGGTCGCACGTGGTTGCTGGCGCTGCACTGACGGACGCCGCCAAAACCAGCGTCCATGCGGACAAAAGAGGCGTGATGAGACGGCCAGCAGACATGACTTCGCTCCCCTTGCTATTGACTTCCAGCATGCAGGCATAGCGCGCGCAGAGCATAGCGCCATCATTGAATTATGAGGTTCTCGTTGGCCGTCTGCGTCCATGCTGAACATGAACTTCGCCGCCGTTCACTGACGTTCCCAACAACCGCCTTGTCGGTGAAATCGGCAATCAAACGCTCTCCGTCTAGGTGCCTTCGCCAGCGTCGTGCTACGGCGCGTGCCGAGGACGACCAGCCGAGGACGCCGTGGTAAGGAAACAGACCGATCCGAAACGACGCGCTGAGATCGGGCGTGAGCGTCGTATTCGCACGCGCGCCAGGATCGTCGCCGCTGCATTCGAACTCTTCGGCGATGAGGCCGGCCTGTATGCGCGGATTGAGGACGTCGCGGAGAAAGCAGGGGTCACGCGCGCGACATTCTACAATCACTTCACCAATATGGCCGAGCTGCGCGACGCACTGACCTATGAAGTGACGCACGACTTTCTCGAAGCCACCCAGGCGATTTCGCAGATTCCAGATGCCCGTGTCCGTTCGTCCTGCGCGGTGCGCTTCTATCTCCAGCGGGCGCAGGCCGACCGCCGCTGGGCCTGGTCGATGATCAATCTAAGCGCGGCCGGACTCATCTTCGGCGCGGAGACCTTCCACCAGGCCGAGCAGACTGTCCGGGAGGGAATGGACGACGCCGTGTTCCGGATCCCGTCCGTGGAACTGGGCCGCGACCTGCTGTTGGGAACGACGCTCGCCGCCATGGCGTCGATCGTCCGCGGTGGTCTGGCGGAGGATTATCCGGAGCAGGTGGCGGCGTCGATTCTTTTCGGTCTGGGCGTGCCGATCGGCGAAGCGAGGATCTTCGCGGCGCAGGCGCTTCCTCCCTTCTCCCCGTTCGATACCGTTTGACAGAGCGCAAAGCCCGGATTAGCCACTTATAAATTTTACAGATCGTCAACTTTGAATCTGGCGACGCAGATGTGGAGAGGCGGCATGAGTGCGACGAACACAGCGTTCGAATCCGCGTTGAAGGCAATGCGGGACGCCATATGCTCGGAATATGTGCTGACGCAGGACCTGCAAGACTATGGCGATCCATTCGGACCGCCCGGCGACTGGTATCGGCCCGGCGCCGTCCTGCTCCCGGAGACAGTCGAAGAGGTGCAGGCGATCCTTCGCATCGCGAACGAGCGCGGCACGCCGGTCTGGACCAGCAGCCAAGGGCGCAACAAGGGCTATGGTGGCGGCGCGCCCCGTGTATCGGGCACCTTCGCGCTCAGCCTCCGCCGCATGAACAAGGTGCTGGAGGTCGATGAAGAGAATTGCATGGCGCTCGTCGAGCCGGGCGTCCGCTTCTTCGATCTCTATGACCATCTGCGCGCGACCGGTTCAAAGCTCTGGATGTCCGTCCCTGACCTGGGCGGTGGCAGCGTGATCGGCAATGCATTGGAACATGGCGTTGGCTACACGCCGATCGGCGATCATTTCGGCCAGCATTGCGGGATGGAAGTCGTTCTGCCGGACGGGGAAATCCTGCGGACCGGCATGGGCGGGATGTCGAACCCGCATAACTGGCTGGTCTATCCACATAGCTGCGGTCCCTCGTGGGACGGCATGTTCACCCAGTCCAATTTCGGCATCGTGACCAAGATGGGCGTCAGCCTGTTCCATGCCCCGGAGGTCTATGCGCCGGGTCGGTTCATGCTCGACAATGAAGAACATTTCGGCACCTTCCTGGAAGCCCTGCGCCCGCTGATGATCGACGGGACCATCCCCAACCAGCCGATGATCATCAACGCCGTCTGCGCCGCCAGTGCCTTCTGGGAGCGGACCCATTGGTACGATGGCGCAGACTCGATCAGCGAAGACGTGATCGACAAAATTGCCGCAACGCCCGGCTTCGGACGGTGGGTCATGCGCTTCGCGCTCTATGGCGATGCACCTGTCGTCGCCCATAACCGCGCCAAGATCGAGAAGGCTCTCACCGCGATCCCCGGTGGCTCGGTCATCTTCGACACGTTCGACGGGCGCAACCTGCCCGACTTCGAGAACCCGCATCATCGCGTGCAGGCCGGCATTCCATCCATGGCGCTCGACCAGATGACGCGCTGGTATGGCGGCGAGGAAGGCGGCCATATCGGCTTCTCCTGCGCGATGCCCATAGCCGGCAAGGACGGAACCGCGATCCGCGACCTCACGCGCAAGGTGCTGAACGAGCGCGGCCTCGATTATTCGGCTGCGATCATCGTCGGCAAGCGCAGCATGATCCACGTCGCGCTCGTGGTGTTCGATACCAAGAACGAAGCCCAGACCCGCGAGGCCTATGCGGCGACCAAGGCAATGCTCGAGCCCGCCGCCAAGCTCGGCTATGGCGAATATCGCAGCCATATCAACTTCATGGACGACGTCGCGGCGCTTTATGATTTCAACAATAATGCCCAACGCCGCTTCGCCGAGAAGATCAAGGACTGCCTCGATCCCAAGGGTATCCTGTCGCCGGGGAAGCAGGGCATCTGGCCGGCCGGATATCGGGTGGTGAAGTGATCGCTAACGAGACGGCCGTTCCAGTCACATGAACGAACGGCGCGTTTCAACGCACGCAGCAAGTCGATCCAATGTCTTTTCTAGAAATGGCTATTGCTGCGGGTCGTCTACATCGTTCTCATCCAGCCTGCGGGCTTCGTCCAGATGCTGCTGGATCTTGGGCGCGGTATCGGCCGCGAGTTTCTTGAGCGCCGCGTTCTCACCATCGTCGGCATAGCTGCGCATGAACGAGAGAGCCTCCTGGTGCGCGGCGACCTGCTGGTCGAGATAGACCTCATCGAAATCCTCGGCCGAGGCCGCGTCGAGATTATCGATCATGCCCTTGCGGCGCGCATCGAGGGCTGCGGGCGGAGTGAGCGCAATATTGTTCTGCGCCAGCACTTCCTTGAGCTTCGCGCTGGTCGCTGTGTGATCCTTGACCATCATTTCGGCAAAGGCCTTGATCTCGGGCGCGCGGGCCTTCTTTGCCGCGATCTCACCAGCCTGGACCTCGTACATGTCGCTGATGGCTGCGGCGCTCACAAAGGACTCAGCGTTGTTCACCAGCGGCGCACCCGCAGCGCCCACCGCCATGGCGGTGGTATCTTCCATCGCCGTGGACACCGCGCCATTGCCGACTCCCTCGACGCGATTTTCATCCCGGTTACCGGACCCGCAGGCGGCCAGGGCAAGAACCGCCGAGGCGGCGAAAAGCATGCGAACCATCGTCTTATCCTCCTGTTGGATGACGCTTACAATGCGACCCGGGAGGAGTGGTTCCATTTCGCCGCGCTTCCGGCGGTGTGCCGCAGGGGCCTGCGCCTTGACCAAGTTCAGTCTTTGACAGGCATGAACCATAGTTCGTCGACCGACGCTCTCCGGAAGGCCTCGAAGTCGGCGCGCGCTTGGGGTACAGACAAATCGGCGACGAATTCGGCCTCCAGCCGGCGATGGCGCTCGACAACCTCTTCATGGAATTCGCGGTGGGTGAGGATGTGGAAGCGGTTCTCGCGGATCGCCTCGACCACCA
This sequence comes from uncultured Sphingobium sp., assembly GCA_966244395.1. Taxonomy (GTDB): domain Bacteria; phylum Pseudomonadota; class Alphaproteobacteria; order Sphingomonadales; family Sphingomonadaceae; genus Sphingobium. Next base: position 5,874 of record CBIMKI010000083.1, on the reverse strand, counting down.
GCCGGCCCATGTCCATGGGATCGACGGCGACGCGCATGGCGGCCCAGAGATTCTTCGTGAAGACACCCAACTCCCCCTCCGGCGCGCCGCTGTCATCCTCCGGAATCGGCACCAGCGCGCTCTTGACGGCGCCGGGAAAGAGGCAGGACACGCCGATGCCATGCGGCGCGAGACTGAGGCGCAATGCCTCGGTAAGGCCGCGCACGGCGAACTTGCCGGTCTGATAGGCACCCATTGTGGGCAATGGGACGATGCCTGCCATGGAGGAGGTGTTGACGACATGCCCGCCTTCGCCCTGGGCCTTGATGATCGGCGTGATGATCTTGGTGCCGTTGACCACACCGCCGAAGTTGACGGCCATCATCTCATCCCAATTTTCGAAATCATCGTCATCGGCTGCGCCCGTGCCGCCGATTCCGGCATTGTTGCAGAGCACGTGTATCTTACCGAACACATCAAGCGTTTCTTGCGCAGCGCGGCGGACATCCTCGCGGTCGGCGACGTTCACCTTGATGAAATGTGCAGCATTATTGCCCTTGAGCACCTCACGCGCCTGCCCGAGATGCGCCTCGTTCCAATCGGCGACGACGACCTTCATGCCCTCGGCCAGGAAATTGCGTACCATGCCCAGGCCAATGCCACTGGCGCCGCCGGTCACGAAGGCCACCTTGCCCGCGAAATTCTTCATGCACCCTCTCCCTTTTGCGGCATTTGAAGGGCGCGCGCCGGGGAAAGTCAATGGCCCCAGCGCTCGTCGCTTGACCCAGGATGCGCGCGCCGCCAGCATGGCGGCCTGAAGGGAGAGGACCGCATGGAGCGCATCCTTGTCATCGGGGCCGGCGCCATGGGGTGCCTGTTCGCGGCACGCATCGCCGAAGCCGGTGCGCAGGTCATGCTGATCGACGTCGACACGGCGCGACTGGCGGCCATTGCGCGCAACGGCATCAGCCTCACCGACGACAATGGCACGCGCAGCGTCCGCCTCCAGTCAGGCACGGCGAGCGAGGCCACAGGCCCCTTCGATCTGATCCTGCTGTTCACCAAGGGCATGCATAGCCGCGCGGCCACGCGGTCCGTCGCCCATCTGGCGGCGCCGGACGGCCCCTACGTGCTCACGCTCCAGAACGGCCTCGGCAATCCCGAAGCCATCATGGAGAGCTTTCCGGCAAGCCGCATCCTCAAGGGCATTGCCGCCCTCCCCGCCGATCTGCACGGCGTCTGCGGCGTTTCATCGCATGGGCGCGGCCATTTGGAACTCGGCGCCATGACGCAGGATGGCACGCCGGGCGCGCAGACGGCGGTCGCGCTGCTCGACCGCGCCGGGTTCGACGCACGCTTCAGCGATGCGATCGATATTCCGATCTGGGAGAAGGTCGCATTCAACGCGGCACTCAATGCCCTCGCGGCCGTCACGCTCCAGCCCAATGCCGGCATGGACAATGCGCCCGGCCGCCGCATCGTCTCGGCCATGGTGAGCGAGATCGTTGCCACGGCCCATGCCTGCGGCGTCGAGGTCGACCGCGCCCGGATCGACCGCGCCATCGACTTCGCGCTCGTCGAGCACAGTCGCCATCAGGCCTCGATGCTGCAGGACCGCCTCGCCCATCGCCCGAGCGAGATCGAGTCCATCAATGGCGCTGTCTGCGTCCGCGCCGCAGCGGCAGGCGTGCCGACACCCGTCACCTCGACCATGACGGATCTGGTCCGGCTGATCGAGCTGGTGGGCGCCTGACGTGGGCTAGATCAGGCCATCGCCTTGCTGGCGCTGGTGAACACCATTTCGCGCAACGCTCCGAAATTGGGAATATCATAGCCGTCCGGATCCGCGCTGGAAACAATATCCTCGTGGCCGGCACTGTCGATGAGATTGATGTCTTCCGGCTTGATGACTCTGGCCTGCGCCGTGTCATAGAAGGTCCAGACGCGCGGGCGGGTGTAGTCGTCCGGATTCTGGTCAACGACGAGCGCCAGGCGGTGGGAGGTCAGCAGCACCACCGACCCGATCGGATAAACACCCAGGCTCTCGACGAACTGGTTGAGGATCTCGGAATCGAACTGGCCCTCGCTGCCGCGCATTTCCTCGAAGGCATGGTTGGGCTCCATGCGGACGCGGTGCGGGCGATCGGAGGTCATGGAATCATAGACGTCGCAGATCGCGGCCATGCGCCCGAACAGGCTGATCTCCTCGCCGCCGATGCCTAGGGGATAGCCGCTGCCGTCATAGCGCTCATGATGCTCGAGGCAGACCTTCATCACCTCCTCGGGGATCTCGCCGCCGATGGCGAGGAAATCATAGCCCAGGCGCGTGTGCGTCTTGACGACCTCATGCTCCTTCTCGGTCAGCGTCTCCATGATGGTGGAGACGTCGAGCGGAAGATGGCCCATGCCCACATCCATCAGCAGGCCGGCCATGCCCGCCTGCTTGATGCGCGCGGTATCCAGCCGCATCTGGCGGCCGAGCGCGATCATGAGCGCGCTCACGGCCAGCGCATGGGTATAGAGACTCGAATTCTCGCGCTTGACGCGCATCAGGCCGTTGAAGGCATGGGGGTTGCGCTGGATCGAGGCGAACAGCTCCTCGATGACCGGCTCCACCTGGCTCGACTTGATCGCCTTGCCCAGACGCGCCTGGTTGAACACGCCGGCCAGGATGCGCTCGGACCGCGCCACGATGCCGATGGCGTTACCGACCTCGCGCGGCGTGCTGAGCGGCGCGGTCGAGCGCGGGTCGAAGGGGCGCGCGGCGACGGGCGAACGCAGCGGCACGGGCTCCAGCCGCCCGCGATCGATCGGCGCGACGGCGGACGGCGTCGGCAACTGGCGGCGACGCGCGGGCTGCTGGCCGCCGCCCACATCGTCGCCCTTGTCGACGTCGATGACGACCGCGTCCAGCTCGCTGGCATGCAGATCGGCAAGCTGGCCGGGGTCGGTCAGCAGGAACTTGGTCTTCCAGAAGGGATGCTTGAGCCAGGGCCCTTCCAGCTTGTGGATGTACATACCGAGTCTGACTTCGGCGACATCGATTCTTTTCAACATAATAGGCGATCTCCGAGCGACCCGCCTTGTCGCAGCCGCTCCATTATGTTCGCCTAAAATTCGCGGTTAACGGCGCGTTGAAGCCCGGTTTCCAATTGATTGACGGGCGACGCGACGGCCTTCGCCGCGCGCCAATGCCCGATAGTGGCCTTAATGCTTGATGGTGGAGAGCGCGCCGCCATCCACTGGCCAGGCCACCCCGTTGACGAAGCTCGCCTCGTCGGAGAGCAGGAAGGATACGACATGGCCGACCTCCTGCGGCTGGCCCAAGCGGTTCATCGTCGCCACCCAGCCCAGCGTATCGAGGCCTTTTTGCAGGTCTCCGCCGAACATCTGCTCCATGACCTCGTTGAGCAGGGGCGTCTGGATGACGCCGGGCTCCACGCAATTGACGCGGATACCAAGCGGGCCGACATCGCTGCCCGCCGTGCGCGTCAGGCCCACCACGCCATGCTTGGCGGCATTATAGGGGCCGCCGCCGGCAAGGCCCCGCTCCGAGCCGATCGAGGCGGTGTTCACGATGGCGCCGCTGCCCTGCTTCACCATTTGCGTGAGCACATATTTGAGGCCCAGGAACACGCCGCGCAGGTTAACGCCCAGGATGCGGTCATATTCCTCGACGGGATATTCGTGGAGCGGCGCGACCAGCCCTTCCACGCCCGCATTGTTGAAGAAGCCGTCGATCCGCCCGAAGCGCTGCACGGTCGCCTCGACATAGCCGCGCACGTCCGCCTCCTTGCCGCAATCGGCCTGCACGAACTCGACCGTGGCACCGGTCGCCGCGCGCAGGTCCTGCGCCCGGTCGCTGACGCGCTCGGCAATATCCACGAGCATGAGCCGGGCGCCCTGCCGCGCGAGGATCTCGGCCGTCGCATAGCCGATGGCGCCCGCGGCGCCGGTCACGATGATTGCGCGGTCCTTATGGCTTGGCATCGGAGGATCCTTTCCGGAAGGGAAGCGTCAGCAGGAAGAAGAGGATGGACGGCGTCAACAGCTTGAGCGCGGCGCGCGCCTCCTCGGGCCGCAAGCGCGCATTCATGGGCATGGTGCCAAATGCCTTGCCCTTGAGGACAAGGTCATTGCCCTTGCGCTCGATCTTGCTGACCGTCATCAGCTCGCTGCCGTCTGAATTATGGATTTTCATTAGCTTATCCGCACATCTTCAAAGTCGATACCCAGCTCCTCCAGCAGGAGTTGGGCGCTGGCCCGGCCCGCGCCGAACACACCGCCGCCCGGATGCTGGAAGGGGCCGACAAGGTAGAGCCGTTCGACGCCCGGCACCTGATATTGCCCCAGCTCGGGCGTGGGGCGATGCGCGCCGGACTGCCAGCTGGTGGTGGCGATGCCGTGCAGATCGCCGCGCATGAAGCTGGGCGAGGTGCGCTGCATGTCCACGGGCGAGTCGATATGCGCCTGGAGGATCGCGTCGGGGATATTGTGAATGAACCGGCCCATGCGCTCGGTCATGCGCTCGGCATATTCGCCCTTGGTCTCGTCCCAGTCGAAGCTGTCCGGCCGCTCGAAGGGCACATAGTCCCAGGCATGGAGGATCGCCCTGCCCTCCGGCACGCGGCTGGGATCGAACCGGCTGAGCGACCCTAGGCCCACCAGCGGCACGGGCATGAACTGGCCGTAGCGCAGCTCGTCGAAGCAGCGGCGCATGGTCTCGTAGCTGTCCGGCATCAGCTCGACCATGATGGCGTCGACATCGGGCGCCCGGAAGCGGAGCGGCTCGGACAGGGCGGCATGGATGGTGATGCAGGCGGCATCGGTGATGAGCGTCGCGGCGGCGTCCTTCGCGGCCTGCGGCTCCATGCCGGGCACCATATCGGGCAGCAGATGCGGGTGGATGGCGCCGATGATCGCGTCCTTCGCGGTGTAGCGCGTGCCATCGTCGAGGATCACGCCGGTGGCGCGGCCACCGCTGCTGGTCACCTCGCGCACGCTGGCATTGGCGATGACCTGGCCGCCATGATCCTTGATGCAGGCAATGAGCGCGGCGGTCAGCGCGCCCGATCCGCCGACCGGCACGCCGAAGCCGAACTTCTCCAGGAAACCCAGGAACACATAGGCGCCGATGCCGGTCGCCTTCTCGTCCGGCGAGACCAGATTCTCGCCCGCGACGCGCGCGAAGTGCATCTTCACCTCGTCGCTCTCGAACAGGTCGGAGAGGACGTCGTGGCTGCTCATCTGCATGATCTTCCAGACCGCGCGCCCTTCCCGGCTCTGGTCGAGCATGGCGTGGGAGGCGCCGACCGGCATGGGCGCGGAATAGAGGCCGCTCATGATCATCGGCAGCCATTCGGCCGCCTGGCGCTGCATGTCCGCGAAGGTGCGGGCGTCGCGGGCGGAGAATTTCTCCACCTCGGCGACGGACCGCGCGCCGCCGCCGCGATAGAGCGAGAGCGTGCGGCCATCCTCGAACACCGACATCATCGGCTTGTCCGGGAAGAGATATTGCAGGCCGTAGCGCGACTTGAGGCCGAGCTCGTCATTGAGGAGCAGCGGATTGCCCTGGATGAAGACGTGGCTCATCGAGTGCTGGTCATGGAAGAAGCCGGGCTGCGTCAGCTCGCGTGTCACCACGCCGCCCCCGAACCAGCCATTGCGCTCCAGCACCAGCACCTTCCTGCCCGCGATCGCGCAATAAGCGGCGGCGACGAGGCCGTTATGGCCCGATCCGATGGCAATGACGTCAGCGTCGGTCATTTGGCGCTCCTTCCCGTTTCATGTTCGCGGCGTGACTTCACACGCATGCGGCCACCACCATGTCCGAGAGCTTCTGGAAGCGCTCGATATTGGCGGCCTGGGTCATGACGCCGGCGGTCAGGCAGGCGA
>CBIMKI010000082.1:0-11365 GCA_966244395.1 uncultured Sphingobium sp. | reverse complement strand
GCGACCCTGCACGGGATCGCGCCGGGTGCACCCCTAGACTCGGCCACCCGAACGAGAACCGGTCTGCAGGCAGGAAAGGAGCGCCATCGTGGCGGCCACCAACATCAACCGCGTCGTCCTCACAGGGAACCTGACGCGTGACCCCGAGCTCCGCTCACTCCAGAGTGGATTGTCGGTCTGCTCCATGCGCATCGCGTGCAACACGCGGCGCAAGAACAACGCGACCGGCGAGTGGGAGGACAAGCCGAACTACTTCGACGTCACCGTCTGGGGCGCCCAGGGCGAGAACTGCGCGCGCTTCCTCGCGAAGGGCCGTCCCGTCGCGCTCGACGGCCGGCTCGAGTGGCGCGAGTGGCAGGGCAACGACGGCGCCAAGCGCACGGTCGCCCAGCTCAATTTCGCCGATTTCGTCAGTGCCGCCTCCTTCAACACCAATCAGGTGAACGGCGGCAATGCCGATCTTGTGCCGCAGCGCAGCTGGGAGCTGTTGCTCAGCGCCGACCGCGTGGTGTTGGGCGACGGGCGCATCAAGGTGGAGCTGGGCTATAATCGCGTCGCGCTGGTGCAGGATCGCGTGCCGGTTCCCGGCGGGCTCGATGCGCCGGGCAATCTGGGGGACGGTGAGGCGTGGATCGCGCGCGGCAATCTGGATCTGCCGCTCGCCCGCCTGGGCCTCACGGGCATGCGGCTCAGCCTCTACGGCTCCTATGTGAACACCGCCGTGCAGGACCCCTATACGCTGTTCGACCGGCAATATTCGGGCAACGCCCGCTTTTCCTATACCGGCGAGCTGCGGCAGGATCTGGGCAAGTTCGCCTGGGGCGCCTCGATGCAGGGCAATAGCGGCTCGACTCATTATCGCCTCGCGGAGACGGACATGTCGCAGGGCGTCTCGCCGACCATCGGCGCCTTCGCCGAATATCGGCCGAGCGCGCGGACCACGCTCACGCTGGGCGCCACCAATCTGCTCAACAGCCCCGCCAAGCGCTGGCGCTTCTTCTACGTGCCGGATCGCACGACGCTGGCGCCGGACGAGCAGGAATATCGCCAGCGCTCGGGCCACCGGCGCCTCTATGTGACCGTGAAGCACAGCTTCGGCTAGGCGCGCCGGGCGAGAGGAGCGGCGCGGCAATGCGGCGTGCCGCGCGCGCTGCCGCATTTCCGCCTGCTTTCGTTCAGGCTGAGTGCAGTCCCCGTGCGCTATTGCTCCATCTTGCCGCCACAATCATCCCCTAGCCCTGCTTGTCAGGCCGGCAGGCGCCGCGCATATCCGATTTGCGGCATGTGACGCGCGCCCTGCGGCCGGACCCGGGAGAGAGGTAAGGAATGTCCATGATGAGCCTGTTTCTGCTCGCCGTCGCCGCCGCTGCCGGCAATTCCCTTCCGGGCAATGCCTCGGGCAAATATATCGCCTCTTCGCCGAGCCTCGGCGTGGAAGAAGGGCGCTGCCGCCCGAACGAGCGCGGCGCGTCCTACGAACTCACCGTTTCGGGTCTCAAGGACCGCAAGGGCACGCTGCGGGTCGAGCTTTATCCCGCCAACGAGGCCGATTTCCTCCAGGATGACAATGTGCTCGTCATGGCCGGCAAGCCCTTCGCCCGCGTCGTCCAGCCGCTTCCGGCCAAGGGTGCGGTCACGGCCTGCATCCGCGCGCCGGGGCCGGGCACCTACACGCTCAGCATCCTCCATGACCGCAATGCCAACCGCAAGTTCGACCGCATGAGCGACGGCGCGACCTTTCCGCGCATCGGCAATCTGGGCCGCGACAAGCCAAAGGCGGCGGACGTGGCGGTCGCGGTCGGCAATGCGCCGCAGCCGGTCAGCGTGACGATGCAATATTTCAACCTGTTCAAGCTCGGCTTTGCCAAGAACGACTAGGCTGAGGGTCCTGAATGTGGAACGGCCTTTGCGGTCTTTCCACAGGATTGAGAGCCGCGCGCGGGAGCTTCACGATCGGCTGGCCTGCTCACGCCGCGCAGCCCGCCATCACCCTCAGGCGACGATCCTGCCCTTCTGCCGCTTCACCACCGGCTCGGCCGCCAGCGTCTCATAATAAGCGAACAGGTCGGCGAAATGCTCGTCGATGGTGCGCACGCGCTGCGCCAGCTCCACGGCGCGGGCACGCACGGCCGCGCGCGGGGTGGCGATGAAATCGAGGATGGCGTCGGCCGCCGCGCGCGGATCCGCCGACTTGTAGAGCCAGCCCTCCGCCAGCCGGGCATGGTCGGCCGCGCCGCCCCGGTCGGGCATGATGAGCGGCAGGCCCGCCGCGCGCGCCTCGCCGCCCACGGTGCAGAACACTTCCGCCTCGCAGCCGTGGACGAGCGCATCGCAGCTCGCGAAGAGGCGGGCGACCTCGTGCCGGTCCGATATGGGTGAGACCAGGTGGACATGCGGATTGCTCGCCGCCGCCCGTGCCACGCGCGCGCGGTCCCGCCCGTCGCCGGCGATGAGCAGGCCCACCGGCGCGCTGACGCCGGCCAGCCGCACGGCCTCGATCATCATCGGCCAGCGCTTCTCCGGGCCATGGCGCCCGGCGCCGAGCAGCAGAGTCGCCTCCGGTCCCAGGTCGCAGCGCTCCAGCAGGCGCGTGCGCAGCGCCTCGTCGCGCCATTGGGGCGAGAAAATGCCCGGCTGCACGCCCATGGGATTGGTGACCACGCGCGTCATGCCCCCGGCGAGCAGCCGGTTGGTCTGGTCCTCGCCGGTGGTGATCGATCCGTCGAACAGCCGGTCCATGCGCTGGAGATGGCGCCAGAACATGCCGAAGGCCCGGTCGATGAAGGGCCGCGAGAAATAGGGGTCGAACCAGCGATAGGCATAAGCCGACATGGGATCGGCATGCATGACCAAAGCGCGCGGCGCCGTGCCGGTCCATTCGCCCACGAAGCGTGCGCTGCGCCAGGGCGACGAGCATTCGACCACATCGGGCTGGATACGGTCCAGCGTCGCATGCAGCGTCTCCACGTCGCGGAAATAATGATAGCGCCGGTCGAGCGGAAACTGCGGGTTTTCCAGATAGATGACTCGCGCCCCCGGTCCCCGGTCCTCGATGCGGTGGCCCGGTCCGGGCGCGATCACGATCACCTCGTGCCCCGCTTCCGGGCCGGCGAGCAGCTTGCGATCGATATAGGTCTTCACCCCGCCGCCATAGGGCGTGTAAAAGGCCGCGACGTCGACGATGCGCATCCGCTCAGGCCCCGATGGTGCGGGACTGCGCCCTGGGCTTTCCGCCGGGATTGGCCATCGCGCGAGAGGGGCCGGGCGGCGCGCCGCACCGCCGTGCTGCCCGCCTCATTCCGCGCGGCTCCGGCCGGGCAGGCGGATGGTCACCAGATCGCCAACCGCCAGGATCGCACCCAGAATGAGATGGGTGGCGAGGATGAGCGTGGTCATGAAGGCCATCAGCACCTGGATATCCGTGTCATGGCCGACGATGACGACCGCGAAAGCCGCGAAGATCACGTCCTTGTTGCTGATGAGCGGCAGGCGGCCGAGCAGCATCTTGAACGTGGCGAGCACCAGCCACCAGCCGAGCGCGACGTCCGGCAGCGCCAGGCTCCATGCCAGCGCCAGCAGGCTGTTGGAGACGACGAGACGCGCCAGATGAATGCCGGAAATGCCCCAGAGCTGCCCCCGGGGCAGGCTGAACAGGCGGCCACTGAACACTGCGACCAGCAGGGAAATGACGATGATGACGCCGACCGAGGTCCACAGTGCCGTGCTGGTGATGCCGAAATTGAGGTCGCGCGCATAAGGCCAGACGATCGCCATCATGGCGAGCGTGAAGAGATTGGACACGACGGCCGAGAGAATGGCCACATCCTTGACCGCGCCGAAGGGCGAGGCGTCCATCTTCACCTTGCGGCGCGCCCAGCTGTAGAAATAGGCCTCGCCCAGATAGTCGACGATCAGTTCATTGCCGATATTCTTGCGCGCGAGTGCGATGAGTCCTTCCAGCGGGATTTTCCACAGCCAGCGGAAAATCGCGAAGTCCGCGACCGTGCCGGTGCAATAATAGAGGATGAAGACGAGCCAGAACAGCGAGCTGGTCGGCACGATGGACACCAGCTGGGCCGTGTCGAAATTGCGGAAATGCCATGCGATGAACGCCAATATCGCAATGGACAGAGCCGGTGTGATCCATGCCCAGAGCGTCGATTGTCGCACGGGGAGCGGCAGGGGATCTTTTGATTCTGCGCTATCGAGCGGCGCTTTTACTGACATGCGGGGTGTGTCTCGGTCGCGGCAGTGCAATGGCGCGCGGATAGCAACAATCGGTTTGGGGTCAAAGGGCTAATTCCGTGCCAGCCGATGGAATAGCGCGATCCAGCGGTCGACCGTCGCTTCCATCGTGAACTGTGCGCCGCGCGCACGCATGGACGAAAGATCGAGTGCATCCCCGCAGATGCCGTCCATGGCGCCCGCGAGGGCGTCGACATCCTTGATGGGGACGAGGCGGCCGAGATTCTCGATCATCATGGGCATCGCCACCGTGCAATCCGTCGCGACGATCGGGATGCCCGCTGCCAGCGCTTCGGCAACGACGGCGGGCACGCCCTCGAAATCGGAGGAGAGGACGAAGGCGTCGGCCTGTGCGAGCCAGGGGTCGATCAGCAGGTGGTGGCCGGGCAGGTCGGTCTGGTCCGCAATGCCGAGTTCGGACGCAAGGCTCTCCAATATCGGGCGGTCGCTTCCCTCGCCGACGATGGTGAGCCGGTCCTGCGGGCGGGCGATGCGCTGGAATGCCCGCAGCAGCAGCGGGAAATTCTTCTGGGGAGCAAGGCGGCCGACGGCGAGGAAATGCCGGCCCTCAGGGTTGCGCGGCGCGGCCGCGCCCGCGCCGTCTCCATCGTCATCGAGGCGTTCATGATCGTCTCGACGCGTGCGGGCGCAACGCCCATCTCGACGATGATCTCCTCCCGCACGGGGGGCGCCATGGCCACCACGGCGTCATAGATGCGGCTGTGCGCGCGCATGACCATGCGGCTCAGCGTGCGGCGCAGCGGGCTGGAATGGCGCTCGTCCAGGCTGTTGCTTGGGCGCAGCACGATCGGCGGGCAGGCCTTGCCCATGCGCAGTTTCGTGACGGCCGCGACGGCCATGAGGCCGTTGCTGGGAAAAAAGAGAACGTCCGGCCGCTCCCGCCGCACGATCGCGGGCAGTTGCTGCATCATCCACAGGCTTTCGGTGTCGATCCGGGCGAGGCGGCCCTTGGGCGGGATGATATAGGGGATAGTCTCGGGTGCTTCCTCCGTCAGCCGGCCTTCCCAGCGGCCGAGCGCGATGCGCGCGTCCAGCCCGGCCTCGCGCCATGCCCTGGTGAAGCGCAACAGGTCGCGCTCGACGCCGCCGGGTTCGAGACTGTGCAGGACGGAGAGGATGCGCAGCGGCGGCGGCGACGTCATCAGGCGATGAGGTCCGCATAGCGCGCGGGTTTGTGCGTGCGCATGAAGGTGCGGTAGGTCGCGTCGATGCTGTCGAGCAAGGCCGGTACCGTGGTGTCGCCCGGATGCACGGCGATGCGCGCATTGCCCAGCGCCCAAGGCGCGGCGCGCGCGGCGGCGGCGACCATCAGCGAGCTTTTGACGCGGCCGGGCGTGCGGCTCGCCCAGGTGATGACCGGGCTTTTCGCCACCACCCGGCCCGTGGTCGGCTGCCACACCTTCAGATGGTTCTCGGCGAGCGCGAAGCCGGCTTCGCCCAGTGCATCCAGTGCCTCGCGCGAATAGAGCCAGGCCGGGGCGATGAAGCCCGCGACGCTCTGGCCGATCGCATCCTCGACGACCTTGCGGCCTTCGGTCAGGCGTTTGAGCGCGTCTTCGCGCGACAATTGGGCGAATTCGCCTGCGCCGGCCGTCATGTGCTTCTGCATGAAGCCGCGCTTGCGGGCATCGTCGCGGTGGCACCAGCCGTGCAGGAACATCTCCACGCCCTCCTTCGCCCAGCCGCGCAGCTTGGCGGCATAAGCGGGGCTGCGGGCGAGGGGGGCGCGGTCCTCGAAATCGGGTACGACCAGCATGGCGAGGCGCGGACCGCCGAGCAGGCCGCTCAGCCGGTCGAACAGCGCATCGACCTGGTTCTCGAAGGCCGGGCTCACATCGTGGATGGAGGCGAGGAGGCGGCGCGGTGCACTCTGGGGCATGAGGCGCCGTTACAGCCTTTGTGTTGCGCTGTCACGTGGCTGGGCCTGTTTCCGGAATAAGACATTGTAATTAAAGGGAATATCTGGAATTTGCGTCGCGTCGCCCTTCCCGCAGCTATCGTTTGACCCTGTCGAAGCCTGTCCTTTCCCATTTGCACTTGCGCCCGGCGTCAACTCTGGCAGGCTGCGCGCGAGAAAGAGCCACCCGACGAGAGGAGCCCCCCATGAAAAGCCTCGCCTTTGCTGCCCTGACTCTGCCGATGATCTTCGCGGCTTCCGCCCTCCATGCCCAGACGCCCGGCGCCCATATCACCGCCGCCGTCGCCGCTCCGGACCGTCCCGAGGCCGACCGCGCGCGCGACGCCAATCGCAAGCCCGCCGAGATGCTGGCCTTCGCCGATGTGAAGCCGGGCCAGAGCATTGCCGAACTGATTCCCGGCCAGGGCTATTTCACGCGCATCTTCAGCACCGCCGTCGGCCCGTCCGGCAAGGTCTATGGCGTCACCTTCGGCGACGGCGCGCCGGTCAAGGCCATTGCCGCCACGCCGGGCCACGCCAATGTGAGCTTCGTGCCCTTCGCCGACAGCGCCTTCACGGTGCCCGCGCCGGTGGACCTCGTCTGGACCTCGCAAAATTATCACGACGTCTACAATCGCAGCCCGGAGAACGCCGCGAAGCTCGACGCCGCCGTGCTTGCGGCCCTGAAGCCCGGCGGCATCTACATCGTGCTCGATCACAAGGCCGTGCCGGGCGTGGGCGATCACAGTGCCCTGCACCGCATCGATCCGGCGGCCGTGAAGGCGCAGGTGGTCAAGGCCGGCTTTGAATATGTGGGTGAGAGCAATGTGCTCGCCAATCCGGCCGACCCGCACAATGTCGGCGTGCGCGATCCCGCCGTGGCGGGCAAGACCGATCAGTTCATCCTCAAGTTCCGCAAGCCCGCGAAATAGCGCGGGCGCATCCATGCGCTTGACAAGGGGGCCGGGCAGGGATCATGGAGAGGCCATGACCGCGCTTGGCCCCTTCACCGGCTTTTATTGGCGTTCTCTGACATAGAGAGCGGCGCGTTCGGTCATTTCCACGACTTACTGAAACGATGCCGCCGCAAGGAGCGGCATCGAACCCATAGCATCCAAGCGGCGGCCACATTGCGGAGGCTACCGTGATTGCGACACTGACAAGAGACGATGCCGGACTGGTTCGGCCATTGGGACGCCACGACCTGCCCGTGGTCGCCGCCATGGCCGCGCGCCTGGCCGGGCATGAAGATGAAGGCAAGACCTGTCCGCTCGACGTGGTGGGATTGCACACCGCCCTGTTCGGCACCGACGTCGCGCTGCACGGGCTGGTGGTCGAGCGCTTCGAGCATGTCGTGGGCTATGCGCTGGCGAAGCACGAGGGGGGCGAGGCCGAACTCGCCCATCTCTTCGTCCACCCCGGCTCGCGCGGGCTTGGTCTGGGCCGAATGCTGGTGGATGCGGCAATTCGCCACGCCCGGGCGGCAGGATACCCAACGCTCCGCGTGGGCGACCAGGCGGCGGGCGAAACGGCACGCGCCTTTTACGAGGCCTGCGACTTCCAGACTCTTTCGCTTCCGCGCGGATGAGAGACTGCCGGAGCCGTCTGAGCGCTCGTGTTCCTGCGAAGGCAGGAACCCAGGGCGTAACCGCGCATCCTAGAGACAGCGCGCCGGCTTGCCCCGCTGCCCAAGCACAAGCCGGACATTGCGCGGTGTCTGACCGTCCACGGTCAGGACCAGTTCCGCCGCACCATTCGCAATCCGTCCAGCGAGCGTCGCGGGCCGAGCGACCTCCTCTGTCTCGTCCTCTTCGGGCAGGCGCAGGCTCAGCGTCTCAACCTGCGCGGCGGTGCTGAAGCGGCCCTGCGCATCGAGGCGCAGCGGCGCGAAGCGCACGAACTGGCAGGCGATCTGCAACCGGCCGCCCTGCGCATCCAGGGCGAGAAGCGCGTCACCCGCGCCCCACATGCCGGCCAGCGGCGGTTCGGTCGCGGCCATCGAGATCGCGCCCGCGAGGCAGAGCAGAACGGTCCGCAGCCGCTCAGAAAGCCCGCGTGATGCCGAAGTCCACATTAACGCGCTGATAGTCATAGATGCCCACGGTCGAGAAATTGCGTTCATAAGCGACTCGCACGACCGGCGAGAAGCCCGCCACTTCGATCTGGCGGAAGGTTGCGCCTAAACCCGCGCGCATGAACCATTCCTTGCGGCGATCCTTGAAGGGGAAGAGCTGAGCATCGGATTCGAGGCGACGGACCGTGGCGTTGGCGAAGACCGTCGTCTTGCCCATGTCTCGCCAGCCGAGCAGCGTGAGGCCGCCCGATGCCGTGGAATAGCCCGGATCGCGCGCCGTCTGGCGCATGCCGTTCAGCGTGATGCCGATGCCGCTGCCGGGCGTGAGCGCGCGTTCGAGCGTGAGACTCAGATTGTAGAGATTGCCGTCCTGCAGACTGTTGCGCAGATAGCTGCTGCTGCCGAAGGAGAAGCTGCTGTCGAGCTGTGCGCGGCGGCCGAGGCGGTGGGTCCAGCGCATATCGGCCGTGACGGTGCGGGCATAAGCTTTTCCGCCATAGGTGCGCCATGTCATGCCGGCGGAAGGCAGGAACCGGTCGCGGTCATTGGCCTGCCATTCAAGGCCGATGAGCGCGCTGCCGGAAAGGTCGTTGAACTGGCTGCTGCGGTAGAATGTGCCGTCGCCCGAGATGCGCGGGACCAGGGCGAGCTGTGGCGAGAGGCGCAGGCGTGCATAGACCTGCCCGCTCAGATGCGCGCCGATGCCCGATTGCGAGCGGGCATCGTCCGAGAGGGTGAGCGGCGCGATCACGGTGTCCAGTGTCTTTTCGCTGGTGGCGCGATTGATGTTGCTGTCCGGCGCGAAAGCCGCCTCGAAATTGCCGCCGAAGGTCTTGTTCGAGCGCAGAACGGCCGCGAATCGGTCGACCACCTGAGCGACCTCGGGCGGCAGGCCGCTTGCCTGAGCCTGGCGGACCTGCTGGCGGGCCCCGCTCTCATCGCCCATCGCCGCGAGCACGCGCGCCAGCTCGAGCCGTACGCGCGCGGCCTGCGGTTGTTCGTCGAGAATGGCGCGGAAGGCCAGGGCCGCTTCGGTATAGCGCTTGCGCTCTGCATGTAGCATGCCGAGGCGGAAGCGCGCCTCGGAGCGGATCTCGATCACGGAATCGCCGGACAATGCCCGATAGACCGCCTCTGCGTCCTGGTCGCGACCGGCGGCAAGCGCCTGATCGGCCACGTCGAAGAGCTGCGCTGCCGTCAGGCCCGAGAGCGACCGGCCGTCATCGGACAGCACCGGGCTTGGACCCTGTTGCCCGGAAGGGGAAGCCGCCTGCGCCTCCGGCTGCGCGGCCGCCGCTCCCGCTCCTGCACATGCGCAGACGAGCAGGCTTCCGGCTACCAGGGGCGGGCGCAAGGACATGAGGTCCGCTATGTCAGATCTGATGGATGGAACAATGCTTCCCCGGTCGTTAGGGTCTCTTGGCCACCACGGCGCCGGTAAGATTGGCCGCCGTGTCATAGTTGGGATCCCAGCTATTGTAGATACCGCTTACAAAGCCGAAGGTGCCGCCCAGTTCCTGCGCCTGCGGACCATAAAGCGCGCCCTCGAAGAAGCCGAGATAGCTATTGCTGCCGCTCACGACGTCGGCGAACAGGGCGCCGTCGACATCCATGAGCCCTCCGGTGACCGAATAGGTCCCGAAGTTCCTGCTGGCTGCGGTCTGAACGTCGGTACCGATCGGATTGAGCGAACCGGTGAAGGTTCCGGCGCCGAAATTGACGTCGAAGCTGCTCGTGCCGCTCAGATTGTAGATGGCGCCGCCCTGGATCGTGGTGCCGGTGCCGACGATGATGCCGTCAAAGTGGCCGGTCCCGGTGGGTATCTGGAAGGCATTGGTGCGCACGCCCCATGCGAACCATCGGTCGCGCGCGTCGACGGACGCGGTCTGGAATTGCTGCCAGCGGCCGAAGCTCGCATAATTGAGGGCGATCTGCGGATTGCTCGCACCGGGCTTGGACAGCGTCAGGCGATAGGTCGTGCCGCCATTCGTCATTTGATAGACGGTGGCGCTGCTGTTCGATGCGCCGGTGTTCAGGCTGGCATTCGAGAACAACGTGTCGATGCCAAGGCCGGCGTCGGTATAGCGATAGCTCAGTGCGCCGGCATCGAACTGGAGTTTGCCGTCGGATCGGAGCATCGATGATCCGATTGCCGCGGTGCCGTTATTGTTGTCGTGGAACTCGATGTCTGCGTAGCGGCTCTCGAAGGCCTCCGAATATTGAAGGGGGAGCGTTTTGTTCTCGGGCGCCACGCTGCCGTCGGCGCGGCCGATCAGATAGCCCGAGGCATATTCGCCATTTGCGCCGTTATTCATATACCAGACCGCGCCGACTTCCTGGTTCGACGGGCCGTAGAAACGTCCCTTCCACTCGCCGGTGAAGCGTGTGCTGTCGTCCATGGCGAAGGCGCCGGAGAAGCTGTTGGTCGTGCTGGATATTTGCGCGGAGCCGTAGAAGATGCCCAGGCTCACAATGTAGCCGGTGCTTACATCGATGGTCGTGAGTTCACCGCGGCTGTCCAGTCGGCCGCCCGCGAAATCGATCTGCATCTTTCCTGAGCCCGCCATGGCATAAGGCAGCTCGCGCTGTCGCGCGCCGACCAGGCTGACGGAGAACAGGCCCACGCCCGTTCGCGCCAGATTGGCGTCGGGCGTGGTATAGCCATAAGTGAAGGGATTATAGGTGAAGTCGAGCGTCGTGCTGCCGATCGTCACGCGTTCCCAGGCGCCCCCGCCGACATATTGATATTGCAGCACGCCGCTCGTGCCAGGCACCGTCAGCGACAATGATTCATGCAGCGCGCCTGCGGACTTCTCATAGGCCTTGAAGTCGGTCGATCCCGACGGAACCTGGTCGGCCGCCGTGAAGGTCTGGCTGCGCCCGGATGTGCTGACCGTGTAGCTCTGATTGGTCGCATTATAGCTGATCGAGAAGGTCGGTGCGGCCTGCGCGGTCGGATTCTCGACTATGCGCAGATCTGAATAAAATCGCCCCGCGGCATCGGCCGCGTCGCTTGTAAACGTCTGCGACGGAAGCGGCCCGGTCAGATCCGGTGACGGCGTCGGCGTGGGTGACGGCGTCGGTGTGGGAGACGGCGTCGGCGTGGGCGACGGCGTCGGTGTGGGCGA
>CBIMKI010000081.1:0-11457 GCA_966244395.1 uncultured Sphingobium sp. | reverse complement strand
CGCGCGGCTATATCCGCCAGCACCAGTTCGAGAAGGTGGAGCTGGTCGCCATCTGCACGCCCGAGCAGGCGGCGGCCGAGCATGAACATATGGTCGCGTCGGCCCAGGCGATCCTGGAGGCACTGGAACTGCCCTATCGCCGCGTGCTGCTGTGCACCGGTGACATGGGCTTTTCCGCCGCCAAGACCTACGATCTCGAAGTCTGGCTGCCGAGCCAGCAGACCTATCGCGAGATCAGCTCCATCTCGACCTGCGCGGACTTCCAGGCGCGGCGCATGAACGCGCGCTACCGGCCCGAGGGCGAGAAGGGCACGCGCTTCCTCAACACGCTCAATGGCTCCGGCCTCGCGGTGGGGCGAACGCTGGTCGCGGTGCTGGAGAATTATCAGCAGGCGGACGGCAGCGTGACCGTGCCCGAGGTGCTGCGGCCCTATATGGGCGGCATCACAGAGCTGAAGCCCACGAAATAGAGCCGCGAAGACGGACGGACGGACGGAGGCAAGGTCTTGCGTATTCTCCTCACCAATGACGACGGCATCCATGCCCCCGGCCTCGCCGTGCTGGAGGAGATCGCCCGCAATCTCTCGGACGACATCTGGATCATCGCCCCGCAGGAGGAGCAGTCCGCCGCCGGGCACAGCCTCACCATCTCGCGCCCCCTGCGCGTGCGCCAGCATGGCGAGAAGCATTACAGCGTCTCGGGCACGCCCACGGACGCGGTGATGATGGCGGTGGGCCACCTCATGAAGGGCCAGCGGCCGGACCTCATCCTCTCCGGCGTCAATCGCGGTGCGAACCTGGCGGAAGACGTCACTTATTCCGGCACGGTCTCGGCGGCGATGGAAGGCTCGATCCTGGGCATCCGCTCAATCGCGCTCAGCCAGGTCTATGCGCGCGAGGGCCAGGGCGACGCCGTCCCCTTCGACGCGGCGGCGGCCTGGGGCGAGCGCGTCATCCGCGCACTGCTTGCCCAGCCGGTACGCGACAAGACGCTCATCAATGTCAATTTCCCCGCGTTGCCCCCCGAACAGGTCAAGGGCATCCGCGTCGCGCGGCAGGGCTTCCACGATGTCGAGCGCAATCGCATCGTCCCCTGCGTCGACCCGCGCGGCTACCCCTATTTCTGGTTCGGCCTCGACCATAGCGACTCAGCGCCGCGCGGCAGCGATCTGGAAGCCTGCGCGCAAGGTTATGTGACGGTGACGCCGCTGCACTTCGACCTCACCCATTATGAGTTGCTTGCCGAGCTGGACGCGGCGTTCACGCCCGAGGACTGAGGAGCCTTTTGCCCGCCGGTCCGTTTGCGCGCCATGCGCATCGTGACCGTGCATCGCTGGACCCGGCGGCTCGTCTGGCTGGCGGCGCTTGTCATGGCCGGGATCGCGACTTGGCTGTTCATGCGCGCGGCGCCGCAGGACCTGCCCTGGACGCCGCTGGAGATGGACCGCCCCATCGGCCTCTTCACGGGCCGCAAGATCGCGGGCCTCACGCAGAACCCCGCGCACTGCCGCGCCTTGCTGGAGCGGGCCGGCCTGCCCTTCACGGCCGTGCCGCCCCATGGCGCCAGCCAATGCCCCGTAGCGGACGCCGTACGGCTCGACGCGGACGACGCGCGCGTGCCGCTCTCGCCTGCATCGGTGGCGCCGGCCTGCCCGGTCGTGATCGGCCTCGCACTCTGGCAATGGAACATCGTCGAGCCCGCTGCACAGCGCCATTTCGGCCAGAGCGTGCGGTCCATCCGCCATTTCGGCAGCTATGCCTGTCGGCGCCTCTACGGGCGCGAGGCCGGCAACTGGAGCGAGCATGCGACCGCCGATGCCATCGACATCGCCGCCTTCGATCTGGCGGACGGGACGCGCGTGAGCGTGGCGGCCGATTGGGGCGGCGGCGGCACCAAGGCCGCCTTCCTGCGCGACGTGCGCAACGGCGCCTGCAAGCTCTTCGCGACCGTGCTCTCGCCCGATTACAATGCGCAACATCACGACCATTTCCATCTCGACCAGGCCGAGCGCGGTGAGATGGGCTGGCGGGTCTGCCGATAGGACGCGCCCGGAACCGGCCAGACGGCCCCGGCGTTCTGCGCCCATGAATCCGAAGGAATTCGACCCCAGGCGCATGGTCCAGTCACGGCCGGTCGAGCGGCTGCGAGACGGCATGCGCGCAGGCTATCGGCACTGGCGCGCGCTGCGCTGGCCTTGGCGAGCGCTTTCCATCGTGCTGCTCGTGCTGTTCGCGGCCTGGCTGACGCTCCTTGTCACCAAGGGCCGCTTCCTCAAGCATCCCGCCGAACGCATCGCCAGTGCCGCGCTCGGCCGCGAGATCGACGTGGCGGGCGACTTTCAGCTCTATTTCGCGCCCATCAGCCTCAAGTTCCGCGCCGAGGGCCTGACCGTCGCGAATGCGCCTTGGGCCCGCGAAACCCCTTTCTTCGCCGCGCGCACGCTCGACATGCGCGTCGCGACCTTCCCACTGCTCTGGGGCCGGCGCACGATCAAACAGCTGTATCTCGACCATGGCCGCGTCGACCTGCGCTGGGCGCCGGACGGGCGCGCAAACACATGGACCTTCGGCGCCGGACCACCCAGGAAGCTGGAGCTGCCGGACATCCGACTCGCCGCCATCACCGGCACCCGCCTCCATTATGACGATCCGCGCTTGCAGATCGTCGGGGATTTCGACCTGGGCGAAGTGACGGCGCAGGATAGACGCATCGCCAATGCCATTGGTTTCACCGGGCGGGGGACGATGCGCGAGCAGCCCTTTACGCTCCAGGGCCGGCTACTCAGCCCCAATGAGACGCTGGGCGGCGGCGCCAATCGGCTGACGGTCGCCGCACGATCCGGCGCGACGCATCTCGACGTCTCGGGCACGCTGCCGGGACCGACGCAGTTCGAAGGGAGCGATCTCCAGGTGGCGGTGCGCGGCCCCTCGCTCAGCCGCCTGTTCGATTTCCTGGGCATCGCCGTGCCGGACACGCGCGCCTATCGCCTGCGCTCGGCCCTCACCTATCGCGACGAAGCCTGGCGCTTCACCAGGATCGGCGGCCATTATGGCGAGAGCGACCTGGCCGGTAGCATGACCATCGCGACGCCGCAGGACCGCCTGCTGCTAACGGCCGATCTCAAGACCGGCCGGCTGCACATGATCGATATCGCACCCTTTGTCGGCTACCAGCCCGATCGCATCCAGGCCCAGGGCGCCGCCGGCCTCATCACGCGCGAGGGCGGGCGCCCGCGCCTCCTGCCGGACGCGCCGCTGCGGATCGAGGCCGTCCGCGCCTTCGACGCGAAGGTCAAATATGACGTGCGGATCGTGGTGGGGAAGCACATCCCCATCTCCAACATCGGCCTCACGCTCGACCTCGATCATGGCCGGCTCGCGCTCGCCCCCTTCACTTTCGTCATGTCAGGCGGCCACTTCGCGGCGGACATCGTGATCGACGCGCGCGGCGCGCCGGTGAAGACCGATTACGACATCCGCCTCTCGCCCACGCCCATGGGCCGGCTGCTCGCGCGCTGGGGGGTGGAGGAAAGCGGCACCACCGGCACCGTGCGCGGCCGCATCCAGATGCAGGGCATGGGCGAGACGTTGCGCCAGTCGCTCGCGACTTCCAACGGCCGCATCGCCATCGTCATGCCGCAGGGCACGATGTGGGCGCGTAACATCCAGCTTTCCGAACTCGACGTCGGCGTGTTCATCCAGAAGATGTTCGAGAAGAAGCTGACCGAGCCGGTCGAGATCAATTGCGGCCTCATCGCCTTCACGGTGCGCGGCGGCATCGCCTCGGCCGACCCGATCCTCATCGACACGACCAAGAATGTCATCCTAGGCCGGGGCGCCTTCAGCTTCCGCGACGAGAGCCTGGACCTGGCCCTGCGCGCGGACGGCAAGAAGTTCAGCCTCTTCTCCGGCCAGTCGCCCATCGGCCTTGGCGGCTATTTCGCCGCGCCCGCCATCCAGCCGATCAGTCCGGAGTTGCTGGCCCGAACCGGCGCGGGCGTCGCGGCGGGATCGGTCCTCTCGCCGCTCGCCGCCATCTTCGCATTCGTCGACGTGGGCGATGCCAAGGCGGCGGATTGCGGCCCGGTACTCTCGGCCGCGCGCGCCTCGGCCCAGCGCACGGAAAAAGGCAAGCCGCGCGACGATGTCGGCCGGGGCACGCCCTCCAAGCGCGAGGACGGCGCCCGCTGAGCGGGGCGCCGCGCGCAATCCCTCTTGCTCCGGGCCGCCGGCACTGGCACCTCTGCGCCATGTATCAGCGCGACGACCCGCGTGCACTGCCGCCCGCCTTCCTGCGGCGCCGCTCGGCCCTGCCGATGTGGGCGGACCTGGCATGGCGCATCGGCCTGATCCTCGGGCTGATGACGCTGGTGCTCATCGTCCACTGGATCGAGCGCGACGGTCTCTACGACAGCCGGGGCGATGGCATCAGCTTCATCGACATCCTTTATTTCACGACCGTCACGGTCACCACCGTGGGTTATGGCGACATCGTGCCGGTGAGCGACACCACAAGGTTGTTCGAGACCGTGTTCGTGACGCCGGTGCGCATCTTCGTGTGGCTGATCTTCCTCGGCACGGCCTATCATTTCGTCCTCCGCAACAGTTGGCACAGGTGGCGCATGTCCCGGATCCAGAAAATGCTTCATCAGCACATTATCGTCGCGGGCTATGGCACCAGCGGATCGGAGGCAGTGCGCGAACTCATCGCGCGGGGTGTGAAACCCGAGCAGATCGTGGTGATCGACGGTAGCGAGACATCGCTCTCGCTGGCTGAAGCAATGGGCTGCAACGTGCTCAAGGGCGACGCGACGCGCGACCAGACGCTGCGCGACGTGCGAATCGAGGCAGCTCAGGCGCTGATCGTCTCGGCCGGGCGGGACGATACCTCCATCCTCATCACGCTGACCGCGCGCCATCTGGCGCAACAGCTGCCGATCAGCGTCGTCGTGCGCGCGGAGGACAATGAAGTGCTGGCCCGCCAGGCGGGGGCGACCACGGTCATCAATCCCGCAAGCTTCGCCGGGCTGCTGCTCGCGGGCTCGTGCGAGGGCTCACATCTGGCGGACTATATGGCCGATCTGGCGGCGACGGGCGGACGCGTGCGCCTTAGCCAGCGGCTCGTCACGCCGGAGGAAGTGGGCAAGCCGCTGAGTGCGCTCACCACCGGCCTTGGCGTGCGCCTGTATCGCGCCGGGCGTCCATACGGCTTTTGGGAGCCCGAAGCGGAGAGGCTCTTCGGCGGCGACCGGGTGATCGAGATCATCCCCAATGCCGAGGAGGAATCGGACCAGGCGTCCTGACCGATCCGATAGGCGTGTTCCTGCGCATGCAGCGTGCGGAGCGGCCATGACGCGTAATGGCGTCCTGGCTCGAGGCGCGTGCAAGTCCCTCAGTGCCTCCGCGCACATTGCTTCAAGGTGCGCTGGATTGCCGCGCGCCTTCGGCGCTCGCAATGACATGAGTTGGGGCCGACCGAGGAACACACGGGACGGCTCCAACGCATTCCTCTTGAGGTGAAGCGCCGGCTTATTTCTGGCGCTTGGCGGTGAACGTCTCGCCGCCCTGGCCGCCCACGTCACGCGAGAATTTGATCTCGTCGGCCGAGACGATCTGGCCGGTATAATTGATGGCGAGCATCTGGCCCTGATAGTCCAGATTTTCGACGAAGCTGACCTTGTCCTTGTCCACCGTGCCTTTGAGATCCGACTCGCCGAAGTTCGACTTGCTGCGTCCGCTGAGCGCGCCGCCATCCACCTTGAAGGTGTAGCTGTAGGTCTGCTGGCCGACCTGGCTGTCGAAGGATGCCGTCCATGTGCCGCTGATGTCGGCCGCGGGCTGCGCGATGGCGGCGGTGGCGACGAAGGCGCTTGCCGCGAGGGCTGCCCAGATGCGGTTGGCAGTCATTGAAATCCTCCCCCATTTTTCATTTGTCGGACCAGATTAGCAGCTTCGCCCGCGCATCGCCAGATCACGATATGACGGGGCGGTAGCAATTGGCTCGCCAGCCGACATTCCGCCTGGCGCACGCCCCCACTCACCACGGGACTCGCCATCGGGCGCGCGCGCGACTATATGCGCGCCCAATCATGGCATTGAAGATTCCCGACGCCCCCAAGGTGGGCATGGTGTCGCTCGGCTGCCCTAAGGCACTGGTCGACAGCGAACGCATCCTGACCAAGCTCAGGAGCGATGGTTATGCGCTGTCCGCCGACTATGAGGGCGCGGACGTGGTGCTGGTCAACACCTGCGGCTTCCTGGACAGCGCCAAGGAAGAGAGCCTGGAAGCGATCGGCGAGGCAATCGCGGAAAATGGCCGCGTGATCGTGACCGGCTGCATGGGCAATGAAGCGGACCTGATCCGCGCCCGCTTTCCCGATGTGCTCGCAGTAACGGGCGCTCACCAATATGAGGCGGTGGTCAACGCCGTGCACGAGGCGGTGCCGCCAGTGCCCAACGCCTTTGTGGACCTGGTGCCCGAAGGCGGCCTCAAGCTGACGCCGCGCCACTACAGCTATCTCAAGATCAGCGAGGGCTGCAATCACAGCTGCGCCTTCTGCATCATCCCCTCGCTGCGCGGCAAGCTCGCCAGCCGGCGCATCGACGCGGTGCTGCGCGAGGCGGAAAAGCTGGTCCATGCCGGCACCAAGGAACTGCTCGTCATCAGCCAGGATACCTCGGCCTATGGCGTCGACGTGCGGCATGAGACGCGGCAGTGGAAGGGCGAAAGTGTCCGCACCCATATGACGGATCTTGCCCGCGCGCTCGGGCAGTTGCGCACGCCCAAGGGGGAGCAGCCCTGGGTGCGGCTGCATTATGTCTATCCCTATCCGCATGTCGACGCGGTCATCCCGCTGATGGCGGATGGGCTGCTGACGCCGTATCTCGACATCCCCTTCCAGCATGCCGCGCCCAATGTGCTGCGCGCCATGAAGCGCCCGGCCAACGAAGCCAAGGTGCTCGAGCGGCTGAAGCAATGGCGCGCCATCTGCCCGGACATCGCGATCCGATCCAGCTTCGTGGTCGGCTTCCCCGGCGAGACGGAGGCGGACTTCCAATATCTGCTCGACTGGCTGGACGAAGCCCAGCTCGACCGCGTGGGCGCCTTCCGCTTCGAGCCGGTCGAGGGGGCGCAGGCCAATGCGCTGCCCGACCCGGTGCCGGAAGAAATCAAGGAAGAACGCTTCCAGCGCATCATGGCCAAATGCGCGCAGATCAGCGCCGCCAAGCTCGCCGCCAAGATCGGCCGCACTGTGCCCGTCATCATCGACGAGGTGGGCGAGCCGGACGAGGAAGGCAGCGTCGGCGCGACCGGCCGCAGCCAGGCGGACGCGCCCGAGATCGACGGCCATGTCTATCTGCGCGACGTCGATCCGGGCCTGGTGCCCGGCGACATCATCGCCGCGACCATCGAGGATGCCGACGAGCACGACCTGTTCGGCGCACCGGCCTGAGCTTGTTTCCCGGCCGGGCCCCGTTAGTGGCGCTTGGCCGAGAAGCTGGCGTTCGCCCCAGCAAACTGAACGTCATTGCGAGCGACGCAGTCGCGCGGCAATCCTGGCCGGTCTTGTGCCGCCTCTGGATTGCTTCGTCCGGCTGCACCGGCCTCGCAATGACGAACGCTTCATCGTGGATGAACGCGGTCCGGAAGCGGAGACGTGGTTGATGCCCCCGGGTTGCCGCGCCTGCGAGAATAACGGAGGCTACTGCGTGAACGCCGCCTTCCACGCCGGCCGGACCGCGCCTATCACCCCCGCGTCGACCGGCAGTTCGACGGTGTATACCCCTTCCGCATAGGGCCCGGCCTCATAGGGCATGATCTCGATGCGTAGCCGGTCGATGCCCTTGCCATTCGTCGAGACGGGCACGATCTCCTGCTTTTCCAGCGCCACGCAGCGATTGAACTCAGGAACCGGATCGTCCGCGCCGGGCTCGACCGGCTCGCCCCTTTTCTCCGCGCGCTGGGCATCGAGCGCTGCGCAGAAGCGCGTCCTCGCCGCCCGCGCCAGCGCGGCCGCATCGAGCAAGGCGCCGGTCGCCAGCCGTTCGCTCTTCGCCTTGTCCCAGATGAGCGTGGAGACGAACGGCATGCCATGGGCGCCGCCGGTATATTCGTAGCCCTGCGCCTCCAGCACCAGCAGCGCGGGCGTGTCGGCCACCACCGACCAGCCCTGGTCGTAGCCATAAGCGCGGACCGGATAGCCGTTCTTGCGCGCATCCGCCGCGCCTTCGCGCGCCATTTTCGTCATGCGCTCGCGATGATGGGCCATATTGCCGCGCAGCCACTCATCGAGCGGCGCGATGGCGGCAGCGGCGGCCGGCCAGCCATAGCTGAACTCCAGCTCATCGTCTTTCGCCTCGACTTTCATGGCCTCTGCATCTGCGCGAACAGGCGCTGCGACGTTGCCGGCGGCCGCGGTCTCGTTGCCCGCGGCCGACGCATTGCCGGGGTCCGGCTCGCGCTGGCATGAGGTGACCAGGACAGCGCCAAGCGCCGCGAAGGAAACGAGCAGAGCGCGCATAAGACCTCCTTTGCCCCCGCGCATCCATCCTAGAGCATGTTCCGGTTGGATTGAAACGGGACCATGCTCTGTCCTTTTGATTTACCCCATTTCGCGGGGTCGGGTGAAAGCACCCGTTCCTACTCCTCCCGCGCGGCGCGGGCTTCTCCCTTCCCCCGAAAACGCCCGGCGAGCCACGCACAGACGAAGAGCTGCAGTTGGTGGAAAATCATGAGCGGCAGCAGGATGAGCCCCACTTGCGCGGGCGCGAACAGGGCGCCGGCCATGGGCACGCCTGAGACGAGGCTTTTCTTGGAACCGCAGAAGAGGAGGACGATGCCGTCCTCGCGTGGCAGGCCGGCCAGGCGGGCAAGCAGCGCGTTCGCCGCCATGACGACGGCGAGGACGAGCGCGCTCAATCCCAGCAGCTCGACGAGATCGATGGTCCCGACCCGGCTCCAGATGCCGTTCACCACCGCCGCACTGAAGGCCGCATAGACGACGAGCAGGATCGAACCCTGATCGACGGGCTTCAGCAACGCCCGGCGGCGCTCCACGAAAGCGCCGATCGCCGGCCGCAGCAAGTGCCCGGCAAGAAAGGGCAGGAGCAGCTGGAGCGCAATGCCGCGCACGGCGTCCATGACCGGCACGCCGCCGCCTCCACCCGCCTGCATGAAAAGGCCGACCAGCAGCGGCGTCAGCAGGATGCCAACGAGATTGGAAAGCGAGGCACTGCACACGGCCGCCGCGACATTGCCCCCCGCCAGCGCGGTGAAGGCAATGGAGGATTGCACGGTGGAGGGCAGCAGCGTGAGGAAGAGCAGGCCCGCCAGCAGCAGCGGATCGATCCAGCCGCCCAGAAGCAGGACCAGCGCGAGGCCGATCGCCGGGAAGAGCATGTAGGTCGACGCGAAGACCAGACCGTGGAGCCGCCAGTTGCCGATGCCCTGCACGATGGCGTCGCGTGAGAGGCGGGCGCCGTGCAGGAAGAAGAGGAGCGCAATGGCGACATCCGCCAACCCTTCGACAAGGGCCGCCACGTGCCCGCGCGCCGGCAGCACGGAAGCCAGCACCACCACGGTCGTCAGCAGGACCATGAAACGGTCCATGGACAGCAGCAGGCGGAGCGCGGGCGACATGGCGGCGCTATGCCCGCTCCGCCCCCGCCGATCCACTGTTATGCGTGGCGCAACGCGCCTTACTTTCCGGCGAGGAAGGCGGCGGCCGCCACGTCTGCGTCGCGCACCGGGTTGCCGGGGCCGGAATTGCGGTTCTTGATGAACTCGTTGAGCACGTTGCGCTTGGAGATCAGCCACTGGCCGTCCACCTTGCGGAACTCGTCCTCATAGATGCCGTAAGTGCCGACCTTGGGCTCGTCATTGGGGCCGTGGTTGGCCATTTCGAGCCAGAGCGAACGACCCCATGCTCGCTCGCCCTCGACCCGGATGGTCGTTTGCAGCACGACATGGCGCAGCTTGGCAGGCTTGCCATCCGCGGTGTGGTAGAACTCGCCGATGCGCTTCTGGAACTGCATCACCGTCTCGCGGATCTTCTCGCGACCCTGGGTGGTGCCGCTCGCGAAAGTGAGAATGCCGTCCGGCGCGAAAGTCGCCACATAGGCGTCCCAATCCTGATAATCGATGGCGAAGAGATAGCGCGCCATCAGATCCTCGATCTCGGCGCGATCCTGCCCGTAGGTCGGGCCATATTTGGGCTGCTGCGCCACGGCGGCGGAAGGCAGGCCACTCGACAGGGCCAGCAAGGCGGCGAGCGCGGACTTGATGAAGTTTCTGGGGGACATGGGCTTTCCTCTCTCCTTTGTGCGCGCCAAATCTATTGGCCATCCCAATCGGCATGGGCGCGCGAAATCACATATTGATGAATGGCTTCGGCCTGTGTGCGCGAGAGCGTATCGGCGAAGCTCGCCATACCATTCGCCGCGCGCTTACCGCCGATCACGATGTCCATGAAGGCGCCGTGCGTCGCCGGCTCCATGTGGCGCAGGTCCTTGACGCCGCCGCGCGCCGCCGCGCCGTGGCAGATGGCGCAATGCTGGGCATAAAGCTGCTCGCCCTGCACGACCTGGCGGGGCGTGCCGGTGAGCGCCGGCGGCGGGCTCAGCTCGGGCACGACCACGGACTGGGCCGGCGGCGGCGGAAGCTGCGCCTTGCCGCCCAGCTTGAAGACGAGCAAGCGCGGCTTGCCGAGGAACAGCTCCTTGTAGTTGCTGCGCTCGACATGGGCGAGCCCGCCGCCCCAGCCGGTGTTGACCGCCACATATTGCTCGCCCTTCACCGCATAAGTGATGGGCGCCGCGATCGGCACATTCTGCACCGGCATTTCCCACAGCTTCTTGCCGCTCCGGGCGTTGTAAGCCACGAAATTGGTGGAGATATTGCCCTGGAAAACGAGGCCGCCCAGCGTCACCAGCACACCGCCGCTGCCCTTTTGCTCGTCCGGCGTGCGCCAGACCTCGCGCCGCTTCGCCGGGTCCCAGGCGACCAGCCAGCCCCTGCTGTGCTTGTCCGCATATTCGGCGATGGCCTTGCGCTCGGCGTCATAGCCCGTGAAGCTGGTGCCGAGCGTCGGCTTGTCCGGATCGACCTTGGGCGCCAGCGCATAGGCCATGTAGGTCTCGGCGACAGGGATATAGAGCAGGCCGCTCATGGGATTGAAGGCCATGGGGTTCCAGTTATGCGCTCCACCCGGCCCGGGCGAGACCATGACCGGCACTTCGCCATAGCGCGCCTGCGGATTTTCCACCGGGCGGCCGGTCGCCATGTCGACATGGCTTGCCCAGTTGATCGGCACCATCTTGTCGGCGGAGATCAGCTCGCCCGTCGCGCGATCGAGCACATAGAAGAAACCGTTCTTGGGCGCCTGCATGATGACCTGGCGCATCCGGCCGCCGATCTTCAGATCCGCGAGGATCATGTGCTGCGTGGCGGTATAGTCC
>CBIMKI010000080.1:0-11496 GCA_966244395.1 uncultured Sphingobium sp. | reverse complement strand
CCCTCCGCCTCGGAGCCCCAACCCCCACAATCCCGCTGCGCATTTGTCCTGTTCCCGGTGCGCGCGAATCCTCGTCTCCGATGCGGGGCTGGGTTAGAACGCATGCAATCGGTCCATCAAGCCGACCCCGCGCACAGACCTTGGCAAAAGGCGGGCGCTTCCCGGATATTCGGAGAGGATAGACATGGCTGACACGGAAAAGCAGTTCCCGCTTCCCAGTTCGCTCCAGGTGGCGCCCGGCACCGAGGCCGCGCAGGCCGCTTATCCCTATTACACGCAGTTCGTGCCGGAGGACGACGGCAAGTTCTGGTTCTACAACAGCATGCACTTCCCCGAGCCGATGCATCATTTCGACATGATTACGGCGGAAGCGGCCTATGTGGCGCTGGGCGCGTTCAACACGCGCGTGCATGTGCTCCCCACTGCCAAGGGCATCGAGCACCGGGTCATCAACGGGCGCGTCTATATCGGCGGCGTCGCGGTGACGGACCCGGAGGAGATCCAGGAGCGGGTGGGCGAGTTCCAGCAGCGCGCCTTCTATTATTATGAGCATTGGGAGCGGCTCTACGACCAGTGGAAGGACAAGATGAAGGCGCTGATCGCGGACGCGCAGGCGCTGCCCACGCCGTCCCTTCCCGCTTATGAGCCGCTCGAGACGACCCACAGCGGCAAGGGCGTCGCCGCCAACCATGCGCTGCTCGACATCTACCAGAAGCAGATCGAGGGGTACCACCGCATGTGGCACCATCATTTCGAGTTCCTGCTGCTGGGCTATGGCGCCTACATGACCTTCTTCGACTTCTGCAAAAAGGCCTTCCCGGAGATCAGCGACCAGGCGATCAGCCGCATGGTGGCGGGCATGGAGGCGGAGATCTTCCGCCCGGACGAGGAAGTGAAGCGTCTCGCCCGCCGCGCCGTCGAGCTGGGCGTGGACAGCCACTTCACCGACGACATGGACATCGACCAGGTGCTGGCCGATCTCGACGCGGTCGGCAACAAGGGCAAGGCCTGGCTCGACGAGCTGGAGACCAGCCGCAACCCCTGGTTCAATGTCTCCTCGGGCGACGGCTTCTACCATTATCACCGCTCGTGGAACGACGATCTCTCCCTGCCCTTCGCGGCGCTGCCAGGCTATATCGAGAAGATCAAGGCCGGCACCAATATCGAGCGGCCGACCGATCAGCTCATTGCCGAGCGCGAGGCTCTCGTCGCCGACTATCGCGAATTGCTGGATACCGACGAGGACCGCGCCACATACGACCAGCTCATCGGCCTCGCCCACCGCGTCTTCCCTTATGTGGAAGGGCATAAATTCTACTGCGAGCACTGGTACACGAACCTCTTCTTCAACAAGATCCGCGAGTTCGGCGCCCTGCTGCGCGACCATGGCTTCTTCGCGAAGGAAGAGGATGTGTTCCACCTCACCCAATATGAGCTGGAAAGCGCGATCATCGACCTCATGCTGAGCTGGGGCATCGGCGCCGAGCCGCGCGGACCCAAGCACTGGCCGGCCATCGTCGCGCAGCGCAAGGCGGCCATCGCCGAATGGGGCAAGCATGCGACGCCCCCCGCGCTCGGCGCCGTGCCGGATGCCATCGACGATCCCGCCATCGTCATGCTCTGGGGCATCACCCGCGAAAGCCTGGACGCCTGGCTGGACGACGGCGAGGGGCCAAGCAACGAACTCAAGGGCTTCGCCGCTTCCTACGGCGTGGTCGAGGGGACGGCACGGGTGGTCAAATCCGTCGAGGAGATCAGCCGCCTCAAGCAGGGCGACATCCTCGTCTGCCAGGTCACCAATCCCACCTGGGCGCCGATCTTCCAGAAGATCACCGCCGCCGTCTCCGATATCGGCGGATCGATGAGCCACATGGCCATCGTGGCGCGCGAATATGGCCTGCCCGCCGTGGTCGGCACCGGCCGCGCCACCCAGATGATCCCCGATGGCGCGCGCATCCGCGTGGACGGCGGGCGCGGGCTGGTCACCATCCTCGAAGAAGCGCGCGTGCTGGAAGATGCGTAAGGGAGCTGCGATCCGTGACTGCTGATGCCGCGATCGGCTGGTTCGCCGATCTGAGAATCACCGACAGGCCGACCGTGGGCGGCAAGGGCGCGAGCCTCGGCGAACTCACCTTCGCCGGCATCGACGTGCCGCCCGGCTTCGTCGTGACCACGGGTGCCTTCGAGCTGTTCCTGACCGCGCTGGAGCAGAGCGCGCCGGTCCGCGCGGCGGTCGAGGCACTGGATGCCACCGATCTCGATGCCGTGACGGCGCTCTCCAGGGCCCTGCGCGCGCGCGTGGAACAGGAGCCGCTGCCCCAGCAGGTGGAGCGCGCTATTCTCGATGCCCATTACCGGCTCACCGGCGGCGACATGGCCGTGACGGTCGCGGTGCGCTCCTCGGCGACCACCGAGGACGCGGAGGATGCGAGCTTCGCGGGGCTCCAGGACACGTTCCTCTGGGTGCTCGACGCGGAAGACACCGTGCGCCGGGTGCGCGAATGCTGGGGCAGCCTCTATTCGGTCGAGTCGATCACCTATCGCCGCAAGCATGGCCTGCCCGAGGACGGCGTCGCCATGGCCGTGGTGGTGCAGACGATGGTCGATGCGCGCACGGCCGGCGTCATGTTCACTCGCTCGCCGACCACCGGCGACAAATCGGTCATCACCATCGAGGGCGCCTGGGGCCTGGGCAGCGCGGTCGTCTCGGGCGAAGTGACGCCGGATCGCTGGGTGATGGGCAAGATCACCGGCGAGATCACGGTGCGCGACATCAGCGACAAGCATATCCGGCAGGTGCCCGCCCCCGGCGGCGGCATCGTCGACGAGGAACTCTCCGCAGACATGCGCAATGCCCCCGCGCTCAGCGACGATGAATTGCAGGCGTTGCGCGCGGTCGGCCGCAGGATCGAGAAACATTATGGCCGCCCGCAGGACATCGAGTGGGCGATCGACAAGGGCGGCGCCATTCTCCTGCTGCAAAGCCGGCCGGAGACGGTCTGGTCCGCCCGCGACCTGAAGCCCGTGACGGCTGTGGAGGCCGACCCATTGAAACATGTGATGACGATCTTCGGAGGGCGCAAATGAGTCTCACGGCCAAGGATGTCGAGGAGATCATGAAGCTGCTCGAAGCCTCCAGCTTCGACCGGCTGAGCCTTGAGGTGGACGGCATGAAGATCGAGCTGGAGCGCGGCAATGCCGCCCCGCGACCCCGCGCGGCGGCTCCGGTCCCGGCGGCGGCGCCGGGCGCGGTCGAACCCTCCGCCCCGCCGGTCGCGCCCCGCGCCGCCCCTCGGCAGGAAGGCCTGCTGGAGGTCACCGCCCCGCTGCTCGGCATCTTCTACCGCGCCCCCAAGCCCGGCGAGCCGCCGTTCATCGAGGTCGGCAATCGCGTCGATTCAGAGACGGTGATCGGCATCGTCGAGGTGATGAAGCTCATGAACAGCGTATCGGCCGGTGTGTCGGGCGAAGTGGTCGAGATCCTCGGCCGCAATGGCGAGCTGGTGGAGCATGGCGAAGTGCTGATGCTCGTGCGTCCGGATTGAGGGCGGGGATGATCCACGTCCAACCGCAGTGCGCCTGCGAAAGCACTGAGGCGAGACACGCGGCTCGTCTCAGCGCAGGACGAAAGGGCACTTCCACTGTGCCCTGGGCGCCGGTTCCATGACCATTCGCCGCATCCTCATCGC
This sequence comes from uncultured Sphingobium sp., assembly GCA_966244395.1. Lineage (GTDB taxonomy): Bacteria > Pseudomonadota > Alphaproteobacteria > Sphingomonadales > Sphingomonadaceae > Sphingobium. The sequence goes on along the minus strand of CBIMKI010000080.1, from coordinate 7,807 downwards.
CAATCGCGGCGAGATCGCGGTGCGCATCATCCGCACCTGCCGCGATCTCGGCATCGAGACCGTGCTGGCCGTTTCGGAGGCGGACCGCGAGTCGCTGGGCGCGCGCCTTGCCTCGCGCGCCGTCTGCATCGGCCCCGGCCGCCCGAGCGAGAGCTATCTGCGCGTCGAGACCATCGTGCAGGCCGCGCTCGGCACGGGCTGCGACGCCATCCACCCCGGCTATGGCTTCCTCTCCGAGCGCGCCGCGCTGGCGGCGCTCTGCGAGGAGGAAGGCGTCATCTTCATCGGCCCCACCGCCGCGCAGATCGAGGCGGTGGGCGACAAGCTGCGCGCCCGCGCCGAGGCCATCGCCGCCGATGTGCCGGTCGTCCCCGGCGGCCCGGTCGAGAGCCTCGCCGACGCGCAGCGCCTCGCAGCGCAGATCGGCGCGCCGCTGCTGGTCAAGGCCGTGGGCGGCGGCGGCGGGCGCGGCATGAAGCTGGTCGAGGATCTCGCCGACCTGCCCGCGACGCTGGATATGGCGAGCGCGGAGGCCGGCGCGGCCTTCGGCGACGCGCGCGTCTATCTGGAGCGCTATGTGGCGCAGGGCCGCCATGTCGAAGTGCAACTGCTGGGCGACGGCGCGGGCAAGGTCGTCCATCTGGGCGAGCGCGACTGCTCGGTGCAGCGCCGCTACCAGAAGCTCATCGAGGAGACGCCCGCGCCCGACATGCCCGATCACGTCCGCGCGGCGATGCACGCGGCGGCGGTGCGCTTCGCCGCCCGGCTCGATTATCGCGGCGCCGGCACGGTCGAGTTCCTCTACGATGTGGCGCGCGCGCAATTCTACTTTCTGGAGATGAACGCGCGCATCCAGGTCGAGCATCCGGTGACGGAGATGGTGACGGGCGTGGACCTCATCGCCCAGCAGATCCGCATCGCACAGGGCGACGGGCTCGCGCTCGACCAGAGCGACATCCGCCTCTCCGGCGCCGCGGTCGAATGCCGCATCAATGCCGAGGACCCCGCGCGCGACTTCATGCCCAGCCCCGGCCGCGTGGCCAAGGTGCTCTGGCCCGCCGGTGAGGGCATCCGCGTCGACACCCATATCGTCGACGGCGCCATGATCCCGCCCTTCTACGACAGCATGGTCGCCAAGATCATCGCCCACGGTCCGGACCGCGACACCGCCATCACTCGCCTGTGGAAAGCGCTCAAGGACACGCGCATCGAAGGTGTCGCCACCAATCTCGATTTCCAGGCCGAACTGCTGGACGACCCCGATTTCATCGCGGGCGGCGTCGACACCGGCTGGCTCGGCCGCCGCCTGGCGCGCGATGAGGGGATGGAGCGGTGAAGAATATACCTCCCGCGACAATGCGCCGTGTTCCTGCGAAGGCATTGGGGCGAGACACGCGGCTCGTCTCAGCCCAGAGCGAAAGCAAAGTGACCATGCGCCCTGGGCTCCTGCCTTCGCAGGAGCACTTGGAAGATCAATCGAGGTAGGCACCCAATGGCCGACATCAAGCTCGTCGAAACCTCGCTGCGCGACGGCAACCAGTGCCTCTGGGCGGCGCTGGGCGTCGACACCGCGCGCACGCTCACTGTCGCGCCGATCCTGGAGCGGGTGGGCTTCAAGGCGATCGATTTCACCACCTCCACGCATATGGGCGTCGCCGTGCGCTACAAGCAGGAGGACCCGTGGGAGCGCATTCGCCTGATGCACAAGGCGATGCCCACCACGCCGCTCCAGTTCCTCTCCACCGGCTTTCGCTTCATTGCCTGGGAGACGGCCTCGCCCGACTTCATGGCGCTGGCCTTCCGCACGCTCATGAAGAACGGGATCGGCCGCTTCGCGCTCGCGGACCCGATGAACGACGCGGTCTCCAATGTGGAGGTCGCCCGCATGATAAAGCGCGACGGCAGCGCCTATGTGGTGGGCGCGCTGGTCTTCACGCTGAGCCCCATCCATGACGATGCCCATTATGCGCAGGCTGCCGCGACCATGGCGGCGAGCCCGGACATCGACGCGCTCTACATCAAGGACCCTGGCGGACTGCTCAGCCCCGGCCGGGCGCGGACGCTGATCCCGGCGATTCTCGCGGCCATTGGCGACAAGCCGCTGGAACTGCACGCCCACTGCACGATCGGCCTTGGCGAATCGAGCTATTACGAGGCGGCCGAATTGGGTGTCGAGGCCCTTCAGGGTGCGTGCGGCGCACTGGGCGACGGCACCTCCAATCCGCCACTGGAGCGGGTAGTCGCCAATTTGCGCGAGCTTGGCCACCGCGTCGATATCGACGACGAGGCCCTCGCGGAGGCCGGCCGCTATTTCACCGCGCTCGCGCAGGCCGAAAACCTGCCGATGGGCGCGCCCCAGCCCTTTGACGCGGCCTATCTGCATCATCAATTGCCCGGCGGCATGGTGGGCACGATGCGCCGACACCTCGCCGAGCATCGCGTGCCGCATCTGGAAGGCGCGGTGGTAGAGGAGTTGGGCCGGGTGCGCGAGGAGCTGGGCTGGCCCATCGTCATGACGCCCTTCGCGAAGATGGTGCTGACGCAGGCGGTGATGAACGTCACCGGCAAGGAGCGCTACGCCGTCATTCCCGACGAGGTGATCCGCTATGCAATCGGCCGCTTCGGCCGGCCCAACCAGCCTATCGCGCCGAACGTGCTGGACCGGATCATGGCCCTGCCGCGCACCAAGGAGCTGGCCGCCGAGCCCGGCATGGCCGAGCTGCCGGACCTCAGGAAGCGCATCGGCGCGGACCTTTCCGACGAGGAGTTTCTCCTGCGCGCCACCATGCCGGCGGGGCAGGTCGACGCCATGCAGGCCGCCGGCCCCGCGCCGCATTATTACGACCCCACGCTCCGCCCGGCCATGGCGCTGATCCGCCAGCTCCTCGGCCGCACGGACGTGACCCGGCTCAGTGTCGAAAAGGCGGGTTTCAAGCTGGAGCTGGAAAGCTATGCCTGACTGGACCGAGCCTTGACCGAACGCGACGCATATTTCCGCCCCTGGCCTGAAGCGGGCAAGCGAAAGAAGGACATTTTCCGATGACCGCCCCCTTTACCGAGGCGCTGCGTCCTGCGCAGGGCTTCATGTTCGATCTCGACGGCACGCTCATCCTCAGCGACAAGTCGCTGGGCGGCTACACGCTGCTGCCCGGCGCGGTCGAGCTTCTGACGCAGCTCGAGGCGCGCAGCGTCCCCTTCCTCGCCCTCACCAACGGCAGCGCCTATCCCGCCCGGCAGCAGGCCCCTCGCCTGCGCGCCCTCGGCCTCTCCATTTCCGATGCCCATCTTTTCACGCCCAACAGCGTGGCGGCGATGGTCTTTCGCGACCGCGCCTTCGCGCGCGTGCTGGTGCTGGGCACGCAGGGCGTGGCCGATGCCCTCAATGAGGACGGCATCGCGACCGTCTTCCCCGGCGAGGAGGGCGCGGCGCAGGCGGACGCGGTCTATGTCGCCTGGCACCCCGATTGCTCGATGAGCGACATCCATGTCGCCTGCGAGGCCGTCCTGTCCGGCGCGGCGCTGTTCACCGCATCCGACGTGCCCTTCTTCGCCAGCAAGTCCGGCCGCGCCTTCGGCTATAGCTGCGCGATCAGCGGCGCCATCGCCCGCGTCACCGGCCGCGAGCCCGAGATCACCGGCAAGCCCTCCATCCACGCCATGAACTTCGTGGCCGCCCGACTCGGCGTGCCCAGCCGGGGCGTGGTCGTGGTGGGCGACGATCCCCAGGTGGAGACGCAGATGGCCCGGCTGGGCGACGCCATCGGCATCGGCGTCACCACCGGCACCACCAGCCGCGAAGAATGGGCCGCCTGCCCGCCCGACCGCCGCCCGCACCGCGTGATCGACCGGCTGGAGGAAATCTGGACGCTGGGCCTGCTGGACTGATCCGCCACCCGTCCCGGCTGAACTACGGCTGGCGCACTCATTCAGCCCCCGCTCAGCCGGCGGGAACTAGCTCTGTCGACCCGGCCCATTCCGGACCGGCTGGCGGACACAGGCGGGGCAAGACCATGCGCATTCTCTCGACACTGACCGGCGGCGTTGCGGCCGCGGCTCTCCTCGCCGTTTCGGCCACGCCGGCCGCGGCGCGCGGCGGCCCCTGGGACGGCCCGCGCCCGCGCCACCACCATCATGATCGCGGCCCCAGCGCCGGCGCCGTCATCGGCACCATCGCCGCCGTCGGCATTCTCGCCGCCATCGCCTCCGCCGCCTCGAAGAAGAAGCAGGAGACCGCCGAGCGCCGCTACGAAGATGCGCCCTATCCCGACGAGCATTATGACGATCGCGACGACCGGGCCCCGCGCTACGACAGCCGCCCGGAGGGATCGCGCTACGAACCCGGCCGCTCGGATCTTTCAGGACAGGATGAAGCCGTCGACGCCTGTGTCATCGCCGCCCGCGACGAAGCGAGCCGCAACGGCGACTATGCCGAAATCCTGGGCGTCACCGGCGTCGGCCGCCTCGGCAATGGCTGGGACGTCTCGGGCCGCGTCGAGCAGCGCCAGAGCTATCGCGCCGCCGATAGCTGGACCCGGAATTTCCGCTGCGCCTTCCAGAACGGCACCATCAGCGCCGTCTCGCTGGATTGAGAGACGCTCACCCCCTCCCCTTCAGGGGAGGGGCAAGGGGAGGGGGCGATGCGCCGCATCGCTCGCGCAGCGACTAACTAAAGCCGTCTCACCCCCTCCAAATGAGGAGGGGCCTCCAGGCCGCTCTCAAGCCTCCGGCGTCTCGCACGTGTAGCTTGCCGGATCGTTGGCATCGCCGCTGCCGGCATAATGCGCGACCTGCGGCCAGGCGCAGAGCTTCCGCGTCATGCTGCCGTTCGCCTTGGTGGCGACCAGCGTCTCGGGCGCCTTGCCGCTTTTCACCCAAGTGTCTAGCGCGGCGAGATTGTCGACCACGTCCGCCCCCGGTCCGCCCCGGCAATGGCCCACGCCCGGCGCCATGAACAGGCGAACGGCATCGGCCGCACCCGGCGTCGCGGCGAGCGCGCGCTGGTAATAATCCGCCGTCGCGACCGCGCTCGGCCCCGGATCGGATTCGCCGTGCCAGAGCAGCAGCTTGCCGCCGCGCTTGATGAAAGCGGAGAGGTCGGCATCGTTCGCCTCATAGGCCTTGGCGAAGGCGCTGGCGCGCGCGGCGGGCACGTCGCCGTCCGCCGTCATCGCCTGGAAGTCGACCTGCCGATCGCCGAAGATCTGCCGCGCAAGCCCCGGCATACCGCCACCGCTCTGCTGCGTGGTGCCGCTGCCGTCCGTCGAGATGAACATGCTCCACATCGTCTCGCCGCCCTTGCCGAGCGGCAGCATGGCATAGCTGCCGTCCGGTGCCTTGATACCCTTGTAGAGCGTCTCCAGCGCGTCGGCCTGCTTGGCGGTGAGGCAGGTGTCGCCCGACTGGCCCGCCTTGCAGACGAGCGCCTTGGGGCTCCAGCCGCAGCGGCCGGGATCGGCGATGACGCCGTCCTTGAGCCCGTCCTTGGCGTCGCAGGCGCCGAGCACCGCGTCGTTGACCAGCTTGAGCTGCGCCTGCGAGAAGCCGCCCGCCGCCGCGAACTGCTGGTTGCGCAGCACCGCGCTGGTCTGCACCTGCAAGGTATAGACCGGTGCCTCGGCAATGATCGCGTCATAATCCTCCGGGAAGCGCTGCGCCTCCATCAGCGCCATGCGCCCGCCCGTCGAGCAGCCGTGGAAATAGGCCTTGTCCTGCGCCTTGCCGTAAAAGGCCTGCATCACGGCCTTGCCCGCCACCGTCATGCGATTGATCGCGCGATAGGCGAAATCTGTGACGGCTTCAGGATTGGCCGCCCATTCATTGTCCCAGGGCGAGGTGGAGGGGTGGCCGCCGTCCGTCTGCGCGATCGCGTAGCCCGCCTTGAGGCCCGGCGTCGCGGACTGGATCGTCACATTGCCGGCCCAGCCGCCGCCGCCCAGGCCCAGCAGCTTGCCGTTCCAGCCCTCGGGCAGGCGATAGACCACGCCGATATTGGAGCCGGCGACGGGCGAGAGCGTCGCCTTCACTTCGCAATAAGCCGGCATGGCCTTGGCCGCGTCCGCCGCCACCCAGCTGGCCGCAAGGCTCGTCGCGCCCGGCGCCACGCTGGCGGCCAGCGCCGTGCAGCGCGCTTCGCCGCCGCTTTGGGCATGAGCCATGGCGGGAATGGCGCCGATCGCGGTCGCCAGCAGGGCATGAGTGAGGATGCGGCGCATGGGCAGTCTCTCCTGAAGAACTCCGGTCTCTTGGGCGGATGATTAGCGCCCACAGGAGAGCCACGCCAGAGCCAAGTTGATCTTGTCGACTGACCCGCTCGACAGGAAGGGCAGTACGGGCCGCTGCGGCAACTGGACAGGCCCGGCGCGGCGCACTATCCGCCAACCATGTCGGCACATCATTCTGATTCCATCCTCATCGTCGATTTCGGGAGCCAGGTGACCCAGCTTATCGCACGCCGCGTGCGCGAGGCGGGCGTCTACAGCGAGATCGCGCCCTTCAGCCAGGCGGAAGCCGCCTTCCAGCGCATGAAGCCCCGCGGCATCATCCTCTCCGGCTCGCCCGCCAGCGTGCCCGAGGCGGGGAGCCCGCGCGCGCCGCAGATGCTTTTCGAAGCGGGCGTGCCCATTCTCGGCATCTGCTACGGCCAGCAGGTGATGACGCACCAGCTCGGCGGCGAAGTGCGGCCTGGCCATGAAACGGGCGAAGGCGGCGAATTCGGCCGCGCCTTCCTCACCGTCACGGACGAATGCGTGCTGTTCGACGGGCTCTGGCAGGTCGGCGATCGCCATCAGGTCTGGATGAGCCATGGCGACAAGGTGACGCGCTTTGCCGAGGGTTTCCGCATCGTCGCGACCTCGGACGGCGCGCCCTTCGCGCTCATCGCCAATGACGAGAAGCGCTTCTACGGCACGCAGTTCCACCCGGAGGTGGTGCACACGCCCGACGGCGCCCGGCTCATCGCCAATTTCGTGCGCCATGTCTGCGGCTGCCCCGGCGACTGGACCATGGCCGAGTTCCGCGCCACCAAGATTCGCGAGATCCGCGAACAGGTGGGTTCCGGCCGTGTCATCTGCGGCCTCTCCGGCGGCGTCGATTCGGCGGTCGCCGCCGTGCTCATCCATGAGGCGATCGGCGACCAGCTCACCTGCGTCTTCGTCGACCATGGCCTGATGCGCCTGGGCGAGGCGGAGCAGGTGGTGAGCCTGTTCCGCGGCCATTACAACATCCCGCTCGTCCATGTGGACGCCTCGGAGAAGTTCCTGGGCGGCCTTGCCGGCGTCACCGACCCGGAGGCCAAGCGCAAGTTCATCGGCGCGGCTTTCATCGAGCTGTTCGAGGAGGCGGCTCGCAAGATCGGCGGCGCGGATTTCCTCGCGCAGGGCACGCTCTACCCGGACGTGATCGAGAGCGTCTCCTTCACCGGCGGCCCCTCGGTCACCATCAAGAGCCACCATAATGTCGGCGGCCTGCCCGAGCGCATGAACATGAAGCTGGTCGAGCCGCTGCGCGAGCTGTTCAAGGACGAAGTGCGCGTGCTGGGCCGTGAGCTTGGCCTGCCGGACATCTTCGTGGGACGCCATCCCTTCCCCGGCCCCGGGCTCGCCATCCGCATCCCCGGCGAAGTGACGCGCGAGCGCTGCGACATATTGCGCAAGGCCGATGCCGTCTATCTGGAAGAGATCCGCAATGCCGGCCTCTACGATGCGATCTGGCAGGCCTTCGCCGTGCTGCTCCCCGTGCGCACCGTGGGCGTGATGGGTGACGGGCGCACCTATGACAGCGTGCTCGCCCTGCGCGCCTTCACCTCGAC
>CBIMKI010000079.1:0-11552 GCA_966244395.1 uncultured Sphingobium sp. | reverse complement strand
AGTGGTGCCCGCCGCCGTCGCGCAGGCGGCGATGACGAGCGGCGTCGCCCAGAAGCCTATCGAGGACATGGACGCCTATCGCCAGAGCTTGCGCGCCCGCCTCAATCCCACGACCTCGGTGCTCACCCTCGCTTATGAGGGCGCGAAGGCCGAGCCCAAGCGCGTGGTTTTCGCGGAGGGCGAGGAGGAAGTGGTGCTGCGCGCGGCCATTCAGTTCCGCGATGGCGGTTACGGCATCCCCGTGCTGGTCGGGCGCGAGGGCGTGCACGACCGGCTGCGCGAATTGGGCGTCAAGCATCCCGAGAGCTTCGAGGTGCACAACAGCGTGAATTCCCCGCTCGTGCCCAGGATGGTCGACATGCTCTATGAGCGCCTCCAGCGCCGGGGCTATCTGCGCCGCGAGTGCGAGCGCATGGTCAATCGCGATCGCAATGTCTTTGGCGCGCTGCTGCTGAAGCTGGGCGAAGGCGATGCGATGATTACCGGCGTCACCCGCACTTATGCGCAGTCCATGCGCGATCTGCGCCGCGTCATCGATCCCGCGCCGGGCCGCACGCCCTTCGGTATCCATATCCTGGTCGGCCAGAGCCACACTGTGTTCATGGCCGACACCACGGTCAACGAGCGCCCGGATGCGAAGGAGCTTGCCCATATCGCCATCGAGACGGCGGCCGTCGCGCGCCGCATGGGCCATGAGCCGCGCGTTGCCTTTCTCTCTTACTCGACCTTCGGCAACCCGTCCGGCAACTGGCTGGAAGGCATTCGCGAGGCCGTGCACATCCTCGACGAGGCGGGCCTCGACTTCGAATATGAAGGCGAGATGGCGCCGGACGTGGCGCTCAATCCCACGGTCATGAAGAATTATCCGTTCAGCCGCCTCTCCGGTCCGGCCAATGTCCTTATCATGCCGGGACTCCAGTCCGCCAATCTCTCGGCCAAGCTGCTGCGCGAGCTGGGCGGGGACGGCGTCATCGGCCCGATGCTGATCGGCATGGAGCAGCCGGTGCAGGTCGCGACCATGTCGACCACCGCCTCGGAGCTGGTCACGCTGGCGGTGCTCGCCGCCGGCGGCATGGCGGGATAAACGGAGCGCGCCGCCGGATGCGGACCACATCGGACGATGCGACGGTGCGCCTCTATCATCTCGACCAGGAGGTGGGCGGCAGCGGCGCGACGACGCTCTTCTACGGCCCCATGAGCGAGGCGCTGATCCTTGCCGCGCGGCAGGAAGAGGCCGTGCAGGCAGGCCTGTTCATCGCCACGGACAATGACGTGATCGCCTATCTCGACCTGATCGACGAGTAGGTTGCGGGCACTCCGGAAGCGAGCGGTGTTTTCATCCTCGTGTTCCTGCGAAGGCAGGAGCCCAGGGCGGCAAGGCGCATTGGTTGGATCATGGGCTCTTGCGTGCGCAGGAGTACGGCGGGGGTATCGGTCGGGCGGCGGCTCTCTCAAGACGGATACATGCCGTGCTGTTAGCAGGGCGCACCTCTGCCAGCAGATCGGTTCGCAACCGGGTCTGCCTCCATCCGGATAGAGCATCCTTCGTGCTCCTGCGAAGGCAGGAGCCCATTGCGCAACAGCAGTGCCCTATCGCCCTGGGCTCCTGCCTTCGCAGGAGCACTGAGAGGCGCTTGAATCAAGACAGCGCGAACGCCCACTATCCTACTTCGCCGCCTTCTTGTGACTTGCCGCGCTGCTCTTCAGATAGGCCGCGATCGCCGCGATATCGGCGTCGCTCACTTCTGCCTTACGGAACATGGGCATCGCGCCCAATCCGTGGCGCACGAAGTAAGTGAGCGTCTCGGCTGTGAGGTCGCCGCGCAGCTCCAGCGCGCCGGGAATTTCACCCTTGTAGCGGGCATCCAGCGCGGCGGTGCCGGGCAGGGTCTTGCTGCCGTCGTCCCCCGGACCGCGGCCGTGGCAGGGCGCGCAATTGTGCGTGAAGACGGTGCGGCCCTGTTCTACCTGCGCGGGCGCGGTCCTGGATTTCTGCGCGGCGACGGCGCCGGGGATGAGGGCGGCGCCCGCCATCAGGGCGAGCGCGGCGGCAAAAGCGCGTCTCATGCCTTGCGGAACCTCCTGGGCCAGATGCCGCCGCGACCCGGCGCGATGATGCCGTCCGGGTCGATGGCGTCCTTGAGCTGCTCGTGGAAACGGCGCAGCGCATGGTTGTTGAAGCTGTAGGTGTCGGCAACGTCGTCCTGATAGATGGGCGCGGCGCGATAGTCGCCCCAGCCATGTTCGGCGGCGACCGCCACGGCCTTGCGCATCGCCCGGTCGACCATGGCATTATGTGCGGGATCGCTGCGGCGCACGGGCGGGGCGAACACCATCTGGAAGGCGAAGCTGTGCCAGTGGAGCGGCGCGGTTGTGGCGTTGAAATAGCTCGGCAGCGTGTCGAACTCGCGTAGTGCGTCGCACATCACCCGCTGCATCTCGAACACCGCCTCGCCCGAGCGCGGGAGGATCGGGAAGAAGCCGAGATGCCCATCGTCGCGCACGATCTTCCAGATGCCGAGCGAGGGCACGCCGAGCGCGCCGTGGCGGCGGATGCTGGTGCGATAGGGCTGGCTCTTGTTCTCCATCTGCTCGGGCGTGGCGGGGAGCGGGAAGGCATCGCCGTCGATCGCCCTCGCGCCCGGAATGGCCGAGAGGATGCGGTCCTTCGCATAGGCCCAGTTCGCCGCCGTGGTCGCCTCCGGGCCGAAGAATTGCAGGTCCACCTGCCAGCTCGGCAGGCCAGCATCCCGCGCGGCTGCGTCCAGCGCGGCATCCGATGCGCCGCCGGCCTTGGTGGCGAGCGCGGCGAAATCCTTCTTGCCCATCAGCGCGGCGAGGGGACTTGAATGCACGATCTCGCCGCAGAGCATCGAGTCATTCAGATAATTGCAGATGTCGACCAGCGCCACATAATCGCGCCGCCGGGGCACGGTGATGAGGCCGGTACGGTAGAAATCCGGGCGCGGATAGAGCCGGAAGCCCATCTTGGTGACGATGCCGAAATTGCCTTGTGCGAAGAGGCCGGCGGGATCGGGACCGAAGCCATATTTATATTCCTGCCAGCTTTTCGAGCCCGGCAGCGCGCCCATGCCGGTGCGCATCAGCTCGCCATCGGGCAGCACCACCTCCATGCCGCAGCTCGCGCCGAAATGGTCGCGGAAATAGGCCATGGTATAGCCGATGCCGCGCTCCAGACTGTTGCCGATGGGGCTGCCCCAGCCGGGATCGGGGCAGTCGATCATCAGCTTGAGACCCTTTTCCTCGATGGCGCGATAGAGGTCGAAATAGGAGACGCCCGGCTCCACCAAAGCAAAGGCGCGCGCTTCGTCCAGCTCGAGCACGCGGTTCATGCGCTTGAGGTCGAGGACGATGCTGCCCGTCACATTGGGCGAAGGGCCGCCATAGCCGAAATTCTTGCCGGTCGAGATGGGGAAGAGCGGAATGCGGTGCTTGGCCGCGATGCGCACGACGGCCTGCACCTGCTCGACATTGGCGGGCGCGAGCGCGGCCGAGGCCTTGCGCTCCTGTGCGGTGTCCCACACCGGCGAGAAGCTGTCGCGATAGGGGCCAAGGTCGTCCTCGCTGGAGAAGACCCAGTCGGACCCGATGGCGGCGCGGAATTCATCGAGCGCGCGCGCGAAGTCGGCGGGCGAGAGATCGGGCGGGAGGATCGCCATGGTCAGGCGGTCACGCTGGGGTGGACGGGCGCGATCGTCCAGCGCAGCAGCGCCGGCCGCCCGTCCTTGGCGGGGGCGACCTCGCTGCGCTCGATCACGCGGCGGCCACGATGCCAGGCGAGCTGCTCCAGCACGAACAGCGCGTCGCTCCCCGTGGCGCCGGCCACGACGAAGCCGCGCCCGCGCCATGCCTCGTCGAGCGTGCCGGTCCAGAGCGGCGTCACATCGCCGCCGATGAGCCTGATGCCGTGCCGGAGGGGCGATGCATCGAAGCGATCATCGCGCACCCAGAGCGAGACGCCTGCGGTCGCGGCGCGCAATGCGGCGGGGAAGCCCAAGGCGAGCGGCGTCACCGCGCCGATCTTGAGCAGGTCACGGCGATCGATCATCGGGATTTCCCCTTCGTCCTGGCGGTGGGCTTGGAGAGATAGGCGGCGAGATCCGCCAGCTCCGCATCGCCGATCTCGGTCTTGCGGAACGGTGCCATCCAGGCGACTCCGTTGCGCACGAAGAAGGCCACAAGCTCTGGCGTCAGGTCCGTGCGCGCTTCCAGAGCGGCCGGGATCTTGCCTTCATATTTGGTCTGCAATGCAAGCGTGCCTGCGAGACGGGGGTTGGCATCGTGGCAGGCTGCACACCACATTTCGTAAACCTGCTTGCCATTCTCGATCTGAGCGGCCGATGCCGTGGCGCTCGTCCGCTGGGCCGTTGCCGGCTGGGGAAGGGCCGCCACAAGGCCGATGGCCAGCGCCGCACAGGGGATACGCACGCTCATGAGGTCCTCCCGTCGCGCAGCCGCTTGGGCCAGACGCCGTAGCGGCCCACCGAAATGATGCCGTTGGGGTCGAGCGCGTCCTTGATGCGCTCATTCACGCGCCGCAGGATATTGTTGTTGAAACTGTAGCTGTCCATCACCGCATCCTGGAAAGCGGGCGGACAGCGATATTCGCCCCAGCCGTGCTGGGCGCAGATATCGATCACCTCGCGCACGGACTGGCGCAGGCGCTTGTTCGCTTCCGGATCGGTCGACACCGGGACGGCGGCGAACAGGACAAAGGAGCGCGTCCAGCAGGTCACGGCCGGGCTGAACATGAAGAGCGGAATATCGAGCTTCGCGCAGGCCTGGCGCATGACCCGGTTTGCTTCGACCAATCCCTTGCCACTGCGCGGGATGATCGCGGAAAACCAGATGTGGCCGTGGCTCGGCTCGGGATTGTTGGGACTGCGGGAACCGACCGCGAAGATCTCCAGGCTGGGGATCCCGAAACGGGCCTTCGGGGCCTTCTCCATGGCGGCCTCGTCGAGCGGAAAGCTCGTGAATGCCCCGTCGCGGAACTTGGCGTCTTCAAAGGTCTTGGAGAAGCGCTCCTGCACATAGTCCCACTGGGCGCGAATGACCTTTTCCGGCCCATAGAAGGAGACCGAGAACCGCCAGGCGGGCTGGCCCGTCTCGCGCACCAGTCGGTCCATCTCTTCCTCGGGTGGAATCTCGGCGAACATCATGCCGCCGCCGCGCGTCAGCACCGGCGAGCTGACCGAAGGCATGCCGTTGAAGATGTTGGCATATTCCAGCTCGTTGACGAGGTCGACGAGGGGTTCGATGTCGGCAAAGCGGAACAGGTCGACCGAGCAACTCAGATGCGCCTCGGGCTGGGGGAACAGCCAGAAGCCCATTTTGGTGACGATGCCGAGGGAGGACTGACGGAACAGCCCGTCCAGGCAGGGGCCGATGCCCATGCGATATTGCTGCCAGGTTTCGGACCCCGGCATGGCACCCATGCCGGTGCGCAGCACCTCGCCGTCGGCCAGCACCGCCTCGATGCCGCATTGCGCCTCGAAATGGCCACGATAGGGCGCGGCCGTGTAGCCGCCGCCGGAATCGAGCGCGTTGCCGATCATGCTGCCCCAGCCGGGATCGGGCACGTCCAGCCACAGCTTGGAGCCGGTGGCCCGCAGATGCTTGTACATGTCGAAATAGGAGACGCCCGGCTCGACGAGGCAGGAGCAGTCACCTTCATTGACCGACAGGATGCGGTTCATTCGCTTGAGATCGAGAACGACGCTGCCCGAATAGTTCGGCGCCGCGCCGCCATAGCCGAGATTGCGTCCCGTCGAGATGGGGTAGAGCGGGATGCCGCGCGCATTGCAGATGCGCACCACCGCCTGCACTTCCTCGACCGTCCGCGGCGCCACGGCCGCAGAGGCCACGCGCTCCTCCGGCTCGTCGTGGAAGAGCGAATAGGCATCGCGATAGAGCGCGACGTCCGGGTCGGCGGTGAACACCCATTGCGCGCCGACCGCCGACTGCATGGCCTTGACGGCATCGGCAAACGTGGCGGCGCTCACGCCGGGGGGCAGTTGGGGCAAGGCGCCTCTCCAAGGGAAACAGCTTAATGAATTACACAATCGTGTAAATTTCTCGCGCGAACTGGTCAAGCGGTCTCTTCATGCCTTCCGCTCGCGACGCGCGCTTGTTAGGTCAGGGCATGGCGCGCAAGACCACCGGTACGCAAACCGCGGAACAGACCCGGCATCGCCTGCTGAGCGCAGCCGAGCGGCTGGTCGTGCGCGACGGCGTGGTCTCGCTCAGCGTGCGGCGCATCGCCGCTGAGGCGCAGGTGAATTCCGCGCTCATTCGCTATCATTTCGGAGACATGCCGGGGCTGCTGACCGCGCTCGCCCGCCTGAACGCGGCGCAGCTTAGCGATGCGCGCGACCGGCTGCTCGATGAACTGGACGCCAGGCGCGCGCCGGATTTCGAGGGCGCGGTCGATGCGCTGGTGCTGCCGCTCTGGGCGCCGGCCGCCATGTGCGCGGACGAGCGCGCCATCGTTGTCCTCGACGAGATCTATTCGCGCGCGAGCACGGCGATCCACGATCTCATCTGGATGGAATTTTCAAGCGGCGTACGCCGCGTCACTGACGCGCTCTGCCAAGCGATCGGCTGCGCGGACCAAGCGGGCCTCGCCTGGCGCATCCGTTTCGTGACCGCCGCCGCCCTCGACATTCCGCCCCGCTCCACGCGTCTCGGCGAGCATCCGCGCAGCGCGATCTACGGCCTCGATTCCCCCGATGAGAAGCTCGCCCAGTTCCGGCGCTTCGCCCAGCAGGCCCTGCGCACCGTGTGAGGCCGGGGCGTTCTGGCCAATGCGTCCGGCCCGTGCTAGGGGCGCTTGCGTAATGTCGTCATCGACGGATATCGGCCGCTCCGGCGCCCTCCTCTTGTCTTTCTTCGCTTTACGAAAACCGGGCGCGCCATTGGGGCGCAGGCCCGATCAACATCTTGCAGGACTACCAATCATGATTACCGGAACGGTCAAATTCTTCAATGCCGAGAAGGGCTATGGCTTCATTGCGCCCGAGGACGGCGGCAACGACGCTTTCGTGCACATCTCCGCCGTCGAACGCGCCGGCCTGCGCACGCTCGATCGCGACCAGCGCATTTCCTACGAGCTGGAAACCGACCGCCGTGGCAAGACCTCGGCCGTCAATCTCCAGCCGGCCTGAGGCCATGAGCGGGAAGGAGCGCCAACCGGCTGCATCCTTCCCGTCTTGTTGAGCGCGATCCGCGCGGAGATGCCTCTATGATCGAACCGGAATTGATCGGCACGGCCCGCGTGCCCGATGGCGTGGAGCTGCGCCTGATGCGGCGGGGCGACGATTTCGCGATCCTCCTCGACCGCAACGAGCTGATGAATACGCGCGTGCGCAATTCCGAGGAAGCGCTGGCGACGATGACCTGCGAGCGGCTCGGCAAGCGGCCCGCGCCCGAACTCCTCATCGGCGGCTATGGCATGGGCTTCACCCTGCGCGCGGCGCTGGGCGTGCTTGGCCCGGACGCCGGCCTGACGGTCGCCGAGATCGTGCCGGAGATCATCGAATGGGCGCGCGGCCCGATGCTGGCGCTCACCGCCGATTGCCTCGACGATCCCCGCGTCACGCTGGTCGGGGACGATGTCGCGATGCTGATCGACGCGGCGCGGGGCGGCTATGACGCCATTCTGCTCGATGTCGACAATGGGCCGGACGGACTCACGCGGCGCGAGAATGATCGGCTCTATTCGCGCCAGGGGCTGCGCGCCGCCATGGCAGCGCTGCGGCCGGGCGGCATCCTCGCTGTCTGGTCCGCCCATCCCGATCCCGCTTTTGCCGCCCGGCTGCGGGAGGCTGGCTTCGCGGTGGACGAAGTGGTCGTCCGCGCCCGGCCCAATGGCAAGGGCGCCCGCCACACCATATGGTTCGCCCAGAGGCGCTGAACGTGGCGCTGAAAGAGGCGCAGCCATGTCGCGACTGATTCTGTTCAACAAGCCTTATGACGTGCTCTCGCAGTTCACGGATGCGGGCACGCAGACGCCGCGCAAGACCCTGTCGGCCTTCATCGACATGCCCGGCGTTTATCCAGCCGGCCGGCTGGATCGGGACAGCGAGGGGCTGCTGCTGCTCACCGACGATGGCCGCCTCCAGGCCCGCATTGCCGATCCGCGCTTCAAGCTGCCCAAGACCTATCTCGTCCAGGTCGAGGGCGCGCCCAGCGAAGCGGCGCTCGACCGGCTGCGCAAGGGCGTGACGCTGAACGACGGCCCGACCCGGCCGGCGGAGGCCGCCTGCATCGCGCCGCCGGCGCTCTGGCCCCGCGATCCGCCGGTGCGTTTCCGCAAGAGCGTGCCGGACCATTGGCTCGAACTCACCATCCGCGAGGGCCGCAATCGCCAGGTGCGCCGCATGACCGCCGCCGTGGGCCTCCCGACGCTGCGACTGGTGCGCTGGGCGGTCGGCGAATGGACGCTGGAGGACATCCCGCCCGGCGAATGGCGGGATGCGTCCGTCCACCCCTAGCCTTACTCCTCCTCCTCCAGCGCCACGCTTCCCTGATCGTGCAGCCGCGCGACCAGCGCCAGCACATCCTCCGAGCGCGCCAGCACAGGATCGAGCACCACGCGGCCTTGTGCGCAGAGGCGCCGGCCGAACACGGCCCGGTCGCCATCACAGTCGATGCACGCGCCGTCGACGAACAGCAGGATCGCGCCGCCGTCCCGCGCGACGAACGAGAAGCGGCTGGCTGGATTGCGGCAGAGCACCGCCCCTTTTCGCAACGCCGCCACGTCGATTGGCGCTTCGGGGCGCCAGTCCATTTCGGGATAGCGCCGGGTGCTGTTATATTGGCCGAACCACCGCGCGAAGGCGGCACGGTCGCCCATTGCCGCCGTCACCATCTCGTGCAGCCGGGCAACGGCCGCGCCGGAAATCTCGCCGGGATTGTCCTGTGGCGGCAGGCCGGGATCGGCATAGTGATCGTCATCGGGCAGCGCCTCCAGCAGATCGTCGCACCAGGAAGCGATCAGCTCGCGGCGCGAGGGTGCGCGAAAGCCGATCGAATAGGTCATGCAGTCGCCGCCCACGGCAATGCCGTCATGCGCCACGCCCGGCGGCAGATAGAGGATGTCGCCGGGCTCCAGCACCCACTCCTCGGTCGCGTCGAACCGGGCGAGCAGGCGCAGCTCGTCATGCGGCAGCAGCGCGCTGTCCTTGTCGCAGCTCTGGCCGATTCGCCAGCGGCGCTTGCCCAGCCCCTGCACGAGAAAGACGTCATATTGGTCGAAATGCGGCCCCACGCCGCCTTCGTCGGCGGCATAGCTCACCATGACATCGTCGATGCGCCAGTCGGGAATGAAGCGGAAGGGCTCGATAAGGGCGGCGACATCCGGCACATGATGGTCGACCGCCTGCACCAGCAACGTCCACAGCCTGTCACCCAACTCGCCGAATCGCGCCTCGGCAAGGGGGCCATGCTCCAGTGTCCAGTTGTCGCCGGTCCGCACGATGAGGCGCGATTCCACGTCGCTCTCGCAGGCGAGGCCCGCCAACTCGTCAGGCTCCAGCGGGTTGCGCCATCGGTCCCAGGGATTGCGGATAAGGAGGGGCCTGCGCTGCCAATATTCGCGCAGGAAAAGGTCGGTGTCGAAAGTGTCGAGCTGCATGGGACCCCGGCCATAGCGCGCAGCCCGGCGAAAGTATCGTGCAAAGCCTCATGCCCGCCGGCCGTGCGCGACGATGCGGCGAGACGAGGGCGGTATCGGAAAAAAGCAGGAAGCCAAACGCATCCATTGCCTGTATAGGCGCGCGCAGCAGCGAGCGGGCTGGCCGACCAGCCCTTGTCGATTGCGACCACCCCGGCCCGAATATCGACTTGGCGATCATGCCGATGTCCTGGTCCAGCCGCCATGCGCGGCCAAAAACTGAATTTGCGAGACTCATGCCCTTTTCCCAACTTCCGCCGGTCCTCGGCGATGCCCTGTCCGAACGCGGCTATGCCGCGCCCACGCCCGTTCAGGCGGCCGTCCTCGAAGCGCAGGCTCATGGCCGCGACCTCATCGTTTCCGCGCAGACCGGCTCGGGCAAGACCGTCGCCTTCGGCCTTGCCATGGCGAGCGACCTGCTCGACGATCAGGGCCGCATGCCGCCCGCCGGCGCGCCCAGCGCCCTCGTGATCGCACCCACGCGCGAATTGGCCCTGCAGGTCAGCCGCGAATTCATCTGGCTTTACGGCAAGGCCGGCGCGCGCATCGCCACCTGCGTGGGCGGCATGGATGCCGCCAAGGAACGGCGGGCGCTCAGCTATGGCGCGCAGATCGTGGTCGGAACGCCGGGGCGCCTGCGCGATCATCTGGAGCGCGGCGCGCTCGATCTCTCGGCCTTGAAGGCTGTCGTGCTCGACGAAGCCGACGAGATGCTCGACATGGGCTTTCGCGAGGATCTGGAAGAGATACTCGATGCGACGCCGCCCGAGCGGCGCACCTTGCTCTTCTCCGCGACCATGCCCGCGCCCATCGTCGCGCTCGCCCGGCGTTACCAGCGCGACGCGCTGCGCATCTCGACCGTCAGCGAGGATCGCGGCCATGGCGACATCAGCTATCAGGCCATGGCCGTCGCCCCGGCGGATATCGAGAATGCCGTGGTCAATCTGCTGCGCTTCCATGAGGCGGAGACGGCCATGCTGTTCTGCGCCACGCGCGACAATGTGCGCCATCTCCACGCCAGTCTGGTCGAGCGCGGCTTCGGCGCGGTGGCGCTCTCGGGCGAACACAGCCAGAATGAGCGCAACCACGCCCTCCAGGCCCTGCGCGACCGGCGCGCGCGGGTCTGCGTGGCGACGGATGTGGCGGCGCGCGGTATCGACCTGCCGACATTGAGCCTCGTCATCCATGTCGAGATCCCGCGCGATGCCGAGACGCTCCAGCACCGCTCGGGCCGCACCGGGCGGGCCGGCAAGAAGGGCACGGCCGTGCTGATCGTGCCCTATCCGCGCCGCCGCCGGGTGGAATCCATGCTGCGCGGCGCGCGCATCCCGGTGCAGTGGATGGCGCCGCCCTCTGCCGACGACATCCGCCGGGCGGACAATGACCGGCTGCTCGCCACGCTGCTCGCACCCGTCGAGCCCAGCGAGCAGGACCTGGCCCTGGCCGAGCGCCTGCTGGCCGAGCGCAGTCCGCAGGAGATCGCCGCCGCGCTCGTCCACAGCCACCGTGCGCGCCTGCCCGCGCCCGAGGAATTGCTGGGCAGCGAGGCGGCGCAGGAGCCGCGCGGGCCGCGCCCCGGCTTCGAGGGCAGCGCCTGGTTCCGCCTCAACGTGGGCCGCAACCAGAATGCCGATCCGCGCTGGATCCTTCCGCTGCTGTGCCGGCGCGGTCATGTGAACAGGGGCGAGATCGGCGCGATCCGCATTGCCGCGCACGAGACGCTGTTCGAGGTGCCCGGCGCGCTCGCCTCGCGCTTCCTCGATGCCGTCCGCCGCACGGCGAATGAGGAGGACGAGGTCGAGATCCAGCCGGTCGAGGGCAACTACGTGCTGCCCTCGCTCACGGTGCTGCGCCC
>CBIMKI010000078.1:0-11689 GCA_966244395.1 uncultured Sphingobium sp. | reverse complement strand
GGCGCGTCTACCAGTTTCGCCACGCCCGCATCGGTCGCCGGTCGGCGCGGCATAGTGCAAGCGCGCGAAAAGGGCAATCCCGCGCGCACGCGCGCCATGTCCGCCGTACCGGCTTTCACGGGCCATGCGCCCGCCGCGCCGAAGCGCTCGCGCAGCACCTCTTCTGCATCTTCCCCATCATGTTCTATCCGCTCAGCGTGCGCCCGCCCGCGACGCGCCGATATGGCGGTCGACGATGAGGCCCGCCGCCAGCATCACCAGCGAGAGCAGGATGAGCATCGCCAGCATCGGCCACACCTGATCGCCCGCGATGCTGAGCAGCCATCCGCCGATAAGGCCCGTGGTCATGCCGCCCAGGCGCCCGATCATGAGCGCGATGCCGATGCCGGTCGAACGGACCTCCTCCGGATAGCCGAGCGTCATCACCGCATAGCCCGCCGCCAGGCTGATGCTGACGAAAAGACCCACGCCCGCGATCGAGAGGATCAGGGTCCAGAAGCGCCCGGCATCGGGCTGCCCGTCGAGGCCCGAGATCACCGTGGCCAAGGAAATGAGACTTAGGAGGCCCATCACATTCGCCACCAGAACGACGCGCCAGGAGCCGAACCAGCCGATGAGCGCACCCGCGGCCAGCGTCGCGATCACCGCGCAGACATTGAAGGCGAAATTGCCCTGCAGGGCCTGTTCCATGCTGAGCCCGGTCATGGTGAGCAGGGTCGTCGACCAGCTTATGAGACTGTAGGCAATGAACTGGCCGGCGAAAAACAGCATGCAGCCACCAATGGTGAGGCGCCGCAGCGGCGGCTGGATCATGGCCGATGCCCCCGCTTTTTCCGGCGTGGCCGGCTTGCTCTGCTCTTCCGCCAGGTCCGCCTCGGCCAGTCTGGGATCGACAAAGCGCCGCAACAGCGCCAGCGCCTCCGCGATGCGGCCCTTCGCCGCCAGGTAGACCGGCGATTCGGGCAGCAGCGCATAGACGATGAGCGAAAGCACCGCCGTCAGCGCACCGCACAGGAAGAAGCAGCCCCGCCAGCCCAGCACCGGGATCAGCGCGATGAGCGCGGCCGAGCCCGCCATGCCGCCCAGAGGCACGCCCACGGACATGAGGCTGATGGCGATGGGCTGGGCCCGCCGGGGCATCCATTCGGCCACCAATGTGATCGTGACGGGCGAAGCAGCGCCGAAGCCGAGGCCGCCGATCAGGCGGATGGCCGTCATCTCCAGCACATTGTCGGCCAGGCCGGCTGCTGCCGTCGCCAGGCTGAACACCGCCGCCGAGACCATGAGCACGCGCTTGCGCCCGAAGGTGTCGCCCAGGCGCCCGCCCAGCCCCGCGCCAAGCGAGAGGCCGACCATCGCGGCTGCCATGGCCGGGCCGAAAGCGGCGCGCTCCACGCCCCACTCGGCAAGGATGATCGGTGCCAGCAGCCCCAGAAGCTGCAAGTCCAGCCCTTCGAACATCAGCAGGAGCATCATGAGTCCCACGATGCGCATCTGCGCGCCGCTGATCGGGCGCTCGTCGAGCCGCGCCCTGAGTGTCATGCCGGCTCGTCCTCCCCAAAGATCGTTTTCTTATATTTCGACCTGGCTACCTAACTCCACGACGCGATTGGTCGGCAAGCGGAAAAATTCCATCGCGCTTTCCGCATTGCGGAGCATCCAGGCGAAGATCTTCTCGCGCCAGATGTGCATGCCCGGCCGCGCGGAGGGCAGCAGCGTCTGCCGGGCCAGGAAGAAGCTCGTCTCCATCATCTTGAACTTCTGCCCGCAGGCGTCGACCTGCGCGAGCGCGGCCGGCACGTCCGCCTCCTCCATGAAGCCATAGTTGAGCACGAGGCGGAAGAAGCCCCTGCCAAGATCGTCGATCTCTACCCGCGAGGTGGAGCGCACCACCGGCACGTCCGCGATCCGCACGGTGAGCAGCACCACGCGCTCGTGCAGGACCTTGTTGTGCTTGAGATTGTGGAGCAGCGCATGCGGCACGCCGTCCGGGCTCGATGTCATGAACACTGCCGTTCCGGGCACGCGCACGGCGCTGTTCGCGGCCGATGCGACGAATACGGGGATCGGCATGGCGGATTCGCGCAGCCGCGCCATCATGAGCGCGCGCCCCTTCGACCAGGTCGTGAGCAAGGTGAAGATGATGAGGCCGATGGCGAGCGGGAACCAGCCGCCGTCCGGAATCTTGGTGAGATTGGCGGCAAAATAGGCGCCGTCGATCAGGTAGAAGATGGCGAGCAGCGGCACCGCCTGCCACAGCTTCCACTTCCACAGCCGCAGCAGCAGCACAGTGAGCAGGAAATTGTCGATGAACATCGCGCCCGTGACGGCAATGCCATAGGCCGCAGTCAGGTTGGACGAGTTCTTGAAGGTCAGCACCAGCAGGATGACCATCATCATCAGGCCCCAGTTGACCAGCGGAATGTAGATCTGCCCCGCCGTCGCCGCGCTGGTGTGCGCGATGCGCAGGCGCGGGATGAAGCCGAGCTGGATGGCCTGCTGCGTGATCGAGAAGGCGCCGGAGATGACCGCCTGCGAGGCAATGATCGCCGCCATGGTTGCGAGGCCGACCAGCGGCAGGCGGAACCACTCGGGCGCGAGATTGTAGAAGGGACTCTCCAGCGCCGGCAACCCTTCGCGGATCAGCAGCGCGCCCTGCCCCATATAATTGAGCGTCAGCGCCGGCAGCACGAAGAACAGCCAGGAGAGGCGGATGGGCTTGCGGCCGAAATGGCCCATGTCCGCATAGAGCGCCTCGGTGCCCGTAACGGCCAGCACGACCGCCCCCAATGCCAGAAAGGCCTGGAACGGGGAGAGCAGGAAGAAGTCGATCGCATACCAGGGATTGAGGGCGACCAGAATGTAGGGAAGCTGGATGATGCTGAGCACGCCGAGCACGGAAATGCACAGGAAGTAGGTTATCATCACCGGCCCGAAGAAGGCGGCCACGCGATTCGTTCCGGCACGCTGGATCGAGAAGAGGAAGACGAGCAGCGCCAGCGCAATGGGAATGACGAGGTGACGCAGGCCCGGATTGACCACCGACAGGCCTTCCACGGCGCTCAGCACCGAGACGGCCGGGGTAATCATGCTGTCGCCATAGAACAGGGAGGTGGCGAAGACCCCGAGCAGCACCAGCCCCGTCGACCAGCGATGCTCGGGAAGGCTGCGGCTGATGAGCGCCAGCAGCGCCAGCGATCCGCCCTCGCCCTTGTTGTCCGCGCGCAGCAGGATCGTCACATATTTGAGCGTGACCACCAGGACCATCGACCAGAACATGAGGCTGATCGCGCCCAGGATATGCGCGGTGTCGAGCTGGATCGGATGATGGCCGCCAAAGACCTCGCGGAAGGCGTAGAGCGGGCTCGTGCCGATATCGCCATAGACTATGGCAATGGCGCCGATGGCGAGCTTCAGCGTGCCGTCGCGATGCGGAGCGCTTTCGGAGCCGGATTCACCGGCCTCCGGGCCGGACTGTTCGACGGAAGAAGTCACCTGGCCGCCAGCCCCTTGATGATGCTCCGGCCGCCCCCATGCTGGCCCGGATCGCGAGACGCCGCGCGCCCTATCACTTCGCCTTCGCAGGCGCAACAGTGCTCACGGTGCCGCCGTCTGGCCGGATTGCGCGGCCGCGAGGCGATTGAGCATGGCGATATTGCGGACCAGTTCGGCGCGCAGTTCGGCATCCTCGGGCAGGCGCCCGGCCAGTTCGGCCCAGATCTCCTTCGCGGAATCGAACTGCCCGCTCTGCGCCAGCGCCAGCCCATAGAAATAGGGCGGAGAGATCCCATCCGGATCGTAGCGCAGCGCCTGGCGATAGGCATAATCCGCGCCCGGCGAAAGGCGGCCACCGCCGTGGGACAGGAGCGCATTGCCCAGTCCCACCCAGAGGTCCGCATCCTCCGGCATGTCCTTGAGGCCGCTGGTGAGGATATTGGCGGCATCCTCGCTATTGCCCTGGCGCGCGATGCCGTCCGACATGATGAGCCATTTCGATGCCGGCCCCAGCCTCTCGCCGATCGAACGGCGCTTCTCCGCGAGCCGCTCGTCGAACTTGCCGGCATTGTCGGAGGCGGCCACCTCATGCCCCGGCAGGGCCGGACTTCCCTGCCAGGCATAGCCGGCAAGGCCGAGCAGCAACGCCGCCGCCGGTGCTGCCATGTCCCGCACCGGCAGGCGCGCGCCGAACTTGATCGCGACACCCGTCAGCAGCGCGAGACCCATGGCGATGAGGATGCCGGTCATGCCCCGCCTTTCCGATGTCGTTTCAGCCGCCCGGCCGCCAGCACGCCGCCCGCGCCCAGCAGCAGCAGCGGCGCCACCCAGAGCGGCCAGAGAATGGGATCGGCCGTCGGCTTGTAGCTGATCCAGTCGCCATATCGCTCGATGAGCCAGGCGCGGATCGCCTCGGGCTCCTCGCCGCGCGCAATGCGTTCGCGGATCTCCGAGCGCAGGTCGGAGGCCATGCTGGCATTGCTGTCGGCAATGGACTGGCTCTGGCAGGTGAGGCAGCGGATCGTGTGCATGAGCGCCACGGCCTTGGCCTCCAGCGCCGGATCGTCGAGCTGGCGATTGGCATAAGGCGCGGGCGGCAGCGCCGTCTGCGCGCCGAGCGGTGCCGGCGCCAGTACCGCCACGCATAGCGCCCAGATGACGAGAAGCCGCCGCGCGATCATGCGCCCGCTTCCTTCAGCTTCTGGAGGATCGTCTCCATGTCCTGCGGCATGATCGCGCCCATATGCTGGTGGCGGATGATGCCCTTGCCGTCGACCACGAAGGTTTCCGGCACGCCCGAGGAGCCCAGGTAGAATTGCAGTGTCGAGCGCGCGTCGAGGCCGATGCGGTCATAGGGATTGCCATGGCGCGAGAGGAACAGGTCGACGTCGGGCCGGGCATCGCGGATCGCCACGCCCTCGATGAGGATGCCGCGCTGGCGCAGCGCCATGAGCTGCGGCGCCTCGGCAATGCAGGGCGCGCACCAGCTCGCGAAGACATTGACGAGCCGCACCTTGCCGTCCGCGAGGCTTCCGGTCGAAAGCGCGGGATTGCTGGAGGAGCCCGCCGGCAGGTCGAGCGCCGGCATGGGCTTGTCGATCATGCGTGAGACGACGCGCTGCTCTTCCTCTCGGTTCAGTCCCAGGGAAGCGACTGCCAGGAAGATGACATAGGCGCCGAGCGGCAGCCAGAGGAGCCATTTGCGCTTCATCATGCCAGCGCCTCCTCGGTTGATGGGCCGCGTGCGCGCGTCCGCAGCCAGCTCCGCCCGACCCGGCCGATGAGCGCGATCAGCCCGCCCAGGGCGATCAATCCGCCGCCGAACCAGATGAAGGTGACGAAGGGCTTCCACCAGATGTGGAGTTGCCACTGCCCGTTGCCGAGGTCATCGCCCAGCACGACATAGAGCTGGCCGTTCCATGCCGTGAGCTGCGCCGATTCCGTGGTCGGCGTCGGCGGATCGGGGAAATAGCGCGATTGCGGATGCACGGTCACGGGCTTGCCGCCATTCCGGCTCACCGACATGGTCGCATCCAGTGCCGTCCAATTCGGGCCGGCGATCGGCATCACGCGCTGGAACTCGACCGTCCAGCCCGCGATATCGATGCGGTCGCCCGGCTTGGCCGCTACGAGCCGCTCGACTGTGAAGGCCGTGTCGCTCGCCATGCCGCCGATGCTGACCGCGCAGCCGAAATGCGCGATCACCATGCCCCAGATATAGAGTGGCGTGCGCCGCAGGTTGCGGCCGAAAAGCGGCATGATGCTGGCGAGCGCGAGCCCGGCCGCCACAGTCAGGCCGAGCAGCGGCATGATGCCGATCGACCGGCCGGCCGTGACGAGCAGCGCGCCGAACATGGCGAGCCCGATGACGCCCGGCAGGGCGGCCTTGCGCAGCAGGCCCTTGAGATCGTCTCGCCGCCAGCGCGCCAGCGGTCCCAGGATGAGCAGCACCATGAGCACCAGCGCGATTGGCCCGACGACGAGATTGAAATAAGGCGGACCGACCGAGACCTGCACGCCCATCATCTCCGTCAGCAGCGGATAGAGCGTGCCGAGCATGACGAGCCCCAGGATCACGCAGAGCAGCAGATTGTTGATGACCAGGAAGGATTCGCGGCTCACGGCATCGAAACGCATGCCCTCGTTCACTGTGCCCACCCGCGTGGCGAACAGCAGCAATGCCCCGCCGATGTAGAAGCCGAGCAGCATGAGCAGGAAGCTGCCGCGCGTCGGATCGACCGCGAAGGCGTGGACGCTCGTCAGGATACCCGAGCGCACGAGGAAGGTGCCGACCATCGACATGGCGAAGGCGATGACCGCCAGCATGACCGTCCAGGCGCGCAGCGCATCGCGCGCGGCGAGGACGGACGCGCTGTGCAGCAACGCCGTCGCCGCCAGCCATGGCATGAGCGAGGCGTTTTCGACCGGGTCCCAGAACCACCATCCGCCCCAGCCCAGCTCATAATAGGCCCAATAGCTGCCCGCCGTGATGCCGATGGTGAGTAGCACCCAGGCAAAGAGCACCCAGGGGCGGACGGCGCGGGCGAAGCGGGCATTGACCTGCCGCGTGACGAGCGCGCCCACCGCGAAGGAGAAGGCGACCGAGAGGCCGACATAGCCGATGTAGAGCGTGGGCGGATGGAAGGCGAGGCCGGGGTCCTGGAGCAGCGGATTGAGTCCCTGTCCGTCCGGCGCGGCGGGATCGAGCCGCGCGAAGGGATTGGAGGCGAGCAGCAGGAAGGCATAGAAGCCCAGGCTGATCGCCGCCTGCGCGCCCAGCGTCGCATAATGGGTCATCCGGTCGAGCCCGCGTTCGAACAGGGCGACTGCCATGCCGGCCGCACTCATCACCGTCACCCAGAGCAGCATCGAGCCTTCGTGATTGCCCCAGGCGCCGGCGAGCTTGTAGATGAAAGGCTTCATCGAGTGGCTGTTCATCGCCACCAGCAGCACCGACATGTCGGAGCGCAGGAAGAGCAGCAGCAGCAGTACGAAGGCCGTGCCGGTCAGCGCGCCCTGCGCCAGTGCGACCGGCCGCATGAGCCGCCCGGCGCGCGCATCGCCCCTGGCAACCGCGAGCACGGCCATCATCAGCTGGAAGGCGGCCAGCGTCGCGGCCAGCCAGAGCGCGGCAAGTCCGGCTTCGGCCATCATTGGTTCGTCGCTTCGACCTTGTGCGTCGTGGCATCATATTGGATGCCTTCCATCTCGCGCGGCATGTAGCGCTCGTCATGCTTGGCGAGCACGTTGGTCGCGCGGAACGTGCCGGTCGCGTCGAACGATCCTTCGGCAATCGCGCCGGAGCCTTCCGTGAAGAGATCGGGCGTAATGCCGGAGAATGTGGCCGGCACGCTCGCCTTGCCGTCCGTCAGCTCGAAGCGGACCGTGACGCCGTCCGCGGCGCGGCCGATACTCCCGGCGACCACCATGCCGCCCAGCCGGATCGCCCGGCCCGGCTCGACATTGGCCGCCCGCGCCTCGCTCGGCGTATAGAAATAGGCGGCCTGATCGCGCAGGGCCGACATGGCGAGCAGCACCGCGCCGATCATGGCGGCGACTGCCAGCAGGATGAGGACGAGGCGCTGGTGCTTGCCCTTGAGGGCGCCCGGCTTGATGGCCGCGACCGCCATGGCTCAGCCCCTCTCGCGCAGGGCATCCGCCCGCGCTTCCGCGTCGCGCGCCGTCCGCCAGGCCCAGAGGCTGAGGACAAGCGTGCCCACGAAGGTGATCGCATAAGCGGCAATGACGAAGGGCCAGGGATTCATCTCTTATCCTCGCGCGAGGCGGCGCTGGCGCGCCTCGATCCGGTTTTCCGCCAATATGGCGCGCATCCTCAGCAGCACAATGGCGCCGAACCAGAACATGAAGCCAAGGCCCGTGAGCGCGAGCGGCCAGAGCATGGATCCGGCAATGCTACTCTTGCCGCGCACGAAGCTGATGCTCTGTCCCTGATGCAGGCTGTTCCACCATTCCACCGAATA
Organism: uncultured Sphingobium sp.; assembly: GCA_966244395.1. GTDB lineage: Bacteria > Pseudomonadota > Alphaproteobacteria > Sphingomonadales > Sphingomonadaceae > Sphingobium. The sequence continues at coordinate 3,713 of CBIMKI010000078.1, read as the reverse complement.
ATGGATGATCGGCAGGTTGATGGCGCCGACGAGCGCAAAGAGCGCCGTCACCTTGCTCACGCCGCCGCTTTCCTCACTGTCCGCGCTGGCGCGGGCGAGCGCCATATAGCCGAGATACAGGAAGAGCAGGATGAGCATGGAGGTCATGCGCCCGTCCCACTCCCACCAGGTGCCCCAGGTCGGCCGCCCCCAGATGGAGCCGGTCGCCAGGCAAATGGCGGTGAACAGCGCGCCCGGCGCCGCCGTGGCCCGGCCTGCTATGGCCGCCAGCGGATGACGCCAGACGAGCTGGAAGATCGCCGCGATGGTGAGGCCTGTCCATCCGCCCATGCCGAACCACGCCGCCGGGACGTGGACATAGAGAATGCGGAAGCTGTCACCCTGGAGATAGTCGGCCGGCGCGAGAAACAGGCCCGCGAGGCAACCGAGGAGAATCAGCGCGACGCCCGACCAGAACAGCCAGGGCGTCAAAGGCCGGGCGATTCCGAGGAATCGGCGCGGATTGGCTAGCGCGTGCATGGCGCCCCTTTAGAACGGTCCGGCGCGCCTTGCCAGTGTGTTGACAATGTCTTTCTGAAGCAGGGCAGATTTCGTCCGGCATGGCCAGACGGCAGAGAACAAGGCCATTACCGCGCCGACGCGCAAGATGCAGGTCGGTCGATCGAAATGAAATGCCGCCGGCGTCGTCAGCCGGCGGCATTGCGCAGGCGTCGAGCGATCAGGCAATGGAGACGCGCGAAAGGCGCTGCCGGCGCCGCATGAGGGTCCCCACCGCACCCAGGCCGCAGATCATCATGGCCCAGCTCGCGGGCTCGGGCACTGCCGGCGCGGGATTGGTCGGCAGCTGCGCCGATGCCGAATAGGTCGCATTGCGCGCGTCGAGCGTTCCCTCGGCGATCAGCATGTCGCCATATCGGCCGAAATTATAGAGTTCGTAACTGAACAGGTTGCGTTCCGCGCAGCAATCGCCCCGCCCGTAGATCATGATATCGCTCACGTCGAATGCGCCGGTGAACTTGACAAGGAGATACTCGGTCGGCCCGGCCCCATCGCTGTGATAGATATTGGGATAGGACGTGCTGATGATCCCATCGGTCGCGTTGCCGGGCGTGGACGACGCATCGTAGCTGCCGGTGCCGTAGACGAGCGCCCCGTTGCTCGCGAGGGCCACATTCACGCCGCCCGCGAAGACCTGCAATTCTCCGATCTGGAGGAAATCGCCCCCCGCGAAGCCGCTCTGGATCTTGATCGAGGTTGCAAGCATGGCCTGCGCCGGCGCGCTCACGCCCATGAGCATCGCGGCCGCAACGGCGCCGCCGGCCAGTTTTCCAACAAATTTCATGCTTCGCTTCCCCACGTCGTTACTACGGAGGGCTGCCCCTCCAATGCCGTATGTGCACTAATGCACGGATCGTGATGGTTAAAGTGCGGTAACCATATTTTTGCCGGCGATCGCACGATGAGAAGCTGATCCTGGATCGGATGCACGCCCCGCCATTGCGGGGGCCGCGCCCCGCTTGGGCGGGCCTGCTCAGGCGGATCGGCAGCGCCCCGTCCAGCCCGCGTCCCCCAATCACGCGACACTGATTTTTTGTGACAATGGGGCGACAAAGCCGATCGGGGCTCCTATATGGCCGCCGAGAATGGCGGCACGGGCGTCGCGATTCCGGTGTCTCAACGAGTGCGGGCGCATGCTGACCACCCATCCTTTCGACGACGACAAGCTGCGCGAGGAGTGTGGGATCTTCGGGGTTTTCGGGACGGAGCGCGCCTCCGCCATGGTTGCCCTCGGACTTCACGCGCTCCAGCATCGCGGCCAGGAAGCGGCCGGAATCACCAGCTGGGACGGCCGGGATTTCCACAGCCAGCGCGCCATGGGCCATGTCGCGGGCAATTTCGACAAGGAAGAGATCATTCGCCAGCTCGCGGGCGATGTCGCCTGCGGCCATGTGCGCTACTCGACGACGGGCGAGACGGCGCTGCGCAACGTCCAGCCCCTTTATGCCGAGCTGGCCTCGGGCGGCTTCGCGGTCGCGCATAATGGTAACATCTCCAATGCCATGACGCTGCGCAAGCGGCTGGTGCGCGAAGGCGCGATCTTCCAGTCGACCAGCGACACCGAAGTCATCATCCATCTCGTCGCCAAGTCGCGTTACCGCACTCTGCTCGATCGGTTCATCGATGCGCTGAAGCAGGTCGAGGGCGCTTATTCGCTGATCTGCCTCACGTCCGATGCGCTCATCGCCTGCCGCGATCCGCTCGGCATTCGGCCGCTCGTCATGGGCCGCGTGGGCGATGCCGTAATCTTCGCGTCCGAGACGGTCGCCTTCGACGTGGTGGGCGCCGAATATGTCCGTGACGTGGACCCGGGCGAGCTGATCGTGGTGACGCAGGGCGGCGAGATCCGCTCGCATCGCCCCTTCGGCGACAATGTGCGTCCCCGCCCCTGCATCTTCGAGCATGTCTATTTCTCGCGTCCCGATTCGGTCATGGACGGGCACAGCGTCTACAGCGTGCGCAAGGCGATCGGCGCGCAGCTCGCCATCGAGAGCCCGGTCGATGCCGACCTGGTGATCCCGGTGCCGGACAGCGGCACGCCCGCGGCCATCGGCTATTCCCAGGAATCCGGCCTTCCCTTCGAGCTTGGCATCATCCGCTCGCATTATGTGGGGCGCACCTTCATCCAGCCCGGCGACAAGGTCCGCCACCTGGGCGTGAAGCTCAAGCACAATGCCAATCGCGCGCTCATCAACGGCAAGCGCATCGTGCTCATCGACGATTCCATCGTGCGCGGCACCACCAGCCTCAAGATCGTGCAGATGATGCGCGAGGCCGGCGCGGCCGAGGTGCACATGCGTATCGCCAGCCCGCCCACGCGGCACAGCTGCTTCTACGGCGTCGACACGCCCGAGCGCGCCAAGCTGCTCGCCTCGCGCATGGACGTCGCGCAGATGTGTTCGTTCATCCATGCCGACAGCCTCGCCTTCATCTCCATCGACGGCCTCTACAAGGCGGTCGGCGAAGCGCGGCGCGACGAGGCCAATCCGCGCTATTGCGACGCCTGTTTCACGGGCGATTATCCCACGACGCTCACCGACTTCGACGATATCTCGAAGGTCGATCAGCTCGAACTGCTGAGCGAGCGCGTCCTCGAAGCCGCTACGGACGGAGCGAATGACTCAAACGAATGAAGCGGACAAGCCGCTGTCGGGACGCCTCGCGCTGGTCACGGGCGCGAGCCGGGGCATCGGCGCGGAAACGGCCCGGTCGCTGGCCGCACGCGGCGCCCATGTGCTGCTTGTCGCCCGCACGGCGACGGATCTTGAAGCCGTGGAGGAATCGATTCACGCAGCCGGCGGCAGCGCCACCATCGCCCCGCTGGATCTGCTCGATGGCGAGAGCATCGCCCGCCTGGCCACGGCCGTGTCCGAGCGCTGGAGGGCGCTCGACATCCTCGTGCTCAATGCCGCCACCCTCGGCACGCTGGCCGCCGTCCCCGCGATCGACACCAAGGAGTTCGCGCGCCAGCTCACGCTCAACGTCTCGGCGCCCCAGGCCCTGATCGCTGCCTTCGACCCCATGCTGCGCGCCAGCGCGGACGCTCGGGTCGTCGCTCTCACCACTGCCGTCGCCGCCCGTCCGCGTGCCTATTGGAGCGCTTATGGCGCCAGCAAGGCCGCGCTCGAAGTGCTGGTCAGCGCTTATGGGCAGGA
>CBIMKI010000077.1:0-11726 GCA_966244395.1 uncultured Sphingobium sp. | reverse complement strand
ATACGCCGCCCGCGCCCGCGTGGACCCGGGCCGGCAAAAAAAAGCGGCGCGGAAAATCTTCCGCGCCACCTGCCCAAGCACCCCAAGGAAAGATCCGTGGCCGCTCAGGCCCGGCGGCCGCTCAGGCCCGGCGGCCGCGCCGGCAGGCGGCGAGGCCGAGCATGCCGAAACCGGCGAGCACGGCGCAGGCCGAGGGCTCCGGCACCGCCGTGACGTTCACGTGGATGTCGTTGCCCACCAGGAAAAGCGTGCTGCTGGCGTAGGAGCCCAGGCCCGTGCCGATCAGCTCCATGCTGCCGGCCTCCCCTTCCCGGTGATCGGCAATCGCGGCGGCAAGGGGCCTGCCGTTGCGAAGCTCATGGCCGAACGCGCGCCCAGCCTCACGGTCTTCATCGACGATCTGGAGAGCAACCATGCCTCCGTCGCCGCGCATGTGCCCGAGGTCTGGCGCCTGCAATTCGTCGGCGAGCCGGAGATTGCGCCTTATGCGGCCACGGCGCCCGAGGCCCATGTCCGCATCGACGACTGGCCGACCGCGCTGCAATGGGTCGAGGCCAGGCTCGATGAGCTGGACGCGGTTTCGGCCCTGATGGCGGGATCTGCCTGAAGCCATGCGGAGCGCGGAGGAGGACGCCAATCTGCGCCTGATCGAGCGTCTCTACGCAGATGTGCTGGGCCCGATGGATTCGCAGACCGTCGAACAATATTTTGCGCCCGGCTTCGTCCAGCACAGCCCTGGCATCGCCAGCGGCGTCCCCGCTTTCAAGGATTGGCTGGACCGCACCAAGGCCGTCCACCCGCGCACCCGATGCGCCGTCAAGCGCATGATGGCGGACGGCGACCTCATATTGGCCCATGTCCACATCGTGCTGGAGCCCGGCGATGTCGGCGTCGCGGCCATGAGCCTCTTCCGCATCGCCAATGGCCTGGTCAGCGAATATTGGGACGTCGTCCAGCCGGTCGAGCCCAGGCCGCGCAACGCCAACGGCATGTTCTAGCCCGAAAAAAAGCCCCTCCCCTTCAGGGGAGAGGCCAAGGCAGCACGGCCTACGCAGTCACCAGATTGACCGCGCGCGGCTGAGCGGCAGGCAGGCCTTCGCTCTTCGCCACGGCCATCAGCTCGGCCTTGCGCGCCATCATCGCGTCGCGCAGCGCCACCAGGTCGACATCGGTGCTCCGGCACTGGGCGAACATGCCCTTGGACGGCATTTCCTCCTCATGCACATGGTGCTTGATCTCTTCGGAGAGCACCTTGACCTTCGCGTCATAATATTCGTCGTCCGGCGATCCCGCCTCGATGTCGTTCACCAGCACCTTGGCGCCGTCATGCTCGACCTGAGCCTCGTCGAGCGTGTCGGCCTCGATCTTGCCGCGAAAGGCGGGATAGAAGATTTCCTCCTCGATCATCGTGTGCACCTTCAGCTCGATGCAGATCTGATGCGCGAGACTTTGCTTGCGGCTGGCCGAGGTCGCCTTCTCGAACTGCTCGAACAGGTCCTCCACCTTCCGATGGTCGGCCTTGAGCATCATGATGGCGTCGGTGAAGCTTTGCTTTTCCATGTCGGGGTCTCCCATGCTGTCATTGCCTCAACAAGCCGCGACGAGGCCTCCCGGTTCCCGTCATGCCGGCGGATGCGACGAGCCGTCCTCCGGGCCGATCGCCGCGATCATCATGGCAGCGGCGACCGCGACCGTGCCGAGCCGCACGGCCGCACGGCCGCCGTCGCCGAAATGGCATTCGCGATGCACGATCGCGCGGCCGCGCCGCGCGCAGGCGAAATGGACCAGCCCCGCTTCCTCGCCCGGCCCGGCCTCGCCGGCAAAGCCCGTGACCGCGAGCGCGATGTCTGCCTGGGCATGTGCCAGCGCGCCCTGCGCCATCGCCCGCGCGACGGCTGCGCTGACCGCGCCATCGCCCTGAATGACCGCGGGGTCGATGTCGAGCATCTCCGCCTTCGCCTCGTTGGTGTAGCAGACGAAGCCGCGCTCGAAGACATGGCTGCACCCTTCCACATCGGTGAGCAGCGCAGCGATGAGGCCGCCGGTGCAGCTTTCCGCCGTGGCCAGCGTCACGCCGTGCCGGCACGCCAGTTCCAGCAATTGGCGGATCAGGGCCTCGATGTCATCGGGCAGGCGGTCGACGAGCAGGGCCATCTGCGCCGCCTTCACCGCCGCGAGAGCAGCCGGGCGACGGCCCGGTGCGAGGGTTCTCGATTGCCCGCCCCGTCGCTGCGCTCGAGTTCCGCACGGATTTTCTCGATTTCCACATCGGTGAGATGTTCGATGCCGATGAACTCCTGCCGTGCCCGCGCCACGGCCCGCAGCAACTCGTCCAGCTTGGCCTGCATGGCCGATGCGTCCCGGTTCTGGGTGTTCTGGACGAGGAAGACCATGAGAAAGGTCACGATGGTCGTGCCGGTGTTGATGACGAGTTGCCACACCTCCGAAAAGGCGAACGCTGGCCCAGTGACGGCCCAGAGGATGACGCAGGCCAGCGCCAGCATGAAGGTCAGCGGCTTGCCCGCCAATGCCGCGATCCACCCCGCGATCTTCGTGAAGATCCTATTCATGGCCGAGATCTCCGTGCGCGTGCGGTTTGGCATGGCCCCCGACGCGCAGATAGCGCGCGTCGATTTCGTCGATCAGGCTCTGTGCCTTCTCATCGCCCGCCGCCATGCGCATCAGCTCGTCGATCTTGGCCTCCAACCGGTCGTCATTCTCCTTGGAAGACGGCGAGCCGACGTAGAGGAAATAAGCGAGACCCACGACCTGCCAGAGCAGTTGCAGAAATTCCGACTGCCAGTTCTCGAACGTGTCGCGCCCCATTTCCATGAGATAGTCCGAGACGACGGGCGCCTGTTGATGGGCTGCCGCCTCGTTCGCATAGGCATACCAGCCGAACCACCAGTGACCGAAGATCGATATGAGAAAGAACGCGCCCGTGATCCAGGCATAGGCATAGCGCTTCATGGCTTCCCTCCCTTCCATTGAGGTGCGCCCGAAACGCGCGAGAGCGGGCGAAGTTCAGTCCGCCTCTGCGGCGCTTGGCCCCGTGCGGTCGGCGGGCGGGCATGCACACCCTTGACGCGCCCGCCTCCGCCATGCTCATGCCTCTTCCCATGAGCCGCATCGAAGATCATCTCGCCGCGCAGGACCTCGTCCTTCCCGCCGCCGCCGCGCCCGTCGCCGCTTATGTGCCCACGGTCCTGGCCGGGGGTCTGCTGCACATTTCCGGCCAGCTTCCGTTCACGGCCGATGGCCAGCTCATGACCGGCAAGCTCGGCGGCGCGCGCGATCTCGCCTGGGGCGCGCAGGCGGCCGAGCGCTGCGCCCTCATGCTGGTCGCGCAGATCAAGGCGGCGCTCGGCGATCTCGACCGGGTCGAGCGCATCGTCAAACTGGGCGCCTTCGTGGCCTCCACGCCCGATTTCACGGATCAGCCCAAGGTCGCGAACGGCGCCTCGGAGATGATGGCCCGCATCTTCGGCGAGGCCGGCAAGCATGCCCGCAGTGCCGTGGGCGTCCCCGTCCTGCCCCTCGACGCCTCGGTCGAGATCGACGCGATCGTCGCCGTCCGGGATTGATGGGCCGCGCCCGTCCCGGGCTGGGCTTCCTCACGCAGCGTCCTTATGCGCATCGCGGCCTGCATGGCCCGGGCGCACCGGAAAACAGCCTTGCCGCCGCCCGCGCCGCCATTGCGGCCGGATATGGCATCGAATGCGACGTGCGCCTCAGCCGGGATGGCGCGCCTCATGTCTTCCATGACCGCACGCTGGAGCGGACGACTGGCGTCGAGGGAAATCTTCTCGATCTGGACAGCGCCGCCATCGCCCGCCTGCGCCTCCTCGGCGGAGACGAGCCCCCGCCCAAGCTCGATGCCCTGCGGGCGCTCTGCGCGCACACGCCGCTGCTCATCGAGATCAAGTGGGACAAGGATGCCGATACCATCGTGAGGCTATGCGCCGCCGTCGCCGCTGCCCTGGCCGATCATGCCGGGCCCGCCGCGATCATGAGCTTCCATTGGGGAGCCTGCGCCTGGTTTGCACGCCATGCACCCGCTATCCCGCGCGGCCTGGTCATCAGCCGGACCTTTGCGCCGCATGCCGAGGACGATGCACGCGCTCTGGCAATCCGGCGCGCCGATCCCCACTTCCTGGCCTGTGACGTGCGCGATCTTGACCAGCCTTATCCGCTGCCCGACCTCCCGCTGCTCAGCTGGACGGTCTGCACCTCCGCGCAGCGCGCTCTTGCTGCCCGCCACGGCGCGCAGATTATCTTCGAGGCTTGAGCGTCCATGAGCGGTGAATGGACCGTCCGCCTCTCGACCGCCGTCGCCGCGCTCGACAGGGCCGATTGGGATGCCTGTGCCGGCGCCCTGAATCCGTTCGTGAGCCATGATTTCCTGGCTATTCTCGAGGAGTCCGGTAGCGTCGGTCCCGGCACCGGCTGGTCGCCCGCGCCCATCACCGTGGAGGACGCGCAGGGCACGATCCTCGCCGCCGCGCCGGCCTATCTCAAGAGTCACAGCCAGGGCGAATATGTGTTCGACCATAGCTGGGCCGACGCCTGGGAGCGCGCGGGCGGCAATTATTATCCCAAACTCCAGGTCGCCGTGCCCTTCACGCCCGTGCCGGGCCCGCGCCTGCTGCTGCGCGACGAGAACGCCGCCGCGCCCCTGCTGCGCGGCATCCAGGCCGTCACCGACCAGAACGACCTCTCGTCCGCCCATGCGACCTTCATTGCGCCCGAGGAAATCGAGCGCTTCCGCGCCGCCGGCTGGCTGATCCGCCAGGGGAGCCAATATCACTGGCAGAACGAAGGCTATTCGAGTTTCGACGATTTTCTCGCCGCTCTCTCCAGCCGCCACCGCAAGGATCTGCGCAAGGAGCGGGCGAAGGCGCAGGCGGGGCTGGAGATTGTCCACCTCAGCGGCAGCGACCTCCGCGAGGCCCATTGGGACGCCTTCTGGACCTTCTATCAGGACACCGGCAGCCGCAAATGGGGCCAGCCCTATCTGACCCGCGCCTTCTTCTCCCTGCTCGGCGCGCGCATGGCGGACAGGGTGCTCCTCATCCTCGCCCTGCGCCACGGCCAACCCATTGCCGGTGCGCTCAACCTGATCGGCGCGGACACGCTTTACGGCCGCTATTGGGGCTGCATTGAGGAAGTGCCCTTCCTCCATTTCGAGCTATGCTATTATCAGGCCATCGACGCCGCCATCGCGCGCGGCCTCGCCCGCGTCGAGGCGGGCGCGCAGGGCGAACACAAGCTGACCCGCGGCTATCGCCCCGTCCCCACCTTCTCGGCGCACTATATCCCCAACCGCAGCTTCCGCCGCGCCGTCGCACAATTCGTCGAGCATGAGGCCGCCGCGCTGGAACAGGACCGCACCTGGCTCAGCGAGCACACCCCCTTCCGGAAAGACGGCTAGCCCCACCTCCATCGTCACCCCGGCGCAGGCCGGGGTCCACGGCAACGGCGCAAGATGGCCTCGGCCTGCGCCGGGGTGACGATGAGTGCGATTTCACACCTCAGTGCTCCTGCGCAGGCAGGAGCCCAGGGCCCAACCGCACTGCCATCTCGCCCTGGGCTCCTGCCTGCGCAGGAGCACTGCCGAGCCCAAGAGGAGCGCCCCGCCCTATTCCGGCGAAGCCGAGAGCGGCCGGGCATGCTCGCCCGCCGAATCGAACACCGTCGAATGCTCCACCGCGCCGGTCGCGTTCAGCACCAGCTTCACCGTGTCGAGCGTGCGGTTCTGCCAATACCAGCCATGGATGCCGGTGAAAGGCGCCACATAGCGCCCATGCTGCGTCTGCGCGGTCCCGATGCCGTAGCTTTCGGTGATGTCGGTGCCACCATCGAAGGGGTGCGAGTGCATGTCGTAGCGCAGCGGCGCGCTCGCTTCCCAGGTGAAGGTCATCGCCTTGCCTTGCGCGATCTCATATTTGAACTCGACGGATTCATAAGGCCCGAGGTCGATTTCCCAGCGGTCGGTCGTGCCCGGCTCGGGCGCCGGTGCGCTGTCGGAGAGAGTCAGCACACCGCTGCGCTTCATGCCGCGCTCCAGCTCGGCATTGCCGGCCGAATCGGCAATCTGGACGAGTCCGGTCGCCTTTCCGATACCTGTCGGATCGATGCCGAACTCGGCCGGCAGCACAAAGGCGACGAAGATGCCCGCCGCGACGACGAGCGCGCCGGCGCCGCCGATCAGCAGCTTCTTCTTCGTGGACGAGGAGGACGCAGTGGAGGGAGGCTGTTCGGTCATGAGGCAAGATATCCCGCGATCTGATGGCCGGTCAGGATGAAGCCGGCGATGATGAGGAGGATGTTGGCGTAGCGCGCGGCGGCATCGAAATGCTTCGCCTGGCGCCACAGGTTGAGGAGGATCACCACGAAGGTGAGCACGATCACCTGCCCGACTTCCACGCCGATGTTGAAGGCGATGAGATTGGCGAGCAGGCCGTTGGGCGAAACGTTGAGGCCCATGACCTTGGTCGCCAGCCCCAGCCCATGGAACAGGCCGAAGATGAGCACCGCGATCCGCGTGTCGAAATCGAGGCCCAGCTTCCTGAACCCGCCCAGATTCTCGAAGCCCTTGTAGACGACCGAGAGGCCGATGATGGCATCGATGATATAGGCGTTCGCCCCCACCGAGAGCAGCACGCCGCCCATCAGCGTGATCGAATGGCCGATGGTGAACATCGAGACGTAGAGAATGACGTCCTTCAGCCGGCGCAGGAAGAAGACGACGCCGATCAGGAACAGGATATGGTCATATCCCGTGACCATATGCTTGGCGCCGAGATACAGGAACGGCAGCACCGCCGGGCCGTTCACGCCCTCCACGAAGGCCTTGTCGCTGGCCGCAACGTCATGCGCGGCGGCGCCCGCCGCGATCATGAGCAGCCAGAGCGCAATCGGCAGGTGTCGGGCGGAAACAGGAGGCAGGATCACGATGAAGGCTGCGATCCCAACGCCGCCCCTTCGCCCGCCGCTTGCGGATACACCTGGTGGCAGGCCTTGCACACATTGTACATGTGCCCGCCGATCTCGAAGATCGCGTCGCTGTCGCGGTCCACGGCAGCCTTCTCGGCCTTCATCCCCACCTCGACCAGCGAGCGGGAGAACTGCATCCAGTCCTCGCCGCGCCCTTGCGCATATTGCGGGGTCATCAGCAGATTGCCCATCTCGGTCACGGTCGCCGCGGCGCTGCGCGTGCGCAGCCAGCCTTCGTCGGTGGTGGGTGTCAGGTCGATCGTGCCGTTCTCGTCCGTGATCGAGCCCGCCGATTTCCAGAAAACATCCGCCTGCGGCTGCACTACGGTCGCCATGAGCTGCTGGATATTGTGGGCCTGGACGAAGCTGGGCTCTTCCTTGGCCTTGCCGCAACCCGCCACCAGCGCAGCACCGGCCATGGCGACGATCAAACCCTTCATGCAACTCTCCCTCATATCCGCAGCGACGTGATTCTGCCGCGAGCACAGGCCGGATATGGAGCGGATCGCGCCCGCATGCGAGCGCTATAACGTTGCCGTTTGCGTTACAGATGGCGGCAAAACGGGCGCGCTCGAGGCGCAGGGCCCGAAAGAACGGCGCGGAGGCCGCATGGTCGCTGGCGCGATCGGCCTGCGAGCATTCAGTCCGGAAGCGTGGCCGGCTGTGTCAGGCGGCGGCGCGGCGGGCGCTCTGGCTCAGCCAGGCCCGGGCGAGACGTTGGGCTTCGGCGATCTCGCGCGCGGTCATTTCCTCTGCGATCTCGGCGCGGCAATAATGGCCTTCCTCGCTCCCCGCGAGCGCGGCCAGATTGAACCATTTATGAGCCTCGACCAGGTCGATGCCCACGCCGCTGGTTCCGCAGCTGAAAGCCACTCCCAGATCGTAGCGCGCCTGTGCATCGCCCATGGCGGCGTCGCGCATCCGGCTGTCGATCAGAAAACGGGCACTGTGCATATTGTTCGCCACGTCAAACCCCCTGTCAGGTCCGTGATGGCGCCAGTCCAGCATGCTGGGCCTTGAGAAATGGTTAACGCGGCGCTGCCTTTCATGCGCGGCGATGCCGTGGAGCGTACGCAGTGCCGCGGAATTCAGCGGTTAACGGCGATATTGTCGATGAGGCGCGTGCGGCCGATGCGGGCGGCGGCGAGCAGCCGCCCGGGGCGCTCGAGCGAATCGAGCGGCGCCAGCGTCGCCGCATCGCGCAGCGAAACATAGTCCACCGAATCGAAGCCGCCCGCGATGATCGCCCGGACCGCCTCGTCCAGCGTGGCGCGCACCGCCGCACCGCCCGCGATCGCATGAGCCGCCGCATGCAATGTCCGCGGCAGCACCAGCGCCGCCGCGCGCTCGGCGGGCGAGAGATAGGCATTGCGCGAGGAGAGGGCGAGCCCGTCCGGGTCGCGCACCGTCGGCACGCCTACGATCTCCACGCGCAGATCGAGGTCCGCGACGACCCTGCGGATCACCGCAAGCTGCTGATAATCCTTCTCGCCGAAGCAGGCGATGTCCGGCCGCACCTGGCCGAAGAGCTTGGCCACCACCGTCGCCACGCCGTCGAAATGACCCGGCCGGTGTGCGCCATCCAGTTCCTCGCTCACGCCAGAGACATGGATGCTGGTCGCGAAGCCCTGCGGATACATCGCCGCCACGTCCGGTGCCCAGAGCGCGGCCACGCCCGCCGCGCGCAGCATCGCCGCGTCCTCCGCCTCGCGGCGGGGATAGGCGGCAAGGTCCTCATTGGGGCCGAATTGCGTGGGATTGACGAAGATGGAGACGACGACATGCGCCGCCCGCGCCCTGGCTTCCTCCACCAGTGCCATATGGCCCGCATGCAGCGCGCCCATGGTCGGCACCATCGCGATGCGCCCGCCAGCCGCGCGCAGCGCCCCCAGTCTCCCGCTCAGCGCATCCACATCACGGAAGATTTGCACCCGACCCACGCCTCCGATAAGGCCGCCACAACAGGGGGACGGCGGCGGCCTTGTCGCGCCTGACCGCCCCTCGGTCAAGCAACCCCCATCAACAACGACAGGTCCGACACTCTTGCTCATGACCAGCGCCACCGGCTCCAGCGCGGCCCCGCATCTCATCGTCTTCGCCAATGAAAAGGGAGGCACGGGCAAGTCCACCACCTGCGTGCACACCGCCGTCGCGCTGGCTGCGCAGGGCGTGAGCGTCGGCGTGATCGACCTCGATTTCCGCCAGCGCACCGTCACGCGCTATCTGGAGAATCGGGCGGAAACATCGCGCCGCCGCGAGATCGACTTGCCCTCGCCCATCTGGCGCGTGCATGACGGCGATGCGGAGGGGCTCGATGCACTCATCGACGAGCTGGCCGCGCAGGTGGCGGTCGTCATCATCGACACGCCCGGACGGGACGATCCCGTCGCCCGCCATGCCGCGACGCGCGCCAACACGCTCGTCACGCCCATGAACGACAGCTTCGTGGACTTCGACCTCATCGGCCAGGTCGATGCCGAGAATTTCAAGGTGAAGCGCCTCAGCTTCTATTCCGAGCTGATGTGGGAGACGCGCAAGGTCCGCGCCAAGGCGGACGGCACCACCATCGACTGGGTCGTGCTGCGCAACCGCCTCCACCATATGGAAGCGCGCAATCAGAAGCGTGTGGGCGACGCGCTGACCGAACTTTCGAAGCGCGTGGGCTTCCGCGTCATTCCGGGCCTGTCCGAGCGCGTGATCTTCCGTGAGCTGTTCCCCTCCGGCCTGACGCTGCTCGACAAGGGCCATCTTGGCGAACTGGGCGTCAGCCATCTTGCCGCGCGGCAGGAGCTGCGCGAGATGATCGCCGGCCTTGCGCTCCCCATGCCGTCCGCGCGGGGCGTGGCGCAGCCGGTCGCCTGATTGCGCGATGGTCATTGCCGCGCTGCTCGCCGGTCTGCTGCTCTGGCTGACCTTCGGTGGCAAGGCGATGCGCGACCGGCGCAACTGGCCGGCGCTGGCGGCGATGCTGATCGGCCTCGTGCTGATCGCCAAGGGCCATGCCGTCGAGGGCGCGCTCCTCATGACTGGCGGCGCGGCCTGGCTGCGGCGGCCCTGGCGCCTGCGCCGCGACCCCGCCGAGGCACGTCCCTTCGCGCAGGACATGGCGCTCGCCGATGCTTATGCACTGCTCGGGCTCCCGCCGGATGCGGACCGGAGCGCCATTGTCGCAGCGCACCGCCGGCTCATCGCGCGCAACCATCCCGACCAGGGCGGGACGCAAGCACTGGCTGCCCGGCTCAACGCCGCCCGCGACCTCCTGCTGGCGGCGCATGACGTGCGGCCCTAGCGATTCGACGGCGGCGAATCGAAATTCTCCCTCAAATCCAGGCGGAGCAGATGAGGGTTCCCGTGCACGGAAGGGTTTCCCGCCCGCGCCCGACCCCTCTCATCAAGCTGATTATGCGATGTAAAATCATTAGCTTGCAAATTTTGCACGCAGTCCGACGAATTTCGCAATTGCGGAAAAATTGTATGTAACGCATACGGATCGGGCCTTTCAGGCATCCTCTCCTAAAACTTCCAGGCCGTCCTTCGGGGCGGCCTTTTTTTTCGTCCCCCGCCACGCCATTTTGGCAGGCGATGAGTCTCCTCCCTTCCATCGTCGACCAATGGCTCGCCGGACGCGGCTGGCGGCTGCGTGCCCATCAGCGCGGCATGCTGGAGGCGGCGGCGCGCGGCGAGCATGCGCTGCTGGTGGCCCCCACCGGCGCGGGCAAGACGTTGGCGGGCTTCCTCCCCAGCCTCGCGGACCTCATCGAGCGCCCGGCCGAGCGCCTGCACACCCTCTATATCTCGCCCTTGAAGGCCCTCGCCGTCGACGTGCAGCGCAATCTGCTCACGCCTATCGCGGAGATGAACCTCCCCATTCGCGTCGAGACCCGCAGTGGCGACACGCCCTCCGATCGCAAGGCCCGCCAGCGCGCCCGCCCGCCGCAGATGCTGCTCACCACGCCCGAATCGCTCTCCCTGCTGCTCAGCTATGAGGATGCGCCCCTGCTCTTCGCCGATCTCGAGACGGTCATCATCGACGAGATCCATGCCTTCGCGGCCGACAAGCGCGGCGATCTGCTCAGCCTCTCCCTCTCGCGCCTGCAATCCATTCGCCCGCCGCTCCGCCGCGTCGGCCTCTCCGCCACCGTGGCCGATCCGGATGCCTATCGCCGCTGGCTCGCGCCCGGCGGTCGCGCGCAGGATGTGACGCTGGTCGAGGGCGAACCCGGCGCTCCGCCCGATCTCACGATCCTGACGCCGCAGGACCGCGTCCCCTGGTCCGGGCACAGCGGCAAATATGCCGCCCGCCAGGTCATCGACATCATCGCGCGCAACCGTCTCACTCTGGTCTTCTGCAACACGCGCGGCCTCGCCGAGCTGATCTTCCAGGAGTTGTGGAGCGAGAACGACCAGAATCTCCCCATCGGCATCCACCATGGCAGTTTGAGCCGCGAGGCCCGCCGCAAGGTGGAGGCGGCCATGGCGGACGGGCGGCTGCGCGGCCTCGTCGCCACCGCCAGCCTCGATCTCGGCATCGACTGGGGCGATGTCGACTGCGTCATCCAGATGGGCGCCCCCAAGGGCTCGTCGCGCCTGCTCCAGCGCATCGGCCGCGCCAATCACCGGCTCGACGAGCCGAGCAAGGCCATCCTCATCCCCGGCAACCGCTTCGAATATCTCGAGGCCCAGGCCGCTTATGACGCGGTCATGGCCGGCGAGCGCGATGCCGAGCGCTT
>CBIMKI010000076.1:0-11923 GCA_966244395.1 uncultured Sphingobium sp. | reverse complement strand
GGAAGCGCATCTCGGGTGTATTGACCATGGCGGGCATTTCGCCGCGCAGCTGGGTGACGCTCTTGCCCAGCGCGGTCGATGCGCGGATCAGGCGGACGGCGCTGTAGAGCGCATCGTCATAGCCATAATATTGGTGCTTGAAGAAGATGTGGCCGCTCATCTCGCCGGCGAGCGGGCTGCCAGTCTCCTTCATTTTGGACTTGATGAGGCTGTGCCCGGTTTTCCACATGAGCGGCACGCCGCCGAGTTCGCCCACGCGGTCGAACAGCGCCTGGCTGGCCTTCACATCCGCGATGATCGTGGCGCCGGGCAGATCCTTCAGCACCGGCTCGGCGAAGATGGCAAGCAACTGGTCGCCCCAGATAACGCGGCCTTCCCCGTCGATCGCGCCGATGCGGTCGCCATCGCCATCGAAAGCCACACCGAAATCGAGGCTTTTCTCCGCGACGAGCGCCCTCAGGTCCGCGAGGTTCTTCTCCTCGGTGGGGTCGGGATGATGGTTGGGAAAATTGCCGTCTACATCGGTGAAGAGCAGATGATGCTCACCCGGCAGGAGCTTGACCAGCTTCTCGACCACTGGACCGGCCGCGCCATTGCCCGCGTCCCAGCCGATCCGATAGCCCTGGCCATCAAAGCCCTCAACGAGGCGGGCGACATAGCGATCGAGGACGTCCACCGTCTCGCTGCCCGCGCTGCCTTCCGCCCAGTCGCCGTTTTGCGCCATCTCGCCCAGCGTCTGGATGCTCGGCCCGAAAAATGGACCGTGCTGAAACACCATCTTGAAGCCGTTGTAATTGGCGGGATTGTGGCTGCCGGTTATCTGGATGCCGCCGTCCACGCCCAGCACGGCCTCGGCATAATAGAGCATAGGCGTGGGGCCCAGGCCAATGCGGACAGCATGGATGCCGGCATCGTTGAGCCCATTGACCAGCGCCTGCTCCAGCGCGGGTGAGGAGAGGCGGCCGTCATAGCCCACGGCCACTTTCGATCCGCCCGCCCGCGCGACCAGCGTGCCGAAGCCCCGGCCGATGGCATAGGCATCCGCTCCGCCCAATGTCTCGCCGACGATGCCGCGAATGTCATATTCGCGCAGCGAGGTGGGGTGGAAGCGATGGGTCATGCAGTCTCTCCGGATAGCGGGGCGGTGCCCTCAGTTCTGGATCTTGATGAGGTCGACGATCTTCTTGACGTCCTGCGAGCGGCCGCGCGGTAAGACGATCACCTCATCGGCTGTGGCAACGACGATGAGATCGCTGACGCCGGCCAGCGTGACGCGGACGCCTGCGCCGCGCACCAGGCAGTTGCTCGACTCGATGGCCTGGGCTTTGCCGGTGAGGACATGGCCCTCGATGGTCTTGTCCGCGATGGCATAGAGAGAATCCCAGCTCCCCACATCGGACCAGCCCATGGAGACCGGCACGCAAGCGACTTTGTCCGCACCCTCCATCACGGCATAATCGATGGAATCGGATGGGGAGGCCGCGAAGGCGTCGGCGTTGGGCGAGATGACGTCGCCCCTGCGCGCGGCTTCCGCCATGGCGGCCTGTGCGGCAGTGACCATGGCGGGCTGCTGCTTGCGTAAGGCGTCGAGATAGGTACGACCGGAAAAGAGGAAGATGCCGGCGTTCCAGACATGGCCGCCCTCGGACAGCAAGGCTTCGGCCTTGTCGCGATCCGGCTTTTCGATGAAGCGCTCGACCTGCTGCACGCCCGGCGCAACGGCCTTGCCCAGCGCGATATAACCATAGCCGGTTTCGGGCGTGTCCGGCGTGATGCCGAAGGTCACCAGCCAACCCTGCGCCGCCATGGGCCGCGCTGCCTCGATGGCGGCATGGAAGGCGGGGAGATCGGCAATGACGTGGTCGCTCGGCATCACCAGCATGAGATGATCGGGATCGGCGAGGGCTAGGGCCGCAAGAGCGATGGCGGGCGCCGTGTTGCGCGCGCAGGGCTCCAGGATGACGGTCGCGGGGCCATCGAGCTGATCGGCCAACAGCGCCTCATGCGCGGCATTGGCGACGATGAGCGGCGCTGTGACGTCGGGAAGGCCGGACGTGCGCTTCAGCGTCAGCTCGAACATCGTCTCGTCGGATGTGAGCGCAATGAACTGCTTGGGCCGCTCGGATCGCGACAGGGGCCACAGCCGGGTGCCGGAGCCGCCGGAGAGGATGACTGGTGTGAGCGGAGTGGCGGCCATTTATCGGTTTTCTGCGTCTGCCGTCATTGTGGGAATGGTCGCGAAGAGCGCCAGGGCGATCGAGGACATAGGCTTCCCCTCGTGAACAAGGCTATAATTGGCTTTGTCTTTCGAGCAAGGGTTTCGACCGCGCCTTGTGCAGGCGGGCGGCGAGTTGTGCAATCGTGAGGCCCGTTATGGGATCATGCCAGCGCGGGGCGATGGCGAGGAGCGGGCGGAGCACGAAATCGCGCGTTCTGAACGCCGCATGGGGGACCGTAAGGCGCCGACTTTTCACGCGTCCGCCGGACCACAAGAGCAGGTCGAGGTCCAGCGTGCGGTCGCCCCAGCGGCGAAAGCGGCGGCGGTGGAAACGCCGCTCGATGGCCTGCAGCCGATCGAGCATCTCATGAGGCGCGAGCGGCGAAGCGACGATAACGGCGCTGTTCGCATAGCTGCGCATCGATGGCCCGATAGGGCGCGTCATGATGACCGGCGCACGGGCCACGACGCTGAGCGGCGGCAGGTCGAGCGCGACCATGGCGGCATGAACGATGGCGCGCGGCCCCATATGGTGGGAGAGGGAGCGATTGGAGCCCAATGCGACGGCATAGAGATGGAGTGGCTGGACAGTGCCCACCTCTCGTTCCGTCCTGCCCTTGCTTGCCTTTGCCATGGCTGGGCGCCTATCGCGGCGGAGCCATGCTGACCAGCCCCATCATCAGCCCCGTGCCCGCCGCCGAACCCGGGCGCGACTGTCCGCTCTGCCCGCGCTTGGTCGCCTATCGCCATCAGTGCCGCGCCGAGCATCCGGACTGGTGGAACGGACCGGTGCTGGCCTTCGGTGACCCGCAGGCCAGCATCGTCATGATCGGGCTCGCGCCCGGCAAGCATGGCGCGAACCGGACGGGGCGACCGTTCACGGGCGATTATGCCGGCGACCTCCTGTTCGCGACGCTGGACAAGTTTGGCCTTTCGCGCGGCAGCTATGAGGCGCGGGTGGACGATCACGTGAAACTCGTCGACTTCGCGATCCTCACCTCGGTCAAGTGCCTGCCGCCGCAGAACAAGCCAACGCCCGAGGAAATGCGCACCTGCCGCCAGTTCCTGGCGAAGGGCGTGGACCTGCTTCCCAAGGCGCGCATCTTCATCGCGCTCGGTCAAATCGCTCACCAGTCGGCCGTGAAGGTGCTGGGCGGAAAGCTGTCCAAGGCGCGCTTTGGCCATCTCGCCGAGCATCGCATGCCGGACGGGCGCATCCTCATCGATAGCTATCATTGCTCGCGCTACAACCAGAACACCGGCCGGCTGACGGCGGCGATGTTCGAGGCGGTGTTCGCGCGGGCGCTCGCGCTGCGCGACGGCTGAATCTTCGGTCCGCCGCACGATCCTTTCCAGTCTTCACGGCTTTGGCTATCTCCCGAGGCGGGAGGCGAGGGACATGGATATCCAGCTTGATTATGCGGTGCCGAGTGCAGCGCTCGCGGACTATGTCACGCTCTTCTATTGGTTCCGGGCGGACGTGCCGATGTTCGAGGATCTCGAGCGGGCCGATCATGCCCAGGTGCGCTTTCGCCTCCGTTCGGGCGGCGTCGGCGAATATCGCTTCGTCGACAGCAAGACACAGCAGGTGGCCGACGTGCATATCGTGGGTCCCACGACCGGCGCCTTCCTGGTGCGCACAGATGGGCCGGTGGAGGTGTTTGGCGCCGGGATCACACCCGCCGGCTGGGTCGCGCTGATCGGCACGGACGCTTCGGCGGCGATGAACCGGGCGCTCAATGTCCAGGATTTGTTCGGCACGCGGGCGAGCGAAGCCATGGAACGGCTGCGCGCTGCGCCGGACCTGGCGGCCAAGGTCGCCTGCTGCGAGGCGATCATGCTGGAGGTGCTGGATGCGGGCGAACCGCAGACGCTCGCCTTCGTGCGGCAGGTCGACGCCTGGCTAAGCGACGGCGCGTCGCCGCAGATCGATGCGTTGATCGGCGCAACGGGCCTCTCGCGCCGACAGGTCGAGCGCAAGTGCAAGGCACTTTACGGCGCGCCGCCCAAGCTCCTGGCCCGCAAATATCGCGCCCTGCGCGCGGCCGTGGCGCTGGTGGCAGATCAGGAGACGTTGAGCGAGGCGATGGCGCGCGGCTTCTATGACCAGTCGCACATGATCCGCGAGATTAAGCAGTTCACCGGCCTGACGCCCGGACAGATCCGCGAAGAACCCGGCGCGCTCGCGCAGTTGACCATCGCGTATCGCTATGCATTGGCGGGGCAGGTTCATCCGTTGATAAGCGACACCTGACGGCTAAGCACGTGCTCTGAGGCCACGCACGAGCAAGGAGTAGAGGTAATGGGCGATCCTGGGGCCGTGCGCCGCTATCGTGCCAATCTGCAGAGCGAAGTGGACGGCGCAGCCGTCTATGCTGCGCTGGCCGAGGCGGAGAGCGATCCGCGGCTGGCCAAGATGTTCCGCCGGCTTTCCGCGATCGAGCAGGCGCATGGCGAATTTTGGGCCAAACGCATTCACGCGGCCGGTGGCAGCGTAGCGAAGTTGCGCGCCAGCCTGTGCGCCCGAATGCTGTCCTGGCTGGCCGGGCGCTTCGGCCCTGGCTTCGTGCTGCCCGCCATTGCCGCTAATGAAGCACGCGACGTTACGGACTATGACAACCAGTCCGAGGCTGTGTCGGCCGGGCTGCCGGCGGACGAGCGCTCGCACGCCCGGCTGATTCAGGCGGTGGCGGGTGCGCGGGGCTTGCCGGGACCGGCTCTGGCCCAGATTGAGGGGCAGCATCGTGGCGGTGGTAACACATTGCGCGCTGCTGTGCTGGGCGCGAATGACGGCCTCGTCTCCAACACCAGTCTCGTCATGGGCGTGGCTGGAGCGGCAGTGAGCGAGCAGGCGCTGCTCCTCACGGGATTTGCCGGGCTTGTGGCGGGGGCCTGCTCCATGGCGATGGGCGAATGGCTCTCCGTCACCAGTGCGCGCGAACTCTATCGCAGCCAGATCGCCACCGAGGCGGAGGAGTTGCGCGAAGTGCCCGAGGAGGAGCGGGAGGAACTCATCCTCATCTACCAGGCCAAGGGCTTGTCGCAGGCCCAGGCAACCGTGCTCGCCGACAAGCTGCTGAGCGACGAGGGGACGGCACTGGACACGCTCGCGCGCGAGGAGCTTGGCATCGATCCCAAGGAGCTGGGCGGATCGGCCTGGGCGGCGGCGGGTTGGTCCTTCCTACTCTTCTCGGCGGGCGCCTTCGTACCGGTGGCGCCGTTCCTGTTTCTTGCCGGGCCAGCGGCTCTCGTCGCGAGCCTTACCGCGAGCGGAGTGGCCTTGGCGCTGATCGGCGCGGGCACGAGCCTGTTTACGGGGCGCGGGGCATTGTTCTCGGCACTGCGCCAGCTTGGCATCGGACTGGCGGCCGCCGCGATCACGTATGGCGCGGGCGCGCTGGTGGGCGGCGTGGTCGGCTGATGTGGGGGCAAGTTGAACGCGCCGTTCATCTTGCGTGAATGTCGGCTCTGTCATGTTCCAATCTGTCGGTCGACTGCGCCGAGGTGCTAGGGGAGGGACCAATGCTGACCATCGCCACCATATTTGCCGCCGCAACCGCAACAGGTATGCCCGTTGCGGTGCCACAGGCCGCCAAGGCCATGCCGCCAGTTTGCCAGCAGGTCGAGGCACGCAAGGCCGACGGATCGGCACTCTACGAAAGCGGCAAGGGCAAGGCGCCGGCTGCGAGACCACTGGCCGAGGAGCCGCCGGCTGACGTGGTCGCGGCGCTGCTCTATACCGAAGGGCAGTGCTCCAAGCCGATCGTGATCAGCCGGGGTATTGGGACCAAGCCGACAGGGAAGTGAAGGCTAGATCCTGGGCGGGACGCGTCGCTCTCTACCGCTACGGATATCCAGGATATTGCAGGTCGTGCTGTCCACCGTGACGAGCGGTTTCGAAGCCTGATGTCGGTTCCTTATAGGATCCTGGATCATGAACTTCTCGCGTTCCTTTCGAAGCGCGAATGTCAGCTCTTTGGGGACGACGTCCCGCGAGATATATTTCTTCAACAGAGCCAAGGCGCGCGTCTCGGAGCTTTGCCGGAGGAGCGCTCGCCGCCTGCCTGGACAACGCCGGGTATGACGGCGACACGGTTTTGAAAATGCCTCGGTCATGGCTGTCTGACGGCCATCAACCCTTCAGATAATCGTAATAAGCCCCATCCGGCGGTCCGCCGGCCGCCGCCTGCACGGGCGCGAGCGCGCCTTCGGGGAGGGCATTCAGAGCCTTGGCGTGATGCTCCTCACTCACCCATTTCTCGATGAGGATGAAGCGGTGCTCATTGCCGAGATCGCGCAGGACCTCGACGCCCAGGCTTCCCTCGGCGGTTTCGACGATCTTGCTGAGGCCGAGCAATGCGGTTTCCATCTCGGCGCTTTTGCCGTCCGCGGCGGGGACGATGTAGAGGCGGGCAACGGTCATGTCTGTCTCCTGTCGTAAGAGAGGTCAGATATCCTGGGCGAGGCGTCCATAGAGATCGGGCCGACGATCGCGGAAAAAGCCCATGCCGGCGCGGTGCTTGCGCGCCGCGGCGAGATCGAGCGTGGCGACGAGGCAGCCGGTCTGCCAGTCTTCTACTTCCGCGACGATATCCCCCCATTCGTCGGTGATGAAGCTGTGGCCGTAGAATTTCTGTGCGCCCATCGCGCCCGGCATCTGTTCCTCGCCGATGCGGTTGGCGGCGATCACCGGCATGCAGTTGGAGACGGCATGGCCCTGCATGGCGCGGCGCCACATGCGGCTGGTGTCGAGATTCGCGTCATAGGGCTCGGTGCCGATGGCCGTGGGATAGAAGAGCATCTCCGCGCCCAGCAGCGCCATGGCGCGTGCACATTCCGGATACCATTGGTCCCAGCAGATGCCGACGCCGATGGTGCCGTAGCGCGTCTTCCAGACCTTGAAGCCGCTGTTGCCGGGCCGGAAATAATATTTCTCTTCATAGCCCGGTCCGTCGGGAATGTGGCTCTTGCGGTATACGCCCATGATCTCGCCCTGGTCGTCGATCATGGCGAGGCTGTTGTAGTGATGCGGCCCCTCGCGCTCGAAGAAACTGGTGGGGATGTAGGCGCCTTGCTCCTTTGCCACGCGCTGCATGGCGGCGACGGCGGGGTGCTCGTGCAGTGGACGGGCGCGGGCGAACAGCGCCTCCTCCTCCACCGTGCAGAAATAGGGGCCCTCGAACAGTTCGGGTGGCAGGATGATCTTGGCGCCGCGTGCGGCTGCCTTGGTAACGTGGTCGGTCACGGCCTCGATATTCTCGGCTTCATCCTGCGAGAAGGCGAGCTGGAGTGCGGCGACGGTGACCCGGGACGATCGTTCGGTCATTTCTTCCTCAAGAACGCTATCGGGTTGCAGCAGGCAAGTGCTGGCTCATGCAGTGGAAGCCGCCGCCCCCTCGCAATATGGCATCGCAGGGCAGGCCCACAATAGCGCGATCCGGGAAGAAGGGCTTCAGGGCATCGAGCGCGGCGGCATCGTTGGGTGCGCCGAACTGGGGGACGATGACCGCTCCGTTGGTGATGGTGAAGTTCATGTAGCTTGCCGGCGCGATCTCGCCGTCGATCTCGTAACGGCCGACCGAGGGCAGGAGAGCTACCTCCACGCCGAAGGCGCGGGCGCGCGCGGCGACATCGGCGAAGATGGCGGCGTTGGGGTCATCGTCTGTCGTTGCCTGCGGCACGGCGAGGACGCCTGGCGCCACGAAGCGCGCGAGATTATCGACATGGCCATCGGTATGGTCGTTGATTAGGCCGTCGCCAAGCCAGAGCATCGAGGAGAGACCGAGCGCGCCGCTGAGCAGCGTCTCGATCTGCTTACGGTCGAGCGTGGGGTTGCGGTTCGGGTTGAGCAGGCACTGATCGGTGGTGACGAACAGGCCGGTGCCGTCCGTGTCGATGGCGCCGCCCTCGAAGATCAGCGGCACATGGGAGCAGGGTAGGCTAGTGGTGGCGGCGAGGCGCGCTCCGATGTCCTGGTCGCCGGGCATGTCGAACTTGCCTCCCCAACCATTGAAATCGAAGTCGGTGAGCGCGCGGCTGCCATCCGGCGCGACGATGCCGATGGGGCCGGTATCGCGCAGCCACACATCGCCAAAGGGCATGAGGGCCATCGTGACGGAGGATGAAGCAAGCTCGGACGCACGCGCCCCATCCTGCGTGGTGCGCGCGACGAGCACGGTCGCTAGACCATGCGCAGCGACGGCCGAGGCGAAGGCGGCCGCCTGCGCCTGCGCCTGCGGAAGTGCGGCCGGCCATTCGGCGGGATCGCCGGGAAAGCCGATCCAGAGACGCTCTTGGGGCGCCCATTCAGGGGGGAGGAGAAAGCTCATTTTGAGCCACGGCACCTTTCAAAGCATGGTTTGGGTTCGATTAGCGCCCCCTTATTGGATTGTTGCGGCAAATCCTAGTTATCCATTGCGGCTGTCCAACGACGTGTGCGGTGCATATAGTTGGGACTGCGTTGGCCAAATCTACCCATGATCACAGGAGTTTGGTCGTGCTTTTCGTTGGTCGCTGCGGAGAAGGGCGGGAATATGTCTGAAGCGCGAGAATGCGTGATCTGTGCCGATTTGCCGGAGCTTGGCGGCCGCGATGACCTGTCGGGCAGGCTAGGCCAGATCCTGATCGAGCGCCTCAGGGGAGAGGGGCGGGAAGCCAACATTCTGATCACCGATCTTACGCGGAACTCGGGCCATAGTGCGATCCGCATGCACGGTTCTGAAGTGAAATTCCTGTCAGAGCTCGATGCCGGCGATGTCAGCGCCCGCGATCCGGCGGCCATTGCCCTGCGCGTCTATCGATATGTTCGCGATAGCGATTATGACCGCGTGCATATCCTCTTGCCCCAGGGGGCAGGAGGATATTGCGCCATGGCCCGGCGGCAAGGGCTGATCGACGCTGCGGTCATCACCTATTCGGTCGAAGGCTCCGAGGCCAAGCGTCGTCTGAATGTCCGCTTTCCGGACCGGAATGACTTCGTCGTCGAGGCGCTGGAGCGCGCCCAATATGAGAATTCGGACCTGATCGTGGCGATGGATCATTTCGTGCCGTCCATGATCCAGCAGGGGAAGCGGGCTGGTCCGCGGGTGGTCAGGGTTTTCTGGCCTACCGGTGAAGCTTCATTGCCCTGCAAGCACGTGACCACGGCCTTGCCGGAAAACGGGATGCGCAGCCTGATCATCCTGGCGGATCAGGACCATTCCGCCGGTATCGATCTCCTTGTCGAAGCCGTGAAACGCCTTCCGACCGATATCTATCCCGACCTGATCTTCGTCGGCCGTTTTGGCACCGTTCTTGGCGAGCATAGCGGCGGGTATATTCTGCGGCACCTAGCCAACTACCCAGGCAAGATATCCTTCCTAGCCGAGCGGAACGACCGCGTGCTGACGGAACTGTTCTCTTCTGGAGCGTGCTTGGCCATCATCCCCGCACGTGGCCGGGACTGCTCGTGGGAGTTTGCGTCTGTGTTCGGGGCGGGGGTGCCATTCCTGACATTCGGAGCAGACGGCGCCGGCGATCATGTCGCTGCGGAGAGCTTGGAGAACTGCACGACGGAGGCCAATCCCGATGCGATTGCGGAGGCAATGGTGAAGGCGATGAGGCATGGGATGCCGGCCCTGGAAGCCGCTTACTCCATGGAGGAGATTGAGTCCGGCTGGACGGCCATTCTGGGGCCGCTCGCTGGTAAGCCCGCCGCGGTGAACGAACGCCAGCCGTTGGTTTCGGTCTGTATGACGCATTATGAGCGTCCCGCGCTTTTATCTGAGGCGCTCGCCGCAATCGCCCGGCAAACCTATGACCGGATCGAGGTAATCGTCGTAGACGATGGCAGCACGAAGTCCGAAACAGTTGAATTTCTGCGGCTCCTAGAAACGGAAAGTTACCGCTTTCCACTGAAGATCATTTACTCTCGAAACCGGTATCTCGGCGCCGCGCGCAATCTGGCGGCATCGCATGCGCAAGGCGTGTTTCTGCTGTTCCATGATGACGACAACATTGCCGAGCCCCACGAGATCGAAACTTTAGTGAACGCTGTGCATGAATCTGGCGCGGATATCCTGACCTGCCTGTACTGGACTTTTGAGAACGGAGCGAACGGCGGCTTGCAGGAGACGCGGCAACTGCTTTGCCATGCGCTTGGCCAGGGTGGGCCGATCGCCCTCCTGGAAAACAGATTCGGGGATGCGAATGCTCTAGTGCGCCGCACGGTGTTCGAGGAGTTGGGCGGCTTTTCCAGCCTGTACGCTGTGGGCTATGAGGATTGGGAGTTTTTCTTCAAGGCGTATCTGCGCGGCTATCATCTTGCCTTGGTTCCCGAGCCGCTCTTCAACTACCGGATCAGCGGCGACAGCATGGTTGCTTCAAATCGACATGATGTGGGGCTGGAGCGCGTCTTCAGCCTGCTGGACAAGGAGGCATGCCCGTTCTCGGGAGATTTGGCGCGGTTCATAGCGAAGGAAACGTCGGCTTATCATTCGGCGACCCAGTTCTCGAGGGCTGTGGCGTCGTCCGCTGCGCACGCTCAATATCTCCAACTCGCTGAACACGACGCCAATGCCGAGGGAGTACCGGCGCTGCTGTCCGAAATCGCTAGGATTGAAGGCCGGCCGGATGATCCTGCGGAACGCATCGCGGGAAAGAAGGGCGCTTCGATGGCCGCGCGCGCTGCGAGGGCATCTACCGGTGTGGTCCATCAGGAATTGCCGCCAACGGCCGCATTCCCCGCCGCGATCCTGATAGGGTGGGGCATCGCCCGGGACGGGTTGCCGGTTGAACCCCGCTATTTTCGTGTGGATGGACGGCTTTTTGAAGTGTGCGCCATCGCGCGGCATGCGCGGCCCGACGTGAACGAGCATCTCAAAATTCCCGATGGGATCCAAGCGGGATTTTTCTTGGCGGGTCGCCTCGTCACGGGGCTGGTGTCCTGGCGCCATCGTCTGGGCCGGAGCGTCAGGATCGGCACCGGCAAAGGCAAAATAGATCTGTGGGGCAATGTGAGGGGCGCGACCGCTCATGTCGATCAGCATGTGATGGCGGAAGAAACCCGCATTGCTGCCCCTCCGAACTGGACCGGGATTCTGGGCATTGATGCGGGGCCGGGCCCACAACCATTCGCGAAATATGACGATGGTGAATACCGGCTGGGTACGCCAAAATCGCAGTCGCGCACCGAGTTTATCTTTGCCGGCGACAACAGGCCTTCGACCGAATTCATCTCGGTTATTTCACCGAAAGACGCGACGATCGATCTCTTTTTCAGATGCATGTCCGCTGAAGGGGAGGCGGGGAGCACCTATTTTAGGTAGCGCCGACCTTCATGCCGCCCGTGCTTGAGATAGTGCGACGCTGCTTCGCCACCCGCCGAGGCAACGTCGGGATTGAGTTCCAGATAGACGTCGGGGTCGAAATCATCAGGCAGCGGCGTCTTTGCCGCAAACATATCGAACGATGTCAACCTCTGCCAGAAACTCTTGGCCTGTTTCGGTAGGGACTGCGGTGTCAATTCGACGCCGAACATCATATTGGGCTCATGCACGCCTGTTGCGATGTTCGTGATGTTACGCAGTTCTAGGCGTCCTCGCGCTTCTTCTGAAAAAGCGGGCGTATAATAGGTGCAGTTCTCGAAATAATAATGTGTGACCTGCGACCAGCGTGTGCGGGTTGGGTCATTGTGCGGGCTGCCGCCGTGGAGAAGATTGGCCGCCC
>CBIMKI010000075.1:0-11979 GCA_966244395.1 uncultured Sphingobium sp. | reverse complement strand
TCCTGGCGCGGCTCTGGACCGGCTTCCTCTCCTTCTTCGGCTGACGAGGCGGGATGCGGGGGCGCTTCATCACGCTGGAGGGCGGCGAGGGGGTCGGCAAGTCGACCCAGGCGCGGGCCCTGGCGGTGGCGCTGGAGTCGCGGGGCGTTCCGGTGCTGCTGACGCGCGAGCCGGGCGGCAGTGCGGGCGCGGAGGCGATCCGGGCCCTTCTGCTCTCGGGTGAAGCGGATCGCTGGAGCACGCGGGCGGAGGCGCTGCTGTTCGCGGCGGCGCGCGCGGACCATCTGGAGAAGACGATCCTGCCCGCCATCGCGCGCGGAAGCTGGGTGGTGTGCGACCGCTTCCTCGATTCCAGCCGGGCCTATCAGAGCGCAACGGGCGAGCTGGCGGACGGCGACATATTGGAGCTGCACCGCATCGGATCGGGCGGCCTCCTGCCGGATCGCACCTTGCTGCTGGCCATGCCGGGCGCGCTGGGCGAGATGCGGGCGCGGGCACGGGACGGCGGCATGCCGGATCGGATCGGGGGACGCGAGGCTGAGTTTCATGCGGCGGTGAGTGCCGCATTCGCGCGCTTCGCCGAGACGGAAAGCGAGCGTATTTACGGCGTGGATGCATCCGGCACGCCGGAGCAGGTGACGGCACGGCTGATCGCCGCCTTGGCCGACCTGCTGCCATGACGCGCTGGCGCGGCCACGACCGGCAGATCGCCGAGCTGATCGCGGCGGCGGACGCGGGCCGCATGCACCATGGCTGGATCTTCGCCGGGCCGCAGGGCGTGGGCAAGGCGGGCATCGCGTTCGATTTCGCCAAGAGGCTGCTGGTCGCAGGCGCCGGCCGGCCGGTGCCCGCCGCAGCACTGGCGCCGAATGAGAGCGATACCGCCGTGAAGCTGATCGAAAGCGGCGCCCATCCCGATTTCATGCGGCTCGAGCGGCTGGAGAAGGACGACAAGAAGGGCGAAGGCGGGTCGCTCGCGCGCAACATCACCGTGGATCAGGTGCGGGGCCTCGCCCGCCTGCTCAACAACGCGCCCTCGCTCGGCACCCGGCGCGTCATCCTCATCGACAGCGCCGACGACCTGGAGACGGGCGCTGCCAATGCGCTGCTCAAGAGCCTGGAGGAGCCTCCGGCAGGCGCGGTCTTCCTGCTCATTGCCCATGCGCCGGGACGGCTGCTGCCGACCATCCGCTCGCGTTGCCGGATGCTGCGCTTCCAGCCGCTGGCCGCAGCCGACATGGCACTGGCGCTGGCCGATGCACTGCCGGACACGCAAGAGGCAGAGCGGCAGGCGCTGGCCCGCAGTGCGGATGGATCGCCGGGGCAGGCGATCGCCACGCGCACGCTGGACTTGCCGGCCATGGAAGAGACGCTGAACCTCGTTGCAGCCGGGGACAAGGGGGCGGATGCGGCGCGGGCCAGGCTGGCGCAGGCGCTCTCTTCCGTCTCCGCGCGGCCCCGGCTGGAAGCCTTCGTCAATCTCGTCCCGCGCTTCATTGCCGATCGCACGCGGTCGCGCGAGGGGGCGGCGCTGGCGACAGGGCTCGCGGCTTATGAAGAGGCGCGCCGGCTGGGGGCGGGGGCCGTCACGCCGTTGCAGCTCGAACCGGGCGCACTGGTGCTGCGGCTTTGCGATACGGTGGCGGGCCTGCGCTGAACGCCTCCGCCCGCAAAGGGACGGAGGCGTCCGCGTGGCCCGAAGGGTGGCGGGATCTTCAGCCCTGCCTTGCCGTCGAGAGAAGCGTGGCCATTTCGGATTTGCTGATGGCCTGGTCCTTGTCGCCGTCCGCTCGCGCGAAGAGCGTGGCGGCCCAGCTTTGCGTGTCCGTCTGGGCGGCGCCGTCCGGCGCGGGCGCCCGTAGCTTGCTCACCCAGGCCGTGAACTCGCTCTGGTCGAGCTTGCCGTCCGTGTTGCCGTCATAAGTGGGGAATTCGGCATCGACCAAGCTGCTGGGCGAAGCGGGCGCGCCAGCGGCGGGCGGCGCGGGATCGCCAGGACCGGCCGCATCGACCGGCTGGGCATGCACAGGAAGAGCGATCGAATAAAGCGCGCCGATCGCGATCGTTGCGGGAATGAGGTATGATTTCTTCATGACAAGGCTCCGTTCATGCCGAAATCCATTGGGTGGACTTCAGATCTTTCACAGTTCAGCAGCATGATTGCTTGCCCATGAGGTATAGTCAGCCTGACGTATGGGCAAAAGGAGGGCTGAAGTCGACTTGCCCCGGATTTCCGGCATGTGTGCCGTGAGCCGTTATCATTTTGGCGTCGGGGCGTTCTCGCGTGCGATTTTTTTCATAAAAGGATCGGAGCGCGTTTAGGCGGGCAGGTCTAGGCAGGCGGGGCCTGCGGGGCTAGAGAAGCGCTCGATATTCGGCCACTGCGGACAGATGGCCGACAACCCGGACAGAGTAAACGCAGCAGCCATGTCGCGACCCTTCACGATCACCACCGCCATTTCCTATCCCAACGGGCGACCGCATATCGGCCATGCCTATGAGGCGATCGCGACCGATGCGCTCGCGCGCGCCGCGCGGATGATGGGACGCGACGTCTTCTTCCAGACCGGCACGGACGAGCATGGCCTGAAAATGGCCCAGACCGCGCGGGCGCGCGACATCACGCCGGCCGCGCTGGCGACCGAGATGTCGGGCTATTTCAAGGAAATGGATGACGCCCTTGGCATCAGCTACGATCGCTTCATCCGCACCACCGAGCCCGATCATCACCGCGCCAGCCAGGCGATCTGGCAGGCGATGGCGGATGCGGGCGATCTTTACACCGGCCGCTACGAGGGCTGGTATTCCGTGCGCGACGAGGCCTTCTACGGCGAGGAGGAGATTGTCGCGGGCGAGGATGGCGAGAAGCTCTCGCCGCAGGGCACGCCGGTGGAGTGGACCGTGGAGGAGAGCTGGTTCTTCCGCCTCTCCAGATATCAGGAGCCGCTGCTCCAGCTCTATCGCGACCATCCCGAGTTCATCCAGCCCGAGAGCCGCCGCAACGAAGTGATGCGCTTCGTGGAAGCAGGCTTGCAGGACCTCAGCGTCTCGCGCTCCACCTTTGACTGGGGCGTCAAGGTGCCGGGCTCGCCCGACCATGTCATGTATGTGTGGGTCGACGCGCTCACCAACTACATCACCGGCTGCGGCTATCCGGACGATGCGGCGCGCATGGCGCGCTACTGGGCGGAAGGCGGCGACATCGTCCACATCATCGGCAAGGATATCGTGCGCTTCCACGCGGTCTACTGGCCCGCCTTTCTGATGAGCGCGCGGCTGCCGCTGCCCGGCCGCATCTTCGGCCACGGCTTCCTGCTCAATCGCGGGCAGAAAATGTCCAAGTCGCTCGGCAATGTTGTGGACCCGCTCGACTGGGCAGAGCGCTTCGGCGT
The DNA here is from genome assembly GCA_966244395.1 of uncultured Sphingobium sp. GTDB lineage: Bacteria > Pseudomonadota > Alphaproteobacteria > Sphingomonadales > Sphingomonadaceae > Sphingobium. The sequence continues at coordinate 8,587 of CBIMKI010000075.1, read as the reverse complement.
CGATCAGCTGCGCTATTTCCTGCTTGCAGAAGTGACCTTCGGCAATGACGGGAGCTATTCGGCCGAGGCCATCGTGCAGCGCGCCAATACCGAGCTGGGCAATGCCTTCGGCAATCTGGCGCAGCGCACGCTGAGTTTCATCGCCAAGAATCTGGAGGGACGCCTGCCCGCGCGCGCGGCCAGCGCGGACGATGAAATCCTGCTCGACCTCGTCTGCCAGGCGACCGGCACGGACATGCCCGCCGCCTTCGAGCGCCTGGCGCCGCATGACGCGATCCAGGCCTGGCTGCGCGCGGTCTTCGCCTGCAACCAATATATCGACGCGCAGGCGCCCTGGGCATTGCGCAAGACGGACCCGGCGCGGATGGAGGCGGTGCTGGCGACGCTCTATGTGGCGATCGGCCGGCTTGCCGTGGCGATCCAGCCAGTCATTCCCGGCAGCGCGGCGAAACTGCTCGACCATATGGGCGTTCCTGCCGGCGTGCGGACCTATGAAGCCCTCAATGACAATTGGTATGCGGATTTGCAGGCCGCCGGCTTCACCGTGGCACCACCCACGCCGCTCTTCCCGCGCCTGGAACTGACCGCCGAGGAGGCGGAGGGCTGATGCTCGTCGATAGCCATTGCCACCTCAACTATAAGGGTCTGGTCGAGCATCAGGCCGAAGTGATCGGCCGCGCGCGGGCGGCGGGTGTAGGCACCATGCTCAACATCTCGACGCGCGAGCGCGAATGGGGCGACGTCATCGGCCTTGCCGAGCGCGAGCGCGACGTGTGGGCGAGCGTGGGCATCCATCCGCACGAGGCGGACGAGCATGCGCATGTCGACACGGCGCGTCTGGTCGCGGCGGCGGCCCATCCGCGCGTGATCGGTATCGGCGAGAGCGGGCTCGATTATTATTACGACCATAGCGACCGCGCGCAGCAGCAGACGAGCTTTCGCGCCCATATCGCGGCGGCGCGCGAGACCGGGCTGCCGATCATCGTGCACACGCGCGATGCCGAGGCGGACACGGCGGCGATCCTGCGCGAGGAGATGGACAAGGGCGCCTTTCCGGGCGTCATCCACTGCTTCACTGCCAGCGCGGACTTCGCACGGATCGCGCTGGACCTGGGCTTCTACATCAGCCTCTCGGGCATCGTGACCTTCAAGAACGCCACGGACTTGCAGGCGACCGCCAGGGATATCCCGGCCGACCGGCTGCTGGTCGAGACGGACTCGCCCTTCCTCGCCCCCGTGCCGCATCGGGGAAAACCCTGCGAACCGGCCTTCGTGGCGGACACGGCGCGGTTCGTGGCGGAGCTGCGCGGGGAGAGCGTGGAGGCACTGGCGGAGCGGACCAGCCGCAATTTCTTCGCGCTCTTCTCCAAATGCGAGGCGCCGGCGACGGCGTGAAACCATGACGCTCAAGGTCACCATGCTCGGCTGCGGCACCAGTTCGGGCGTGCCCCGGATCGGCGGCGACTGGGGCAAATGCGATCCGGCCGATCCGCGCAATGCGCGCACACGCGTCTCGATCCTCGTCGAGAGCGCGACCACGCGGTTGCTGGTCGACACCTCGCCGGACATGCGCGCGCAGCTTCTCGCGGCGGGCGTCGTCCATCTCGATGCCGTGCTCTGGACGCACGATCATGCCGATCACACCCATGGCATCGACGATCTGCGGCAGGTGATGCATCATCGCGGCACGCCGGTGCCGGGCTATGGCCATGAAGCGACGATGCGGCGGCTGCGTGAGCGCTTCGGCTATGCCTTCGACGGGCGCGAGGGCTATCGACAGACCATCGCGGCGCATGAACTGGGCGAGGGCGAGACGCGGATCGGCGACATTGCGGTGCGCTGGGTGGCGCAGCCGCACGGGCATATCTGGTCGACCGGCTTCCGCTTCGAGCATGGCGGGCGCAGCGCCGTCTATGCGACCGATTTCCACGAGGTGACGGCACAGATGGCCGGTCTTTATGCGGACACGGACCTGCTCATCATCGATGCGCTGCGCGAGAAGCCGCACCCGACGCATGCGCATCTCGGCCTGTCGCTGGACGTGATCGAGCGGCTGCGACCGCGCCGCGCGGTGCTGACGCATATGGACCAAAGCCTTGATTATGGGACGCTGCGGACCGCACTACCCGCAGGCGTCGAGCCGGGCTATGACGGACTAACGCTGCTGTTGTGAAGCGCGCCGCGCCGGGAGGGCCATGATGACGGACGACCAGATTGCGGGCTCCATCTATCTCGGCCTGTGCCTCGTGCTGGTGGCGAGCAGTCTCGTGATTCGGCGGCTGCCCAGCGGAAAGCTGGCGTCGCTCGCGGCGGTGTGGGTGGCGCTCATCCTGGGCCTGTGGGGCCTGGTGGTGCTGGTGAGGGGGTAACGCCCGATCAGCCGGCGAGGCGCGGCTGGAACATGATGATGGCCATGCCGGTGAGCGCGACCAACACACCCGCCACGTCCCAGCCGGTCGGCCGCACACCGTCGACAGCCCAGAGCCACAGGATCGCCATGCCGATATAGACGCCGCCATAAGCGGCATAGACGCGGCCGGCCGCGGTCTCGTGCATGGTCAGCAGCCAGGCGAAAATGGCGAGCGCAAGGGCGGCCGGCAGCAGGAGCCAGGGCGACTTGCCCTCGCGCAACCAGAGATAGGGAAGATAGCAGCCCAATATCTCGGCCAGCGCGGTGGCCGCATAGAGGAGGAAGGTCTTCATCGTCGTGCCCCTTTTGCCTCCTGCTACCGCAGCGGAGAGGGAGAGGGAATGCACGGATTGTCTCTGAGCGCCCGTCGCGCCCATGGGCCTTGGCGATTGCTGCGGCTTCCCGCCTGCAATCAGATCGCGCGGTCAGTCCTGACGCGACGCCTCGTGATGGTCCGAGCGGGTCGCGGTGTCCGGCTGGGGCTTGTCCTTCTACGTCCCGCGCGTCGGTTCGGGGTCGGCGCCCAGGGCGGCGCGCTCCTCGTCTCGCGACCCGACATCCCTGGCCGTCGCCCCGCCGGATGCGCCGCCCTGCGCGGGGGCTGGGGGAGCGTCATGGAGATCGCGATCGTCGCGGCCGCGCGCTTTGCCATTGTCCGTCATGTCGTCCTCCATCGTTCGCCGGGCGCTACTGCGCCATCGGCAGGGCAGCGCGGCAATCGATGGCGCAGGTCCGGCACATCTCCGCGCAGAGCTTGCAGTGCTGGTGATCGTGGCGCGAGCATTCCTCCGCGCACAGATCGCAGGCGAGGGCGCATGTCTCCAGCATGGCGCGCAGCATCTCTGCATCGCGGCCCGTCTGGCGCACCGCCAGGCGAGCGGCTGCCGCGCAGACGTCCGCGCAGTCCATGCAGATGCGGATGCACCGGCGCATGTCCATCTCTTCGGCCGAGCAGGCATCCGCACAGGACGTGCAGATGAGGGCGCACAAGGCAGCGTGGCGGGACGCAGCGGCGAGGGCCTCATTGGCGTCGCCATCCACATCGGGGTGGAGTGAGATCATCTTGCTGATCGACATGGTCGGTGATCCTAGTCTTTCGCGGCCCGGGCGGTGTCCTCGCGGTTGAGACTTTGCCGGAGGCGGCGGGCGCCTTGCTCGGTCAGCCCCCGGGGCAGCTTGTGGCGCTGGAAGCGGTCGCGCAGCAGGGCATAGAGCAGCACGGCCGCCAGCAGGATGGGGCCGCCGATAATGACGAAGCTCCAGGGAAGGCCTTCCATGATGGCTCAGCCTGGCTTGCGCCGGCCTGCACCCTGACGTCCGGCCGCGCTGTCCCGCGCCTCGCCGACGCGGGTCATGGTCTCGGGATCGTAATTGGAAGGGATGCTGGCGCCGCTCAGCGGATCGCGCTTCGGCTCGCGGTCCAGCGTGTCCGAGGGTCGGCGCGCTGCACCCTCGGGCTGGTTCTCGGTCGAGATGTTGGGGCGAACGATTGTCTCGCTCGGCACGTTCCGCCCGCTTCGATGTGTCTGCCCCATAGCTGTTCTCCCGGTCTGTCAACCGTGCAACGAACGCGCGAGAAGAAGTTTCCGCCGACAGCGCGAAAGGGCGCGCGATACGTCATGGAGCCGAACATGGATTAGCTTTTAGTCCGGCAAATGGGACAGCTAGCGCGAGATCTTGGCGGGCTCCGGAAAGGTCTGAACGGCCCTGGTTTCGTCCCGCGCCGCGCCAAGCCTGGTCCTTGCTTTGGCGATGTAGGGCTGAAGCTTGCCCCCGTCATAGAGCTTCTTGCCGAAGTAGCCGAGCACGGCGCCGGCGAGCAATGTCTTGAGCATGAACTTTCTCCCTGCGTTGGTCGAAAGCCTAACGAAACAGCGGCCGTGCTGTTCCCGGGCGCGCCACCGGCCTCACAGCAAAATGGATTAATGCCGGGAACCCGGGCGCGCGGCCGCCATTGACCTCAGACCCCGGAAGTGACCGTGACCGCATCTTGAGGAGGTGGAAATGAGAGTGAGCGAATGCATGACCACGCAGGTGCGCGTGGCCGCGCCAGACAACACGCTGCAATCGGCGGCGCAGATCATGGCCGATATCGATGCCGGCTTCCTCCCCGTGGCGGCGGAGGACCGGCTGATCGGCATCGTGACGGATCGCGACATCGCCATTCGCGGCGTCGCTGCGGGCAAGCCGCCGGAGACGGGCATTTGCGAGATCATGAGCGAAGACGTGCGCTATTGCCATGAGGACGACGAAGTCGACGATGTGCTGGAAACCATGGGCGACATGCAGGTGCGGCGCCTGCCGGTACTCGATGCCGACAAGCGGCTAGTCGGTATCATATCCCTGAGCGACCTGGCCAGCAATGGCGAGGCCGAGGGCACGGGAAAGACGCTTGGCGAGATCGCACGGCCGAGCGGCTTCCATTCCCAGCAGGTCTGAGCCGAGCCGCGAGCTAGGTAGACGGCGGGCCGCCCCGGACAAGCTGCTCGCCCTGCGCGATCGCCTTTTCGATCATGCTGCTCCATGTCGCCGTATCGTTCGCGCTCGCGACATGATGATCCAGATCGCGGAAGGCCCGCAGGACCGCGAGCGCCTTGTCGAGATGGCGAGGCCAGTCCTCATCGACATGCTGTGCGGCGGAGCGCTCGGTCCCGTCCGCATTCGCGCTCCATTGCTCGCCCGAGAGGATGCGGGCGATCCGCTCGACGAGCGGCATGGCGGGGTGACGCTCGTGTGGTTCGTGCGTTCCGGCGGCGGCGCTATTCAGTGTCGATTGTTCCATCATTGCCTCCATGGCCGATCAGTGCGCGAGAGACAGGAAAGTTCCAGCGCGGCAGCATTTGTTGCGCGAAGGGGGAACGCGAAGGCGGGCCGGCGGTTGTTCGCAGAAGTGAGCCAGCGAAGGGACCGAGGAGGCCCGTCCATGACCATTGAGAGGAAAGACATGCTCAGCGGCGAGCGGCGGACGGGGCCGCTTGGCGACGTGCTCCCCAACCGCGAAGAAGCCGATCCCCGCACGCCGGGCGGACAACCGCCCGAGCAGGTGGAAGATCGACCGGTGGTGGGGCAGGTGCGACCTGAAGATTATCCGGCGCAAGGGCGCAAGCGTGCATCGGAACTGTGAGACGCCGCAGGCGGGAATGCGAGCCGGAACGCGCGTAAAATCCCGCGTGCCGAGCGATGGCCTTAATCCATGCAAATCCGTTTGCTGCGGATCGCGATAGTTTGATCGTGCGGGGCAACAGCGGCAATCGGGCCATGGCAAGCGCTGCTGCCGAGGGGCAAAGAGCGAACTTCCGGCCGCATCAATATCTGGCGCGGGAAGGGGACGAGCCCGCTGCGCTCTATCGGATCGAGGAGGGCTGGGCCTGCCGCTTCCGGCTGCTCAACGATGGACGGCGCCAGATCACCGCTTTGTTCCTGCCGGGAGAATATTGCGAGCCGCAATGGGCGCTGGGCCATCGGCCCGTCCAGCCGGTCGTCGCGCTGACGGGTGTCCGTGCGACGCGGATCGCCTGCGCACCGGCTGGCGAGCGCTCACCCGACGACCAGCGACGGCTGTGGAACGCGCTCGCTGCCGCGGCCGATCGGCAGGCCGACTGGCTGGTCACACTGGGACGCCGGACGGCGCGCGAGCGCATCGCCCATCTGTTGAGCGAGATTTACGAGCGCATGGGCCAGGTGGGACTGACCTATGGGCAGCAATGCGCGATGCCGCTGACCCAGATCGACATCGCGGACATCACCGGGCTGACGCCGGTGCATGTCAATCGCACGCTCCAGGCGATGCGGGCGGAGGCCCTCATCGAGCTGCAATCGCGCTGGCTGCGCATCCCGGATGTCGCGGCGCTGCGGCAGGCGGCATGTCTGATGGCGGCGTGACGTCGTCCACGAGGGCGTTGCGCGCCGGGCGTGCCGCGGTGCGAAGACAGCGCGGGGCGGGCAGCTGATCCGCTGATTTGCGAGCGCGCATCAACTCGGCGCAAGACACGGAACGGAAGCCGTTGCGGGGTGTTTTGAAGGCAGGTTTCAATCCTGATCGCGAGGGTTCAAAAAATGGGCCGACCGTCCACGCCAGGTTCTTCATCTCCTGGCTTTCCGTCCAGGCTGTTCGCGATCGTCCTGGCCGGGGGAGCGGGAAGCCGGCTTCACGATCTTACCATGCGTCAGGCCAAGCCCGCGCTGCCGGTGGTGTCGCATGGACGGCTGATTGACTTCACCCTCGCCAACGTCGCCAACTCCGGCATTGAAGGCGCGATGGTACTGACGCAGTTCGCGCCGACGGAGCTGCACCGCCATATCGACGAAGTGTGGCGGCAAAGCGAGGCAGCCCATGGGCTGCGGCTGGACGTGGTCGACGGCAAGGATCGCGGCGGCTTCGCCGGGACGGCCGACGCGGTGCGGAAGGTGGCCGACGAGATCAAGCGGCACCGGCCGGACCATGTCGTCGTGCTGGCGGGCGATCATCTCTATCAGATGGACTATCGCCCCTTCGTCGCGCGGCATGTCCGCAGCCGGGCGGGCGTGACGGTGGGCGCGGTGCATGTGCCGGTGACCGAGGCCAGCGAATTCGGGGTGATGACATTGAACCGGGGGAGCCGTATCGTCGGCTTCGCCGAGAAGCCTGCCCGCCCCGCCGAAGCGCCGGGCGCGCCGGGCCTCGCGCTCGCCTCCATGGGAATCTATCTGTTCGGCTGGCCGCGCCTGCGCGCGCTGCTGGAGGAAATGGCCGCCGATTGCGCGGCGCTCGACTTCGGCAGGCATGTGCTGCCCCGGCTGGTGAGCGAGGGCAAGGCTCATGCCTATGCGCTGCCGGGCCGAAACGGTGCTGCGCCGCTCTGGCGCGACTTGGGCACGGTGGATGCCTATCATGGCGTCCATGGCGAGCTGGCCAGCGGCCGCATCAGGCTCGACCCGGCATGGCCGCTTCCCCCCCATGTGGCCGGTGCGGGCTTTTGCGAGCGATGGCCGGGCTGTTCGATCTCCGATCAGGCGGTGATCGGCGAGGGCGCGGTGCTGCGGGACGTGGTCGTGCTGCCCGGCGCACGGATCGGCCGCCATGCGGTGCTGGACAACGCCATCGTCACGGCCGACGCGGTGATCCCGGACGGCTTCCATCTGGAGCGGGCGCTGACGCTGGCGAGCGGCTGGTGCATCGAATCGCCGGGTGGCATCCGCCTGCTTTCGGCGCGCGCCATGGAGATGTTCGCGCGGGTTCGGCGCGGCCGGCCAGCCAGCTTCAATGACAACCGCCCGATGTTTCCCTGGGACCCCCAGGCGTTGCCCAAGCTGCTGGCCGCGCCCAACCGATAGCCGGGAGTTTTTCGACCCGCCCGCTTATTGCCGATCCGAGGACCCTCGATGTCATTTGCTTTCGCGAAGCCCGACAAGCTGCATCATGAGCTAGGGACGGAGTTCACCGGCAAGGGCACGCATTTTGCGGTCTTCTCGGAAAATGCCGAGGCCATCGAACTCTGCCTCTTCTCACCGGATGGTAAGGAAGAGACGCAGCGCATGGAGTTGCCTCGGCGGGAGGGCTCGATCTTTTCCGGCTATATTCCGGACGTGCGGCCCGGCCAGCTCTACGGCTATCGCGCCCATGGCCCCTATGAGCCGGAGAAGGGCCATCGCTTCAATCCCAACAAGCTGTTGCTCGATCCCTATGCGCGGGAGGTTTCCGGACGGCTGGAGTGGAACGACGCCCTCTGGGGCTATGACCTGGCGAGCCGAGACGATCTGAGCTTCGATGCGCGGGATTCGGCCCCCTTCATGGTGAAGAGCGTGGTGCAGGACCCGGATTTCGACTGGGAGAATGACAAGGCGATCCGCCGCCCCTGGACGGATTCGATCATCTACGAGGCGCATGTGCGCGGCCTCACCATGGCCCATCCCCATGTGCCCGAGCATCTGCGCGGCACCTATGCCGGCATGGTGAGCGAGCCGATTCTGGATCATCTGCGCAAGCTCGGCGTCACGGCGGTGGAACTGCTGCCCTGCCAGTTCTTCCTCGACGATCGAATGCTGACCGAGCGCGGGCTCAGCAATTACTGGGGCTATCAGACGCTGGGCTATTTCGCGCCCGAGCCGCGCTTCCTGCAATCGGGCAAGGGCGCGCCGCGCGCTATCCAGCAGTTCAAGGAGATGGTGAAGCGCTGTCACAAGGCCGGCTTCGAGGTC
>CBIMKI010000074.1:0-12180 GCA_966244395.1 uncultured Sphingobium sp. | reverse complement strand
CCTGCGCATATTGCAGCGCCCGGCCGTCCTGCCCGGTCATCTGATATTGCTCGGCGCTGGCGAGCGCGGCGCGGGCCGTGTCGCCCTTGCGCGCATAGACCGTGCCCAGCACATACCAGCCGAACGGATTTTCCGTATCGCGGATGAGCGCGGCGCGCAGCACCTGCTCGGCCTCGTCGAGATGGCTGTTATCTTCCGTCGCGATCAGCGCGTGGCCGAGCAATGTGGCGATCAGCGCCTGGTTGCCCGTCCGCGCAACGGCTTCGCGCAGCGGCGCGAGCGCCTCGACCGGGCGGCCGTTCTCCAGCAGCATCTGGCCCTTCAGCTCAAGGAAATAGGGGTCGTGCGGCGCTGTGGCGAGCAGCGCGTCGATCTCCGCCATGGCCTGATCGGGATAGGCGCTCTTGTGATAGGCGAAGGCGCGGGCATAGCGCGCCGGCACGGAGAGGTCGCTCGCCGGATAGAGCTGGAGCGTGCGCCTGGGCTCGCTGACGAAGCCGATGAGCTTGGCCTTCACGCGGGCGAAACGGGCTTCCAGCTGCGAATCGGTCTTGCTGTTCCAGGCGGCGTCCTGCTGGCAGACCTGCGTCAGTGTCGCGATGCGGCTGCTGCTCAGGGGATGGGTGCGACCATAGCCGTCGTCGGTGAGGTGGAGGCGATACTCCATGTTCTGGAGCTTCTTGAAAAATTCGAGGAAGCCCCGGCAACTGACGCCGGCATTGTGCATGTAGCGCGCGGCGGCGGCGTCGGCGCTCGATTCCTGCACCCGGCTGAAAGCGAGGAAGCGGCTGAGCGCGGCCTGCTGGCCGGCCGCCAATATGCCCATGCCCGCCTCGCCGCCACCAGCGGCGATGGCTGCCGCGCCAAGCAGGAGAGAGACGCTCTGGATGCCCGTCGCTTCCCTGATGCCCTCGCCCGAGCGGATGACATGCCCGCCTTCGATATGACCGAGTTCATGGGCAATGACGCCCTGCACCTGGTTCACATTGTCGGCCTCGGCAATGAGGCCGCTGTGCAGCCAGACGATCTGGCCGCCCGCGACGAAGGCATTGGTGCTCTCGTCGTTGATGGTGAGGATCTGGACGTTCTTCTCGTCCAGCCCGGCCGCGCGGATGAGCGGCGCGGAGGCATCGTGGATGAGCGCCTCGGTCTCCGCGTCGCGCAGCACGCTCTGGGCCTGGGCGACCTGGGTGAAGGCGAGGCCGCACATGGCGGAGAGGGCCAATATGCCGGCAAGACCGCGCTTTGCGCGGGAGGCGATGCGGGGGAGAGGCGTGCAGCGTGGATGGACGGCGGGTTCAGCCATGCGTGGCGCTATGCCCGCCTCTGCCTGAACCCCCGCTGACGGGGAAAGAGGCCCACACCCTCCCGGAGGCGGGAGAGCATGGGCCGTTCCTTCCGAACGGCGCGGGTCGGCCCCGCGCATCGTCTCAGTTTCCGAAGGTGCGCTGCCACCAGCCCCGACGCGGCGATCCGGCAGAGTCGGTGGCGTCGTCCGACGCCATCGCCGTCTCGGCGGGGCCGGCTTCGGCGGCCGCGACCGGCTCGGGCGCGGTGGCCGCATCGCCATTGGCGGTCGGCGCGGGCGCTGCCTCCGCTGTCTCCGCTGTCTCCGCAGCGGCTGCCTTGGCGGTCTTGCGGCGGGGGGCGCGGGCGGGCTTCTTCGGCTCGGCCTTGGTTTCGGGGACCGGGGCTTCGAGGGCCGGGGCTTCGGGGGCCGCAGCTTCGGGCGTCTCGGTCCCGGCCGCCGTCACGGCGGGCTCGGCCTTGGCCGCGGCCCTGCGGCGTGACGGCTTCCTGGCCGGAGGCGGCGTCTCGGCCAGTTCCGGCGACACCTCGACGGGCACGCTCTCGGCCTCGGCAGCGACCGGCGCTTCAGCCGTAGCCTCCGTTGCCGGCGCCTCGGCATCCTTGCGAGCGCGGGGGCGGCGACGGCTCTTGCGCGGCGCTTCCTCCTCGGCCTCGGCAGCGACCGGCTCGGACGGCGCGGCGCTCTCCGCCGCTTCCGCGGCCTCGCTCGGCGCGGTCTCTTCCCCGGCGTCCTCGGCGGTCACCTCGGCGGCCTGATCGGCGCCATTGCCATTGCCCCGGCGGCGGCGGCCGCCCCGGCGGCCACGGCGGCTGCGGCGCGGCTGGCCCTCGCCATTCTCGTCTCCGGCAGCGGAAGCTTCGTCGCCCTCGCCCTCGCCATCCTCGTCGTCATCAGCGGCGGCGGCTTCTGCGGCCTCCTCGCCATCCTCGGCGTCGCGCGGCTCGTCATCGCGACGGCCGCGACGGCCCCGGCGGCGGCGCTTGCGCTTGCGGCCGCCGTCCCGGTCATCGCCGCGGGCCTGGCGGTCGGCGCGCTCGTCCTCCGCGTCCGCTTCCTCCTCGTCTTCCTCTTCCTCGACCTCGTCGATCTCTTCCTCGACCTCATCCATGATGGGTGCGAAGCTGACCTGCACGGTCGGGCGAGGCCCGCTCGCCTCGACGGACATGCGCGCGCCCTCGACCTCGCCATCGGGCAGGATCACGATGGTGACGCCATAGCGCCGCTCGATCTCGTCCAGCTCGCGGCGCTTGTTGTTGAGCACGTAGAAGGCGGCTTCCTGGCTGGCGCGCAGCGTGATGACGCTGCCGCGGCCGCGCGCCGCCTCTTCCTCCAGCAGGCGCAGAGCCGAGAGGCCGGCCGAGGAGGCGGTGCGGACCAGGCCCGTGCCCTCGCAATGCGGGCAGGCGCGGGTCGAGGCTTCCAGCACGCCGGTGCGCAGGCGCTGGCGGCTCATCTCCATGAGGCCGAAGCCGGAGATGCGGCCGACCTGGATGCGGGCGCGGTCGTCCTTGAGCGCCTCCTTCATCGCCTTCTCGACCTTACGGATGTTGGAATTGTGCTCCATGTCGATGAAGTCGATGACGACGAGGCCGGCCATGTCGCGCAGGCGAAGCTGCCGGGCGATCTCGCGCGCGGCCTCCAGATTGGTGGAGAGCGCCGTCTGCTCGATATTATGCTCGCGGGTCGAGCGGCCGGAGTTGATGTCGATCGAGACCAAAGCCTCGGTCGGATTGATGACCAGATAGCCGCCGGACTTCAATTGCACGACGGGGTTGTACATGGCCGCGAGCTGATCCTCGACGCCGAAGCGCTGGAACAGCGAGACCGGATCGGCATATTGCTTCACGCGCCGGGCATGGCTCGGCATCAGGAGCTTCATGAAGTCCTTGGCCTGGCGATAGCCCTCCTCGCCCTCGACGATCACTTCGTCGATCTCGCGATGATAGATGTCGCGGATGGCGCGCTTGATGAGGTCGCTGTCGTTGTGGATGAGCGCGGGCGCGCCCGAGCGCAGCGTCTTCTCGCGGATCTCGTCCCACAGGCGGGCGAGATAGTCGAAGTCGCGGCGGATCTCCGTCTTGGTGCGCGAGAGGCCGGCGGTGCGCACGATGCAGCCCATGGAACTGGGCAGGTTCATGTCCGCGATGATCGACTTCAGGCGCTTGCGGTCGGCCGAATTGCTGATCTTGCGCGAAATGCCGCCGCCATGGCTGGTGTTGGGCATCAGCACGCAATAGCGGCCGGCGAGGCTCAGATAGCTGGTGAGGGCCGCGCCCTTGTTGCCGCGCTCTTCCTTGACGACCTGGACGAGCAGCACCTGGCGGCGCTTGATGACGTCCTGGATCTTGTAGCGGCGGCGCAGCGCCATGCGCTTGCGGCGCAGCTCCTCGGCGGCCTGGTCGTTGCTGCTCCGGCCCTTGCCGCGCGGCGTGCCGTTCTCCTCGCCATTGCCGGCGGCGGCGTCCTCGCCATCATGGTCACGATGGTCGTGCTCCTCGTCCTCGTCGTCATGGACGGGGCGCTCGACCTCCTCGATCGTGCCGCTATGGTCGTCATCGTCCTCGTCGGCGCGCAGGGCGGCTTCCTCGGCGGCGTGCTGCGCCTCCTCGGCGAGCAGGGCCTCGCGGTCCTCCTTGGGGATCTGATAATAATCGGGGTGGATTTCCGAAAAGGCGAGGAAGCCATGGCGATTGCCGCCATAATCCACGAAGGCCGCCTGAAGCGACGGCTCCACTCTGGTCACCTTGGCGAGATAGATATTGCCCTTGAGCTGCTTGTGCTCGGCGGACTCGAAATCAAACTCCTCGATCCGGTTCCCCGTCACGACCGCGACCCGGGTCTCTTCCCGGTGGCGCGCATCGATCAACATACGCATTGTCATTCAAACTTCTCCGGCCGGGCGGCCCGCAGTCCTTTCGAACGGCGAGACGCTCCGGTGCAATTGAGGGACGGGCGATCAGGCATTCCGTCGCGCGGAGCGGCCTTCGCTGGTCCCGGGTTTCAAACTTGAGCTGTGCGTCTGTTGCAGGAGCCGTCCCGGCGTTCGTCCCGGCGGGCATGCGCGCCGCCCAAGGCGCCGCGTTCGCTTCAGCGCGCCATGGCCGGATCAAGCTCTGCTCCATGCAACATCAACCTGTCATATCGCCTTGGGGCCGAGGCCCGGGCGATGGATTCCTCCGGCGCGAAACCGGCCGATCAGGAACTGATGGTCCGATGGCGGCAGGCGGTCCGGAAGGGTTAGCGCTAGCAGGGCTTGGCCCCAAGGGCAACGGCGAAAAGCTTCGGCAGATCACATCCTTGGATGCTTATCCTCCCACGCCCTGCCATTTGGGCTGGACGAATAATGTTCGGACACGGCAGTAGAGAGCGCGATGCTGTTCCTGGCCGCCGCGCTTGTCCTCTCCGCATCTCCGGGCAGTCCGCAGGCCGCAAGCCTGCCGGGCGTGGACGCGCCGGCCCCGGCCGCGGGCCAGGCCGCGCATATGGCGAAGCGGCCGCTGCGCCATGTCGGCCTCAGCGCCCGCCTGCCGCCGATCACCAAGGGGCCGCCCATTCCGAAGATTCACGGCCCGGACGATTCGGCGCGGCCGCTCGTCGTGCTCGATCCGGGCCATGGCGGCCATGATCCGGGCGCGCGCAACGCCGGCTCGGGCGCAATGGAGAAGGACCTGACGCTGGCGGTGGCGCACGCGCTGCGCGACGAGCTGCTCAAGAGCGGGCGCATCCGCGTCGCGCTCACCCGCGAGGACGACCGCTTCCTGGCGCTGGAGGAGCGCTTCGGCCTGGCGCGCGACATGGGCGCGACCATGTTCATCTCCATCCATGCCGATGCCTCGGAAGAGACGCAGGCCCATGGCGCGACGGTCTACACCCTCTCAGACGTCGCCTCCGACAAGGAGGCCGAGCGGCTGGCGGCGCGCGAGAACCGATCGGACGTGCTCAATGGCGTCGATCTCTCCGGCAAGAGTTCGGCGGTGTCCTCCATCCTCATCGACCTGTTGCAGCGCGAGACCATGACCGCCTCGGTGCGCTTTGCGCAGTTGCTGCACCGCGAGACCGCGCCGCTCGTGCCGTTCCGCGCGCCGTGGCATCGCCGCGCCGCCCTGGTGGTGCTGCGCGCGCCGGACATACCCTCCATCCTGCTTGAGACCGGCTATATCAGCAACGATGAAGAGGCCGAGCGGCTGAGCAGCGCGGAGGGCCGCCGCCGGATCGCGCGGGGCGTCGCCAGCGCCGTCGCCATCTATGCGGCCACGCTGGAGCGCTAGGGCCGATCGCCCCTGGGATCGGCCCCGCGTCGGCCGAGACGACATGCCGCAAAAGCGGTTTTCACTCTCGCGCATCTCGGCTAGGGCTCGCGCCATGAACGAGGCGACCAGCGAAGGGACCCGGATCACGCTTCGGCGCAGCATGTCCCGGCTCGGCCCTTATTGGGACGGCGCGCAGGACCGCTTCGAGCGGCTCTGGGCGCGTCGCCTCTGGCGCTGGCTGATGATCGGGGCCGGGGCATTCCTCGCCGCTCTGCTGCTCTTCTGGCTGCTCTTCGCGCGCGGCCTGCCCGATGCGCGCAGCCTGCTCGACTATCAGCCGCCGCTGCCCACGGTGGTGCGCGACATCAACGGCGAGCCGGTCTACAGCTTCGCGCGCGAGCGGCGTGTCCAGCTCCAGTATAGCGACTTCCCGCCGATGCTGGTGAACGCCTATCTGGCCGCCGAGGACAAGACCTTCTTCAGCCATCACGGCCTCGATTATCCCGGCCTCGTGCGCGCCGCCGTGCAGGGCATCATGGCGGGGGAGACGCCGCGCGGCACCTCCACCATCACGCAGCAGGTCGCCAAGAACCTGCTGGTGGGCAACGAGGTGAGCTATACGCGCAAGCTCAAGGAAGCGATCCTCGCCTGGCGCATGGAATCGGTGCTCACCAAGCAGCAGATTCTCGAACTCTATCTCAACCAGATCTTCCTCGGCCGGAATGCCTATGGCGTGCAGGCCGCCTCGCGCGCTTATTTCGACAAGGATGTAGGCCAGCTCACGCTGCCGGAAATGGCCTATCTCGCCATTCTCCCCAAGGGGCCGGCCAATTACCAGCCCGAGACGCGCACCGCGCGCGCGCTGGAGCGCCGCAACTGGGTGCTCAAGGAGATGCTGGGCAACAAGTTCATCAGCCAGGCGCAATATGAGGCCGCCGTCGCCGCGCCGCTCGGCACCGTCACCCAGCGCGGCACCAGCTATCAGCGCATCGGCGGCTATTATGTGGAGGAGATCCGCCGCCGCCTGATCGACCGATTCGGAGAGAAAGCGGAGGACGGCCCCAACAGCGTCTATGCCGGCGGCCTGTGGGTGCGCTCGCCCATCGATCCGCGCATGCAGGCGCTCGCCACCAAGGCCCTGCGCAATGGCCTGCTGCGCTACGACCGGGGCAAGGGCTGGGGCGGCCCGATCGCACGGGTGGACCCCGCCCGCTGGCATGCCGAGCTTGCCGGCTCCAATCTCGGCACGGACTATGAGGATTGGGCCATCGCCGCCGTGGTAGAGAAGAGCGGCGGCGCCGCCACCATCGGCTTTGCGGACGGCCGCACCGGTACGCTTCCGGCCGGCGCCGCCCAGATGCCGCGCGCGGGCGTCGGCACGCCTGCCTTCAATATGCTGCGCCCCGGCGACGTCATCGCCGTGAAGCCCCAGGGGAGCGCCTTCGCGCTGCGCAACATTCCCGGCGTCTCGGGCGGCATGATGATCCAGGACGTGCACGCCGGGCGCATCTACGCCATGCAGGGCGGCTTCGACGCGCGCCTATCCGCCTATAATCGCGTGACCCAGGCCGAGCGGCAGCCGGGCTCGACCATCAAGCCCTTCGTCTATGCCGCCGCGCTCGACAATGGCATGACGCCCGCCTCGATCATCATCGACGGGCCGTTCTGCGTCTGGCAGGGCGCCAATCTCGGCCAGAAATGCTTCCGCAACTTCGACGGGCGCGGCGCGGGCCCGCGCACCATGCGCTGGGGCGTGGAGCAGTCGCGCAATCTCATGACCGTGCGCGCCGCCGCGCAGATCGGCATGCCGCGCGTGGTCAAGACCATCAAGGACATGGGCATCGGCGACTATGAGCCCTATCTCAGCTTCGCGCTCGGCGCGGGCGAGACGACGGTGGAGAAGCTGGTCAACGCCTATGCCATGCTCGTCAACCATGGCCGCGAGCTGACGCCCAAGGTCATGGACTATGTGCAGGACCGCAACGGCAAGGTGATCTGGCCGGCCGACTGGCGCCCCTGCCAGGGGTGCAGCGCGGCCGAATGGGACGGCAGGCCCATGCCGCGCTTCACGCCGACCGGCCGGCAGGTGATGAACCCGATGACCGCCTATCAGGTCGTCCACATCGCCGAGGGGGTGATCCAGCGCGGCACGGCGACGCGCCTGCGCGATCTCGACCGCCCGCTGTTCGGCAAGACCGGCACCACCTCGGGGCCCACCAATGCCTGGTTCGTGGGCGGTTCGCCGCATATCGTGGCCGGTCTCTACATCGGCTACGACCAGCCGCGAAATCTGGGCGGCTATGTGCAGGGCGGCAATACCGGCGGGCCGATCTGGCGCGAGGCGATGGAGCCGATCCTCAAGGACATGCCCAGGACGCCCTTTTTCGCGCCGCCGGGCATCCGCATGGTGCGCATCGAGCGGCAGACCGGCAAGCGTGTGTTCGGCGGCGGCTGGCCCTCGGCCGATCCGCTCTCCGCGATCATCTGGGAAGCCTTCAAGCCCGAGACCGAGCCGCGCCGCTCCATCCGCAGCGAAGAGCTGGACGAGGAGGAAGCCGCCGCCCGCGCCGCCGCCGAGCGCGCCGCGCGGGCCGAGCAGAGCCGCGACTTCGCGGGCGAACAGGGCGGGATTTATTAGGGGTTTGGCCGGGCGTTTCGGCGTCGGCTATTTGAGACGAAAGCTGACAATAAATCCGTTCGCCCTGAGTAGCCGCTGAGCTTGTCGAAGTGGCGTATCGAAGGACAGCGAATGAACGCAGCGGTGCTTCGATACGGCTCTTCGCGACGCGTCTGCAGCGCACCTCAGACCCTACTCAGCACGAACGGAGGTTGGGCGCGCGGCCTGCCCGCCCCCACCCCAAAGCCGACATTCGAAATGAATCACCGCCCGCGCCCGCCTTGGACAAATGCCCCCCTCAATGAAAGTCCCGCGAATTGGGCAGCAGTCGCACGTTGCGCGGATGCTGGTGCAGCTTCGGCGCCGTCCCGCGCGGCGCGACAGGGTGCTGGAAGACGTCCGCGCGGCTGAGCACGGTTCGGGTTTCATGCGTCTGCGAGAGATGGGCGAGCAGATCGGTCCGGTCGACGACGCGGCTTGCCATCACATGGATGACGCCCTCGCGGCTGCGCTGCAATTCGCCGTCCACGATCATCAGCCGCGCGCTCATCACCGGCAGGCGATAGGCTTCGAACCGGCGCGCCCAGAGCAATATGTTGCAGATCGCTTCCTCGTCCTCCAGCGTGATGAAGATGGCATTGCCCTTGCCCGGCCGCTGGCGCACCAGCACCACACCGCCCACGCGGACATGCGCGCCGGCCTTCATCTGTTTGAGGTCGATGCTGGGCGTCACGCCCTCGGCGGCGAAGAAGGGCCGCAGCAGCGCCATGGGATGCGCCTTCAGAGAGAGGCGGTGCGTCTGATAGTCGGCGGCGACATGCTCGCCGAGCGTCATCGCCTTGAGGGGGATCTGCGGCTCCTCGCCCAGCTCGCGGGCGCGGGCGGCGGCGAAGAGCGGCAGCTCGTCCGTCGGCGTGCGGCGCACCTCCCAGAGCGCCTGCCGCCGGTCCTGGCCCAGGCTCCGGCAGGCATCGGCATCGGCGAGCAGTTGCAGCGCGCGCGAGGGGAGGCCGGCGCGGCGCGCGAGATGCTCGATACTGGCGAAGGGGCCGCCGGTCCTGCGCGCCTTCTCGATGCGCGCGCCCCAATCCGCCTTGAACCCGCCGATCTGGCGAAAACCCAGCCGCAAGGCGAGATGAGCAGCACTGGGCAGGCTGCCTTGTTTGCGGGCGGGACTTGAGATCGGCTCCAGCTCATTGTCCCATCCGCTCGCATTCACATCGACCGGCAGCACCTTGACGCCATGATCGATCGCATCGCGCACGAGTTGGGCGGGCGCATAGAAGCCCATGGGCTGCGCGTTCAGCAACGCGCAGCAGAATACCGCCGGATAATGGCATTTCATCCAGGCCGAGACATAGACGAGCCGCGCGAAGCTCTGCGCATGGCTCTCCGGAAAGCCATAGGAACCGAAGCCCTCGATCTGCTTGAAGCAGCGCTCGGCGAAGGCCTGTTCATAGCCGCGCCGCACCATGCCGCCGACCATCTTCTCGCGAAACGCATGGATATTGCCGACATTGCGGAAGGTCGCCATGGCCCGGCGCAGCTGGTTCGCCTCCCCGTCGGTGAACTCCGCCGCCGTGATGGCGAGCTGCATGGCCTGCTCCTGGAAGAGCGGCACGCCGCAGGTCTTGCCGAGCACGTCGAAAAGCTCGTCCTGCGGATATTGCGGCGCGGGCCTGGGATAATCGACCTTCTCCTCCCCGCAGCGCCGCCGCAGATAGGGATGCACCATGTCGCCCTCGATCGGGCCGGGGCGCACGATCGCCACCTGCACGACCAGATCGTAGAAAATGCGCGGCTTGAGGCGCGGCAGCATGTTGATCTGCGCGCGGCTCTCCACCTGGAAGACGCCGATGCTGTCGCCCTTGCAGAGCATGTCGTAGACGGCCTCGTCGCTCGATTCGATGTCGGTCCGCAGGTCATGGTCGCCCAGGTCGTGCCGCCGCATCAACTCGAAGCCCTTGGCGATGCAGCTGAGCATGCCGAGCGCCAGCACATCCACCTTCATGATGCGCAGCGCGTCGATATCGTCCTTGTCCCACTCGATGAAGGTGCGCTCGTCCATCGCGGCATGGTGGATCGGCACCAGCTCGTCGAGCCGGCCCTGCGTCAGCACGAAGCCGCCGACATGCTGCGAGAGGTGGCGCGGCAGGTTGAGAATGCGCTGCACGAAATCGTTGAGGCGCGCGATTTGCGGATTGTCCGGATCGAAGCCGCTCTCCTCGACGCGCTTGCGCTCGTAAGTGGAGGCATAGCTGCCCCAGACGGTGCTCGCCATGCGGCTGGTCACGTCTTCGCTGAGGCCGAGCGCCTTGCCCACCTCGCGCACGGCGCTGCGGGCGCGATAATGGATGACGGTGGCGGCGATGCCGGCGCGCTCGCGGCCATAGCGCCTGTACATATACTGGATCACTTCCTCGCGCCGCTCATGCTCGAAGTCGATGTCGATGTCGGGCGGCTCCTTGCGCTCGGCGGAGAGGAAGCGCGAGAAAAGGAGGTCATGCTCCATCGGATCGATGGAGGTGACGCCGAGCAGGAAGCAGACGATCGAATTGGCCGCGCTGCCGCGCCCCTGGCACAGGATCGGCGGCTCGCAGGCGCGGGCATAGCGCACGATGTCGTGCACGGTCAGGAAATAATGGGCATAGCGCTCCTCACGGATAAGCTTCAGCTCCTTCTCGATGAGCTTCTGCACCTTGCCGGGAATGACATTGCCGTAGCGGTCGAACGCCGCTTCCACGACCAGCTCTTCCAGCCATTCCTGCGCCTCCCAGCCGGGCGGCACGGGCTCGTGCGGATAATCATATTGCAAATGCTCGAGGCGGAAGCCGATGCGCGAGAGGAAGATCCCGGTCTGCACAATCGCCTCCGGGCAGGCGGCGAAAAGGCGCAGCATTTCGGCAGGCGCCTTCAGATGACGCTCGGCATGGGCGAGCAGCGCGCGGCCGGCCTCCTGCACGGTCGTGTGCAGGCGGATCGCGGTCATGACGTCGTGCAGCGGGCGGTCGTGCGGCGCAGCATAAAGCGCATCGTTGAGCGCGATGAGAGGGACGCCGGTCTGCGCCGCGAGCGCCTGGGCCTGGGCCAGCCGGCGCGCATCGCGGCCCGCGCGGTTCATGACCGCGCCCAGCCACACCCGGCCCGGCGCGGCCGCGGCCAGGCGCTCCAGCACATCTGCCGCCGCGTCCGGCAGGACGATCAGCAGCAGATCGTCGAGATGCGCGAGAAGATCGTCCAGATAGAGCGTGCACGCGCCCTTCGCGCCGCGCAGATCCTCCTTCTTCGCGCGCAGATTGCCGGTGCTGAGCAGCCGGGTCAGCCGCCCCCAGCCATGACGTGTCTCGGGATAGGCGATGATGTCGCCCGTCCCGTCGGCGAAGGCCAGGCGCGCGCCGGTGACGAGCTGGAAATCCGCTGGGACAGGTTCGCCCTGCGTCCGCCGCCGCTCGATCTCGATCTTGGCGCGCACCACGCCCGAGACGGTGTTGCGGTCCGCGATGCCGATGCCGCCATGGCCGAGCGCGATGGCGCGTCCCACCATCTCGGCGGGCGAGGAAGCGCCGCGCAGAAAGCTGTAGGCCGTGGTGCAGGCAAGCTCGATATAGCTCATGGCGCCCACCTGCTCCTGCGCAGGCAGGCACCCAGGGCGCCCTCATGCTGCGGCCGCCTTGACCGCGAACCCATGCGGCGCGGATCAGGCGAACAGGCCATGGACATACCAGAGCGGCGCATTGGTCTCGCGCGCGTAGAGGCCGTGGCGGAACAGCCAGAAGCGCTGCCCCGTCTCGTCCTCCACGCGGTAATAATCGCGGCTGAGACCCGGATCGGCATCATGGCCGCCGCGCCGCCGCCACCATTCGGGCGCGATGCGCTCGGGCCCTTCCTGCGCGACGATGCGGTGGCTCGCGCCGCGCCAGCGGAACTGGCGGGGCGGCCCGTCCGGCACGGCGGCGAGCACTTCGATGCGCTCGGGCGGGTCGAAGAGCGCCAGCGGCCGC
>CBIMKI010000073.1:0-12267 GCA_966244395.1 uncultured Sphingobium sp. | reverse complement strand
CGGTCCTGCATGGCATTGAAGGAAGCCGCGAGCCGGCGCACGTCATCGGGCCCGATCTCGGGGACGGGCGGCGCGGCCTCGGGCGTGCCGACGCGCTGCGTCGCCGCTGCCAGCGCGCGCAACGGATCGGCGAGGCGGCGCGTGAACCACACGAGCGGGATCAGCACCACGCCGTAGAGGAAGAGCGTGGGCACCAGGAAACGCTGGAGGATGGGCTGATCGACCGGCGCCGCGCGCGTGTAGACCGTCATCCACTGGTTGGGCGCCACGCGCACGCTGAGTTGGACGCGCACGCGCGGCCGCGCGGCATTGTTGCCGGTGAGGAGCCGCTCCTGCGTCCGCGACTGCCGCTCGATGGAAGCCTGCACGGCCAGCGGCGTGAAACCGGCGCGGCCGAACATCTCCTGGGCGCGCTCCGCCACGGCCGGCGCGTCCTCGCCGCGATGGGCGGGCTGCGTCGCGCTGATTTCCAGGCCCCGCTGCGCCCGCGCGCGCTCGACCAGCCCGCTGTTGGGCCGTGGGTCCAGCGCTTCGAGAATGACGATGACGCCCGGCGCCGCAGCGACCGTGAGCCATTGGCTGCGCTGGCCCATATAATAGACGGCCGCGGCAATGAGCTGGACCAGGAAGAGCGATGCGGCGACGAGGAGGATGGTCTGGCCCGCCAGCGTGCGTGGCCGCAGGGCGGAGCGCAGGGCGCCGATCACGCCTGTCATGCGCGCGTGACGTCCGCACTGAACATGTAGCCGCCGCCCCACACGGTCTTGATGAGCTTGGGCGAGCGCGCGTCGTCCTCCAGCTTGCGGCGCAGGCGGCTGATCTGGTTGTCGATGGAGCGGTCGAAGGCATGCGCCTCGCGCCCCGCCGTCAGGTCGAGCAGCTGATCGCGGCTGAGCACCTGCCGGGGGTGGGCGATGAAGGCCTGGAGCAGCCGGAAGTCGGCCGTGGAGAGCGGAATGGCGACGCCGTCGGTGCCGGTCAGCGTCCAGTCGTCCGCCCGCAGCGTCCAGCCCTCGAACTGGTAGACCGCCGTCTCGCCCTGCGCCTCGCGCTGGCCCGATCCGCCGCCCGCGCGGCGCAGGATGGTCTTGATCCGTGCCACCAGCTCGCGGGGCGAGAAGGGCTTCAGCACATAGTCGTCGGCGCCCATCTCCAGTCCGACGATCCGGTCCGTCTCTTCCGATCGGGCGGTGAGCAGGATGACGGGCAGCTCGCCCTGTTCGCGGATGGAGCGGCAGAGCGAGAGGCCGTCTTCGCCGGGCATCATGATGTCCAGCACGACCAGCTCGATGGCGTGTCCCGCCAGGATCTTGCGCGCTTCCGCCGCATTGGGCGCCTCGCTGACGCGAAAGCCCGCGCGTTGCAGATAGGCGCCCAGCGGCTCGCGAATGGCGGCCTCGTCGTCGACGAGGAGGAGGTGGGGGCGGGCACTCATTGCAGCCTCATGATGGCGTCACGATTGTCCTCATGCCCCGGCGGCGATCTGTCGGCAAGGATGCAGGTGCAGGTGAGGATGTGGCGAGGCGGCAGGGAAAGCGATACGCGGCCGATCCGGCGGCGGTGGGCCACTGCGGATCGGCCGCGCCGCTTCACTGCCCGGACTGGGGAGTCGCTGTGCCCAGGGGCAGGTTCGCAAGAGCGGGAGTGGACAGCAGACCCGCAATGACCAGAGCGTGGGGGAAACCGGCCATGGGGTTTGCTGTCCTGTGGTTGGGGGCGCCGTGGGGCAGCGCCGGAGCCCCTTATAGGGAGACTTTGTCGCCAGACTTTGTCGCCGCATCGCCCATCTGTATCAAATTGTATCGCACCCGCCCGATCTTGCGGCGCCTGCGGTCCGTCATTGATTGTTAAATCGATGCGTCTTATCTAGCGCGCCATGCGGGCCGGGCCCCTCTGGCGATCTGCCGCAAGGCAGTCGTGATGTCGGACCGCATCGAGTGCGCTCGATGCCGGTCTGGATTCAGGATAAACACGCGATATCCCGGTGTCGGCACTCGTTTGATCGATCAAATGAGGTGCTTTCATGTTTGAACAGAATCGCGTTCTTCCGCGCGCCGCCACGCAGAATCCGGCGGTCTTCGACGCCGGCCTGCGCAGGCACATGCTGCGCGTCTTCAATTTCATGGCCTCGGGCGTCCTGCTCACCGGCATCGTCGCGCTGCTCGTGGCCTCCACGCCCGCCCTCTATCAGCCCATTTTCGGCACGCCGCTCAAATGGGTGGTGATGTTCGCGCCGCTGGCCTTCGTCTTCTTCTTCTCCTTCCGCATCGATCGGATGAGCGCCTCGAGCGCACAGGCCGCCTTCTGGGCCTTCTCCGCCGTCATGGGCCTCTCGCTCGCCTCGGTCTTCCTGGTCTTCACCGGGATGAGCATCGCGCAGACCTTCTTCATCGCGGCTGCCATGTTCACGGCCATGAGCCTGTGGGGTTACACCACGGGGCGCGATCTTTCGCGCTTCGGCAGCTTCCTCGTCATGGGCCTTATCGGCGTCGTCATCGCCAGCCTGGTCAACCTCTTCGTGGGGTCGAGCGCGCTCCAGCTCGCCGTCTCGATCCTCGGCGTGCTCGTCTTCACCGGCCTCACCGCCTGGGACACGCAGAACATCAAGCAGCGCTATGCCGAGAATCTGGGCTATGAGACCGAGACCAAGATGGCGGTTTTCGGCGCGCTCTCGCTCTATCTCAACTTCGTCAACCTGTTCCAGCTTCTCCTGAACTTCACGGGCGAGCGCGAATAGGGTCAGGACGATCGGACGGGACACTCATCGATGATCGAAGGACTTTCCGCGCTAGCGACCGAGCCGACCGCATGGATCGCGCTCGCCACCCTCGTTGCCATGGAAGTGGTGCTGGGCGTCGACAATCTCATCTTCATCTCGGTGCTCAGCAACAAGCTGCCCGAGGCGCAGCGCGAGAAGGCGCGCCGTATCGGCATTGGCCTCGCGCTCGTCATGCGCCTGATGCTGCTCGCCTCCATTGCCTGGATCGTGCAGCTCACCAGCCCGATCCTGGAAATGTTCGGGCAATCCTTCTCCTGGCGCGATCTGATTCTCGTCGCGGGCGGTCTCTTCCTGGTGTGGAAGGCGACCAAGGAGATCCACCACAATCTCGATCCCACGCCCAATGACGACATGTTCGACGCGCGCGTGGGGATCGGCTTTGCGGCGGCCATCGGGCAGATCATCCTGCTCGATCTGGTCTTCTCGATCGATAGCATCATCACGGCGGTCGGCATGACCGACAATATCGCCATCATGGTGATCGCGGTGATCGTCGCGGTGACGGTGATGCTCGTGGCGGCGACGCCGCTCGCCAACTTCATCGAGCGCAATCCCACGGTGGTGATGCTCGCGCTCTCCTTCCTGCTGCTCATCGGCACGACGCTGATCGCCGAAGGCTTCGGCGCCCATGTGCCCAAGGGCTATGTCTACGCTGCCATGGCTTTCTCGGCCGGCGTCGAGGCGCTCAACATCCTGGCTCGCCGGCGCGCCCTCAAGCGCCGCGCGCCCGAGAGCGCCTGAGCGGGAAGCGCACCGGGTGCGGCGGGCCAGGCATGTCCCGCCGCACCATTTTCACGCGCCCGTCCGCAAGGCGCCGTTGACGCAATGCGGGTCCTTGTGGCACTGGCGCGAGCGCATCGTAGGAGCGACCGCGCGCCGCGCCGTGAACCGGCCGGCCGGAGTGTCTCCTGGCGGCTCGAAGCGGGTATAGCTCAATGGTAGAGCACTAGCCTTCCAAGCTTGTGATGCGGGTTCGATCCCCGCTACCCGCTCCAGCCCTTTCCGCCATTTTTCGCGCCTCGCCGCCGGAATGTTTCGCTCCCTGTTGTGCTTGCATTCTCTCAAACGACTGATTGATTGCATCCCGACAGCTTTAACGCTGTCGAGACGCGGCGTGTACAAATGCCGGCGGCTCCTGACGCGCAAGGTGTCCTTTCCCTGGAAATATGGCATTCGTCACCAATTCCGTTTGAAGGAGGATCAGTGCAGCAGCGATATAGTCTTGGCGCCATCGTCCTTCACTGGCTGCTGGCCCTCGCGCTCGCCTTCCAGCTTTCGCTGGGCTTGCGCCTCGAAGATATGGGCTTGGGTGGCTTTGCCGCGTTCCAGTTGCATAAGTCGGTCGGCGTTGCTGTCCTGCTGCTGACGCTGCTGCGCCTGCTCTGGCGGCTGACGCGCAGACCGCCGCCCGCAGCGGAAAAGGGCCTTACCGGCGGGCTGGCCAAGGCCGTTCATTTCGGACTCTATGTTTTCATGATCGGCGCCCCGCTCACGGGCTGGCTGCTTGTCTCCACCGATAAAGTGAAGGTGCCGACGCTGCTCTTCGGCACGGCGCCCTTGCCCCACCTGCCGCTGCCGGAGAGCCTCAATGGCTTTGCCCATGGATCGCACGCGCTGCTCGGCTGGCTCGGCATTGCCCTCGTCCTGCTGCATGTGGCGGGCGCGATCCGGCACCAATGGCTGATCCGGGATAATCTCATGGCGCGCATGGCGCCGGCGCGCGGGCTCTGGCTTCTGCTCGCGTTGCTGGTGCCGATCGGCTGGGTGCTGGGCATGACCGTGCTTGACAGCGCCGCGCCGGCGGCCGCGCATGACGATGCGCCTTTGGCAAAGACGGAGCTGGCGAGGCCAGCCGCGTCCGACGCGGCCGCCAGTTCGGCCACAGCGGCCAATGCGGCCGCCACTGTGCCGCTAATCCCTTCCAGGCCCGCATCGCCGCCGGCCTGGATCATCAAACCGGGCGGCACGCTCGCTTTCTCGGTCCGCAGCGGCGCGACCGACATCGCCGGCCGGTTCGCCAGATGGCGTAGCGAGATCCTCTTCGATCCCGACCGTCCCGAAAGCGCGAATATCGCCATCACGATCGATCTCGCCAGCGCCTCGGTGGGCGATGCGACTCAGGACGCCATGCTGGGCGGCGCGGATTTCCTGGATAGCGCGACTCATCCGCGCGCAACGTTCCGCACGCATTCGGTACGGGCGGCCGGCGCGAACCGCTATGTCGCGCAGGGCACGCTCAGCCTCAGGGGCAAGAGCCGGTCCCAAAGCCTGGCCTTCACGCTCTCCGGCAGCGGCCCTTCGCGCCATGTGGAAGGCGATGCGACGATCGACCGCGCCGCCTTCGGCATCGGGACGGGCGAGGCCGCCAGTGACCTCGCACCTGAGGTCCGCGTTCATTTCAGCATGGACGCTGCGGTGCGCGGGGCGGAGTGAACAGGGTCGCAGCTGCCCTCCATGCGGTCAAATTCAGCTACATGCGGGTGAATCGCCAGCGGTCCGTGTCGCTTTCATGGCTGTCGAAGCGATATCCGTCCGTGTCGAAGTCACGCATTGCCTCGATATTCGTGATGTGGTGCTCGCATAGCCAGCGTGCCATCATGCCTCGCGCGCGCTTGGCATTGAAGCTCACGAAGCGCGGACCGTCCGGGCCGGGCTCACGAAACTCCACTTCGATGACACGCACATCGGCGAGCTGGCCTTTGACGGCTGCGAAATATTCCTGGCTGGCGAGATTGAGCACGATGCCCGATCCTTCCTCGGCCACCTGCGCGCGTAGCAGTTCGGCGATGCGCTCGCCCCACCAGTCGATCAGGCTCTTGCGGCGCGGTGCCCAGCGCGTGCCCATCTCAAGTCGATAGGGGCGGATCGTATCGAGCGGGCGCAGGAGGCCGTACAGGCCCGACAATATCCGGACATGGCGCTGGGCAAAGATGATGCCCGCTTCATCGAGGCTCGGGGCGTCGAAGCCGGTATAGACATCGCCGGCAAACGCGAACAGCGCCGGTCGTTCTGGAAGGCTGGCGAAGTCGCCAAAGCGTTCCGCATTCAGCTTGGCAAGCCGCGGCGAGATATGCATCAGCTCGCTCAGCCGCTTCCGCGACAGATTGGCGGCCGATTTGGCGAGCCCAAGCGCTTCCGCGGCGAAATGCGGCTTGGTGGCGGGCAGGGGCGGCAATGCGCGCTCGAAATCGAGCGTCTTGGCGGGGGACAATAGGGCAATCATGCCGCCGCTCCGTAATGGGTGAGGGCAGGCGCGTCAAAGCGCCGGCCTTCGCCCCGATTTCAGTCCTCTTGGACGCTATCCGCCTTTTCCCCCCTGGCGGGCGCGGAGCCGCTCTCGGCGGGCATGGCCGCGAGCAGGGCGACGCCGACCGCAAAGAGCGCCATCACCACGGCGGAGTCGATCCCCATTCGGAAGATCGTGCGGTCGCGATGCTCGAGGAGCCCGATCATGAAGACGCCGATCAGCACTGATCCCAGCAAGGCGGAGACCGCTTCGAATGTCCCGAGCATATTCATCACCGGCTGTCCCGCGAAGATGAGGTCGCCCAGTGGCAGGAGCGACAGATTGATGAAGTTCGTCCCAAGAACCTGTCCAAAAGCCATTTCCGGGCGGCCCAATCTCAGGGCGACGATCACCGTGACCAGCTCCGGGAGGGAGGTTTCCGTGCCTATCAGAGCGAAGACGACGATCGCACTGGTGAGGCCGATCTGTTGAGCAAGGGCGTCGCCGGTCTGCGACAGGATGTAGCCGGCGGCAAACAACAAGGTGCCGTGGACCGCGACCTGCCCCCACAGCTTTGCGACCGAAGCGCCCGGCACGTCGATGTCCCGACGGCCTGCACCGTGATCGGCATCCTCCCGGATCGTCCAGGGCGACCGTTCGTCATGACCTGTCGCCAGCCAGAAGCAGCCGAGGCTGGCGATGCCGATGACGAGGCTGCCGATGCCGAGCGGACCGATCGCCACATCGCCGAGCAGGACGAGTGCCGCGATCGAGATCAGCACGATCATGCCGAGTGCCGCCATCATCATCGTGGAGGGCTGCGCGACGATCGAGGTTACCGCCTTTCGCCCCACGATGGCATCGCCAAGCGCCAGCAGCAGGATGTTGATGGCGGCCGAACCGAGCAGGTTGTTGACCGCCAGCGATGGATTGCCGATCGCCGAGGCAGTGACGACGTTCGCGACTTCGGGGAGCGAGGTGATGCCGCCGAGCAGGAGCATGCCCACGAAGATGCGTTCCATGCCGGTTCTTGCGGCGATGCCGTCGAGCGCGCGGGTCAGGCGTGCGCCCGCGAACCAGATGACGGCTGCGGCCCCCAGAAAGATGAGCAGATTGGCCCAGAGCGGGTGGGAGGCTGCGTCGGCGAGGGGCATTGTCTGCTAACGGCGGCCGGGCGGCGCTGTTCCCTGGCAAGCCGTCTCGTCGCTCAGCTGATGACCGCGGGAAGTCCCTGCCAAGTGATCGCCAAGGCGGACAGCCCCAGTCCCAGCAGCGAAACGGTGCGCATCCAGGCGTCCATTGCCGTTGGCGTGTCGCTGCGCATGATCCGGGCGAGGAGGACCGCCACGGCCCCCAGGCATCCGAAGGTGACGAGCAGCGCCAGCGCGCGCGCCGCCAGGGTCGAGAGAAAGATGCTTGCGATGATGTACGATGCGAAGAAATGCACCGTCCACACGATCAGCCCGGCCAGCAGGAACGTCCAGCCGCGCACGGCCTCAGCTCCCGCCCAGCGCGCGCGTCACCAGGGCGGTGATTGCGCCTTGCGCGGCGGCATAGACGACCCACAGCACGCAAAGATCGAGGCTGTTGTTGCGCGGCCGCACGATCATTCCACGGCTGTTGCGCGCGGAGATATAGCCGGCCATGAGCAGGGCGATCAGCGCCAGCAGGGTTTCGAGCGACAGCAGTGCATAGACCGTCGCCCCCTGTCCGCTGTCATCGGGCCGAAGACCGGAAGCCACCCAGCGCCACATGTCGATCGAGATCCCTGCGGCCAGCGCCAGCGCGGCGCCCAGGAACAGCACGCCCGGCGTCCATAATCGGGTCGCTTCGCGGGCGAGCATGTATCTCGCCAGCAGCGCCAGTCCCGCCGCGGTCGCATAAGCCGGCAGGATGGCGCAGAGCCAGATCGGGCTTGCCGGCCGGACCCAGAAGGCGGGCTGCACGCCGTAGAGATAGAGGAAGCTGAACAGGGCCATGACGAAGATCATGCCCACGACCACCAGCAGGATCATCATCGCCCACCAGCCGTGGCTGCCGGGGCCGGTGACATAGGTGGGCAGGCGGATGCCCGCGCCCACGTCCACCGCCTCTTCCTTCACCGGCCGGTCGGTGTCCCACAGCCAGCGCAGCACGCCGACGATCGCGAGGATGCCGCTGGCGAATGAAACTGCGTAGGCCTGCACGGTCATCAGCAGGAAGAAGCCGGCCGTGAACACCGCAGCCAGGAACGGCCAGACGGAGGGGCCCGGCATGATCTGGAGATATTGCGGCTCGGCACGGAGCGGGCTGGTGACGATCGTCTCGCGCAGTCCGGTCGCGGAGCGGGGGAGCAGGTAGCGTCCCTTCTCGACGTCCTCGGCAAGACTAGGATCGGTCCAGAGCGGCTCGCGGCTCTTCACGACGGGGATGCTGCGCACCGAATAGAGCCCGGTCGGCAGCCACTCCAGCGTACCCCCGCCATAGACGTTGCCCGCGTCGTTTTCGGTCGTGAAACGGAAGTTGCGCGCGAGATCGACGAGGAACAGCAGGACGCCGGCGGCAATGGTGAAGGCGCCCAGCGTGGCGATCATGTTGATGAGTTCCCAGTCGCGTCCCGGGAGATAGGTGTAGACGCGCCGTGGCATGCCCATCAGCCCCACGAGGTGCATCGGCCAGAAGGTCACCTGCATGCCGATGAACATCAGCCAGAAGGCCCATTTGCCGAGCCGTTCGGAAAGCGCGCGGCGGCTCGTCATCGGCGTCCAGTAATAGAAGGCCGCGAACATCGGGAACACCATGCCGCCAATCAGGACATAGTGCAGATGGGCGACGATGAAGTAGCTGTCGTGCGCCTGCCAGTCGAATGGCACCATTGCGACCATCACGCCGGTCAATCCGCCGATGACGAATGTGACGATCCCGCCCAGCACGAACAAGGTCGGCACGTTGAAGCGCGGCTTGCCCACCGCGAAGGTCGCGATCCAGGAAAAGACCTGTATGCCCGCCGGCACGCTCACTGCCATGCTTGCGGCGGAGAAGAAGCCGATCGAGAGATTGGGCATGCCGGTCGTGAACATGTGGTGGGACCAGACGCCGAAGCTGATGAAACCCGTCGCCAGAAAGGCGAGAACGATGAGGGCGTGGCCGACGAGGGGTGTTCGCGCCAGCGCCGCGACCATCATCGAGACCAGGCCCGACGCCGGCAGAAAGATGATGTAGACTTCCGGATGGCCGAAGAACCAGAAAAGATGCTGCCAGAGCAGCGCGTCGCCGCCGCGCGTGGGGTCGAAGAAGGGCCAGTTGAACGCGCGTTCCAGTTCGAGCAGCAGCGTGCCCAGGATCACCGAGGGAAAGCCCACGACGATCATCACCGCGAAGACGAGCATGGCCCATGCATAGATCGGCATCCTGTCGAGGGTCATGCCGGGCGCGCGGGTCCGCAGCACGCCCACGATGATCTCTATGGCGCCGGCAATCGCGCTGATCTCGATGAAGCCGATGCCGAGCAGCCAGAAATCCGCGTTGATCCCGGGCGAGTAGGCCAGGCTGGTGTAAGGCGGATACATGAACCAGCCGCCATCGGGGGCAAGCCCCACGAAGATCGACGCGAAGAAGCACAGGCCGCCCACGAAATAGGCCCAGAAGGCGTATGCGGAGAGGCGCGGAAAGGGGAGATCTCGCGCGGCCAGCATCTGTGGGAGCAGCAGCACGCCGATCGCCTCCACCATCGGGACGGCGAACAGGAACATCATCACCGTGCCATGCATGGTGAAGAACTGGTTGTAGGTTTCCTGCGGCAATATGCCCTGCAATGGCAGCGCGAGCTGGACCCGCATCACAAGGGCGAGGGTGCCCGCGAGCAGGAAGAACAGGAAGGCCGTCGCGACGTAGAAGAAGCCGATATAATTGTTGTTGACGGCGGTCAGAAGCTGCCAGCCTCTGGGCGCGCACCAGATGCGCTGCAACTCTTCCAGTTCCTCCGGCGGGCGCGCCTTCCTTGTCGGGAAGCGGTCGTAGAGCGCCGGGTCGAAGCCGGTCTCCGAGTTCATTTCTGCGCCTCGAGGTAGATGGCGAGCGCCTGAATTTCCGCGGCCGAGAGCATCTTGTAGGCGGGCATCCGGTTGCCCGGCTTGATCGACTGGCTGTCGCCGATCCAGCCCATCATGGTTCCGCGATGATTGGGGAGGATACCGGCGCCCAGTGACCGCCGCGCGCCCACATATGTGAGATCCGGCCCGGCCGTCCCGTTGGCGTCGGTTCCGGCGATCCGGTGGCAGGCTGCGCATCCGGTGGAGCGGAACAGCGCCGCGCCGGGGCTTGCTGGTCTGGGCGGGGCCGTGCGCCGCGCATTCATCATCTTGTCGAACGCG
This sequence comes from uncultured Sphingobium sp., assembly GCA_966244395.1. Classification (GTDB taxonomy): domain Bacteria; phylum Pseudomonadota; class Alphaproteobacteria; order Sphingomonadales; family Sphingomonadaceae; genus Sphingobium. The sequence goes on along the minus strand of CBIMKI010000073.1, from coordinate 1,910 downwards.
GCCGGTTCGTGGGCGACGACGATGAACCCCATGAGCGCGTGGGGGCCGCCGCAATATTCCGCGCACTGCCCGGCATAGACGCCGGGTGCATCCGCCTGGATCGGCAGCATGTTGCGCCGGCCGGGTATCATGTCGCGCTTCCCCGAGAGGCGCGGAACCCAGAAACTGTGGATGACATCGCTGGATTCAAGCTCCAGAAGCACTGGGCGCCCGGCCGGTATGTGCAGCTCGTTCGCATCGATCAGATAGGGCCTGCCCTGCCGATCGAGATAGGCCACGCGCCACCACCACATCTCGCCAGTGATCCGCACGCGCATGGTGTCGGCCGGCAGGGGCGCGGTCAGATTGCGGGTGAGGGTCAGTCCATAGACGAGCAGCAATGTCAGGACGACCACGGGAAAGCCGATCCCGCCGATCCAGATCGCCTTCGGACCGCCGAGTTTCGCGCGCATGCGCTCGCTGCCGAACAGGGCGATCCACAGCGCGGCGAGAACGACGGCCAATACGCCGCCAGCCATCGCGATCAGGATCCAGGAGAGGGTCGCGATCGATCCGGCATAGGGACCGGCAGGGTCGAACACGGCCATGACCGAGGGGTCGCCCATGTCAGCGCCCGTCCGTCGCATAGAGATAGGCCGCCACGTCTCGCGCTGCCTCTTCGCTCAGCGGCATGGCCGGCATGGTGGTGCCTGGCAGCGTTGCGGGTGCATCGCGCACGAAGCGCGCGAGCAGGTCCGGCCGATTGGGCAGTCGGCCCGCGATCAGGCCCTGACCGGCAAAGCCTTCGAGCGAGGGACCAGTGCGGCCGCGGGGCCAGCCTATGCCCGGAATGACGTGGCAGGCGCCGCAGCCCGCGCGCTCGATGGCCGCCATGCCCCGCTTGACGTTCGCTTGCGGCATATGCTGCGCCTCGTCTGGCGGCGGCTTGCAGGCCGTGGTGACGAGCAGCGGCAGGAGAACGCGCACGATTTGCAATCCATCCCCTTTGCCAGCGATTTGCGTTCACGCCCGGAACCGTTGGGACATGGCAGCGGTTCCCATGAGCAGGATGATTTCGCGCCAGTTCGTCATGATCGCGGTCGGGGCGCTTTGCCTGACGGCCTGTAGCCGGCCGGAGCGCGGCGCGGCGGATCGCTTCACGGCCAGCGGGGAACTGATCGCGCTGAGCGGCGGCGATGCGGGGGCTCCGGGCGCCTGCATGACCTGCCATGGTCTGGACGGTCGGGGCAACGGCGCGGGAACGCCGCGCCTCGCGGGTCTGGATCGCGGCTATATGGCCGCGCAGCTTGATGCCTATGCGAGCGGGCGCAGGCAGCATCCCGAGATGAGCGGCATCGCCGCCAGGCTCACGCGGACGCAGCAGGACATGGTCTCCGCATATTATGCCGCCATGCCGTTCGTGCCCGGCCCGTCCGTGGAAGCGCTGCGGTCGCATCCGGCCGCTGTCCTCTATCATCATGGCGACCCCGCGCGGGGGCTCGCCGCCTGTGCCTCCTGCCACGGCAGCGCGGGCGAGGGGGTCGGGCCGGGCAATCCGCCCCTGGGAGCGCAGCCGGCCGCCTATCTGACCGAGCAGATGGAGCAATGGCGCGCGGCCCGTCGGCGCAACGACCCGCAAAATGTCATGCTCCACATCAGCCGTGCGCTGTCTCGTCGGGAAACCGCGGCTCTCGGGGCTTATGCGGGGGCGCTCCCCGGGGGTCTTCAGCGTCGGGAATTTCCGGGAGCATCCCCCGCAGCACGTCATGGCGATCCCAGAAGTGATGCTTCAGCGCTGCGGCGACGTGCAGCGGAATGACGAGCAGCAGCGTGAGGACCAGCAATTGATGCACGATCCTGGCCAGGTCCATGATCTGCCAGCGCATCGTCATCGGCCGGTGCGGTGCCGGTGCGAAGCTCGATGTCGCGGT
>CBIMKI010000072.1:0-12321 GCA_966244395.1 uncultured Sphingobium sp. | reverse complement strand
GGCGCCGCGCACGGCACGCTCTATTTCAAGATGATGGACGATGCGGCCTTCTATGCCGCCAACAGCTTCGTTTCCGACCGCTTCCTCCTGACGACGGCGTTCAACCTCCTGTTCACCCGGCCATTGCGCCCGGGACCGATCGTGGCGGAGGGACGCTGGCTGAGCGGCAAGCGGCGCGTGTTCGTCGCCGAGGCGCGGCTGGTGGATGGCGAAGGCGAGGAAGTGGGACGCGGCACCGGCACTTTCATGCGCTCGACCATCCCGCTCGCGAACCTGCCGGGCTATGCTGGCGCGGCGGCGGACCAGCCTTGAGCCGGCTCGACACGAGCATATTGGTGCGCGCGCTCATGCGCCGCGTCCAGGGCGCGGGGGGCTTCGCGACCGTGCTGCACAAGGGCGATCCCCACGGGGGCGTCATCCTCGTGCAACTCCTTGATCGGGGCCGATTTGGGACACTTCTGGAGCGCATGACGGACATCTCGGGGCGGCAGACCCTGGTGCGCTGTGGGCCGGAAGATGCGACACAAGACATTGAAATATCTGAATATATTTCACGAAGAACGCGCACCGATCCGGATCTGTGGCTGATCGAACTGGATATCGCAGAGGGGGAACGCTTCGCCGCCGAAACTCTGTGTAATAGTTGACAGAAGGTTTCCGTCTCGGCATTTGGCCCGCCAGCCGCGCAGGTTGCCGACCGGTCATGGGGACTGGCCAGGCAAACACGCAGACGGGGGGCGGACCGAGCCTGACCAGGATGCCGACACAGGCATTCCGCAGGACTCGCCAGCCGACCCACCGCCGAGTTCAGAGAGTCGATGAAGAAGTCCGTGAAAGTCGCCGGTGCGGCGGCTGCATCCCTTTTGTCATTCAGTTTTCTGCTGGCCTATGGCGCGACGACCGCCGCCAGCGCACAGATCCAGTCGTACCAGGCTCCGGTGACCGTCGCCCCCGATGTGGCGACTCCCGTGACGCCGATCATTTCCGACAACAGCATTTCCCCGGCCGCCGATGCCGGCGCGCAGGCCATTGTGCAGCCGCTCGCGGCCCGCTCGCTTGCCCAGCTTGTGGACGGCTGGCAACAAACCGCCGAGCTCGACGCCGAAACCCGGTGCCTCGCCACTGCCGTCTTCTACGAATCGCGCAGCGAAAGCCTGGACGGGCAACTTGCCGTCGCTCATGTCGTGATCGCGCGCGCCCGCTCGGGCCGCTTCGCAGACACGCTGTGCGGCGTCATCACCCAGCGCGGCCAGTTCGGATTCGTGCGCAACGGCCGCCTGCCCACACCGCCCGAGACGAGCGCCCAGTGGCGCACCTCCAAGGCCATTGCGCAGATCGCGCTCGAGGGAAGCTGGGAAAATCCGGTCGAGGGCGCGTTGTTCTTCCACGCGACCTATTCGTCGGCGGATTGGGACCGGCCCATGCTCACCAAGATCGGACGGCACGTCTTCTATCGCTGAGCTGCTGAGCGAGCGGCGGCCCGGAAGGGGTCCGCCGCTTGTATATGTTCTTCGAATGTTCTAGTCAGGGCCCATGGCTTCCCGGATCGAATCCTGCGAGGGCGCCCTGCCCGCGCCCAATGACGGCACGGCCCTGGCGGTGACGCGGGGCGTGCTGCGGCTCTTCGCGCGGCATGACATCTATGGCGTGCCGGAAGTGCCGCTGCCCAATGGCCGGCGGCTCGACATCATGGCCGTGGACGCGCGCGGCGCCATCATCGCGGTCGAGATCAAGTGCAGCCGGGCCGATCTGCTGGGCGATGGCAAATGGCCGGATTATTTCGATTATTGCGACCGCTATTTCTGGGCGGTCCCCTCGGGCTTCGACCTTGCCCTGTTCCAGAACGAAGCGCTGTGGCCGGGGCGCACGGGCCTGATCGTCGCCGATCAATATGATGCCGAGATCGTGCGGCCGGCGCCCAGCGAGCCGCTCGCGGCGGCGCGGCGCAAAGCGGAGGTCCAGCGCCTCGCGCGCCGCGCGGCCCGGCGGCTGGCCTTGCTCGCCGATCCCGACTGCGCGCCGGTCTGGGGCACGGAAGGCGGCGATATCTGACGCGCCGCGCAGGCGTGCATTTCCTGCAATCGCCGCACATATCACGGCACTGGCACGGGCTTTCTCCTCTGGCTAATGTGGGGGAGAGAGAGTCCCAGGAGAGAGATGTGAGCCAGAGCCTTTATCCCGTGCCGAGCGAATGGCGCGCGCGCGCTTATGTCAATGCCGAGCAATATGCAGCGCTCTATGAGCAATCCGTGCGCGACCCGGACGGCTTCTGGCGCGCGCAGGCGGCGCGGCTGGACTGGATCGCGCCGTTCACACAGGTGAAGGCGGCAAGCTTCGACGAGGCGGACTTCGGCATCAGCTGGTTCGCCGACGGCACGCTCAATCTCGCGGCCAATTGTCTCGACCGGCATCTGGCGCAGCGCGGCGACCAGATCGCCATTCTGTGGGCGGGCGACGATCCTTCCGAGAGCCGCTCGATCACCTATCGCGAACTGCACGAAGAGGTGTGCCGCTTCGCCAATGTGCTCAAGGGCCAGGGCGTCAAGCGCGGCGACCGCGTCACCATCTACATGCCGATGATTCCCGAAGCCGCGATGGCCATGCTGGCCTGCGCGCGAATCGGGGCGATCCATTCGGTCGTGTTCGGCGGCTTCTCGCCGGAGAGCCTGGCGGGCCGCATCAGCGACTGCGATTCCTCGATCGTCATCACGGCCGACGAGGGGCTGCGGGGCGGCAAGACAATCCCGCTCAAGGCCAATGTGGACGAGGCGCTGGCCCATTGCACGGCCTGCACCAGCGTGGTCGTGGTGAAGCGCACGGGCGGGCCCGTCACCATGACGGACGGGCGCGACCATTGGTATCACGACCTGCGCGCGGAGGTCTCCACGCAATGTCCGGTGGAGGAAATGGGCGCCGAGGAGCCGCTGTTCATCCTCTACACGTCCGGCTCCACGGGAAAGCCCAAGGGCGTGCTGCACACGACCGGCGGCTATTTGCTCTGGGCGAGCTACACCCACGAGATCGTGTTCGATTACAAGCCGGGCGAGATCTACTGGTGCGCGGCGGACATCGGCTGGGTCACCGGGCACAGCTATGTGGTCTATGGCCCGCTCGCCAACGGCGCGACCACGGTCATGTTCGAGGGCGTACCCAACCATCCCGACTTCAGCCGCTTCTGGCAGGTGGTCGACCAGTTCGGCGTCAACATCTTCTACGGCGCGCCCACGGCGATCCGGGCGCTGATGCGCGAGGGCGACGACTGGGTAAAGAAGACCAGCCGCAAGACGCTGCGCCTGCTCGGCAGCGTGGGCGAGCCGATCAACCCCGAGGCGTGGGACTGGTATCATCGCGTGGTGGGCGACGGGCGCTGCCCGATCGTCGACACATGGTGGCAGACGGAGACCGGCGGCCACATGATAACGCCCCTGCCCGGCGCGACGGCCCTCAAGCCCGGCAGCGCGGCCATGCCCTTCTTCGGGGTGGTGCCGCAGATCGTCGATGCGGACGGGGCGGTGCTGGAGGGGGCGTGCGAAGGCAATCTGGTCATTGCCGAGAGCTGGCCGGGGCAGATGCGCACCGTCTGGGGCGATCATGATCGCTTCTTCCAGACCTATTTCAGCACCTATCGCGGCAAATATTTCACCGGCGACGGGTGCCGGCGCGACGAGGACGGCTATTATTGGATCACCGGGCGTGTGGACGATGTCATCAACGTCTCGGGCCACCGCATGGGCACGGCGGAAGTCGAGAGCGCGCTCGTCGCCCATGCCAAGGTCGCGGAAGCGGCCGTGGTCGGCATGCCGCACGACATCAAGGGTCAGGGCATCTATGCCTATGTGACGCTCAATGCCGGCGTGGAGGAGAGCGAGGCGCTGCGCCGGGAACTGGTCCAGTGGGTGCGCCACGAGATCGGCCCCATTGCGACGCCGGATTTCATCCAGTTCGCCCCGGCCCTCCCCAAGACGCGGAGCGGCAAGATCATGCGGCGCATCCTGCGCAAGATCGCGGAGGATGCGGTCGACCAGCTCGGCGACACATCGACGCTGGCGGACCCGGGCGTGGTCGACAATCTGGTGGCGAACCGGCAGCGCGCGACGGCATAGCGGCACCGGGCGAAGGCGCGAGTGCGGTTGGGCGGCGCCCTTTCAGGCGTGGGCGTCCTGATGCTTTCGCCGCGTCACCCAGCCCTTGCGGGCAGCGGCCGAGCGCTGCTCGTGCGAGCCGGACTTGTGAGCCTTGCCGCCGCGCGAGGATGATTCGTGCGTATCGGCCTTGCCCCGGCCGGCGCCGGACTTGTTGCCACCCCCCGACTCCTTGTTGACGGTGGCCCAGGCGCGGCGCTCGGCCTCCTTGGCGGGCACGCCGCGCTTCTCGTAACCCTCCTCGATATGCTCGGCCTTGCGCTTCTGCTTGTCGGAATAGCTGCTCTTGTCGCCTCTCGGCATGGCTCGTCTCCTTATGGAAATTGCCGACGAGAGGGGAACGCGCGGGTCACGAAAACTTTCCCGAAAGGCGGCCTTGAGCCGAGCGTGACAAATCCTTAGCCTTGCCTCGCTTCCCCCTTCCCTCGGCCCCAATGGATTCATGTTGTCGTTTGCCCGCCGTCTTCTTGCCCTTCTGACCCTCATCCTGACGCTGCTGCTCGCGCAAGGCGCGCCGGCTCAGCCGGCGAACAAGCCGACAGCGGGCTATGTGCGCGTGCGGCTGGAGACCAGCCTGGGCAATATCTTGGTGGCGCTGGATGCGCGGCGCGCGCCCAAGACCACGAAGAACTTCATGCAATATGTCGACGACGGACGGCTCGACGGCACTAAATTCTATCGCGCCTCGCGGGCCAAGAGTGATCCCAAGCGCGGTTTCATCCAGGGGGGCATCGACACCGATTTCCGCCGCACGATCATGCCCGCGGTGGAACTGGAACCGACCAGCAAGACCGGCATCAGGCATGTGGAAGGCGTGATCTCCATGGCCCGGCGCGAGGAACCCGATTCGGCGACCGGCAATTTCTCGCTCTTCGTCGGTTCCGCGCCCTTCATGGACGCCGCGCCCGGCCGCCAGGGCTATGCCGCCTTCGGCCATGTAGTGGCGGGCATGGACGTGGTGCGCAAGATTCTCGCCCTCCCCACCTGCTGCGGCAAAGGCGTGATGTTCGGCCAGATGATAAAGCAGGACGTGACGATCCGGCGGGCCGTGCGGCTGGACGGAAAGGCCGCGCCGACCACCTTCGTGCGGCCCTGGCTCTTCCAGCCGCGCAAGGGACAGGGCGGGAAATAGCGCCGGATTGAGCCTTGAATTGAGGGCTATGCAGCTGGTTGCTCAGCCATGAGTAAAGCAAGGGCTGTCAAGGGCCCATCGTTCCTCACACGTTGGTCCGTTCTCTGTTGGCACAGCAGAGGTATGGGGGTTATGGGACATGATCGACGGTTGAACTGCCGGCATCACTGTCGATTCGCGATCGGAAGGACTCTTTCTGGGAAGAAAGTCAAGAGATGATGCGTGACACGAATCGGAAACCCATGCTACTATTAGGCCCACAGCTAGAGAGGCCTCGGTATGCCAGACCGTCGCGGAGTCGCGATCCGACAAAACTTTCATTATTTTCAGAGCATAGTCTCTGATTTGATGGACAAGTACGCTGGTCAATATGCACTTTTGCATGAGCGCTCCTTGGTCGGCGTTTTTCCTCGTCCGATCGAGGCCGTGGAGGCGGGTTATGCGAATTTTACAGACGGATTATTCTCCGTGCAGAAGGTTACTGATCGCCCTCTAGATTTGGGGTTCATGTCATATGGCTCTGGTGACCGGCCGGCTGACTGAAGGAAAGCCGCTCGTAGAAATCACGCTGGCCGATGCTACCCCGACACCTGGGGTTGTTACACCTCAATGGACCGCGCCAGCTTTCAATGTGAAGCCATACCGTGCTCTCTTAGATACGGGCGCTGACATAACCTGTCTCTGCGATCATGTGATCGTCGAATGTGGTTTACGCCCTTATGGCTTCGAAAGGATGGTTGGCGCGTTAGGTCCGAGCTTACATGCAACCTATATAGTCCGTATCGGGATAGTTTGCGGAAATCAGCAAGACCCCGATGCTGGCGAACGCAGCCTATTCCAATTGGAGCCGCTTGAGGCAGCTGCTATTCGCGACAACCAGTGGTTTGACCTAATAATCGGGACCGACGTGTTGTCGCTGCACGAATTTGCTCTGATCCGAGGGGGCGGATTCTCCCTGCGCCTCTACTGAGGCGGGGGATCTTCCTAGCCAAGATCACCTCCCGGCAGATGAATGATCGACCAGAATTCATTGGCGATCTGGAAAATGGTGCCGCTTAGGTGACTCGAACACCTGACCCTCGCATTACGAATGCGATGCTCTACCGGCTGAGCTAAAGCGGCTCCGGCGATCCGGCGGTGCCGGACGGTGCGGCGGCGCTTACCAGCGAGAACCGCGCCGCGCAAGACACAACCGCGCCGCGCGGGTGTCATCGCACCGAAGGCGGGGGCGTGATGCGGGATTTACCGGTCATTTACCATCCACCGCCACAATGGCCCAACTTTGGACCAACATTCGAGCGGATCATGTGATGGACGCGCAAGGCTCAAGCCAGGTCGACGAATCCCTTGTGTATGACGAAGCCGTCGAAGCGCCGCCCATCGTCCGCTTCGACGAACGGCGCATGCACATCCGCGCCTATAATTACTGGGCCTCGCTGCTCGACAGCCGCAACCTGCCCCGCATCGAGGACCTCAATCCCGCAGAGATCCAGGATTTCGGCTCGCACAGCGTGCTGCTCGACTTCACGGCGGGCCTCGACAATCCGGCCATTGCCTTTCTCGGCACGGCGCTCGCCGCGCAATGTGACGTCACGGCCCCGATCGGCCGGGTGAACGAGATTCCGCCGCGCACTCTGCTCTCGCGCCTCACGGACCATTATCTGCAGATCATCGCCAATGCCGCCCCCATCGGCTTCGAGGCGGAGTTCACCAACCAGCGCGGCAACGAGATCCTCTATCGCGGCATCATGATGCCCTTCTCCTCTGACGACGAGACCATCGACTTCGTCTATGGCGTCATCAACTGGAAGGAAGTGGTTTCCGATGCCTTGAGCGAAGCGATCGCCGCCGAGGCGACGGCCGCGTTCGAGCCGATGATCGTCCCGTCGCCCGATGCGATCTGGCCCGTCGGCGCGGATGAAGAGGAGGACGAGGCGCTCGAACTGTCGCTCGACGACCGGATCGACGCCAATGGGGCCGACGCCAGCCTCGACGACTGCCTCGCCACGGCGCGGGAGGCCGCTGCCGCCGCCAATGCGAGCGAAGGCCGCACGCGCCATGCACTCTATCGCGCGGTGGGTCTGGCCCATGCCTTCGCCCTTGCCGCGCGCACCCGCCCGGACGATTATGCCGCGATTCTCGAAGCCTCGGGCATCGCCGTCCAGCCGCGCAGCCCGACCACGGCCCTCGCCAAGCTCGTCTTCGGCGCGACCTACGACAAGACGCGGATCGCCGAGTTCGTCTGCGCCATCGATTATGCGCTGGAACAGGGCCTCGCGCCCGGCGCGCTGATCGACCATCTCCATGCCCTGCCCGGCGGCCTCAAGGCACTGGTCGGCGCCTATCGCGCGGCGAAGCGCGGCGAACCGGCGGCGCCGGCCGGCCCTGCCCGCGCCCTCGTCAAGGCGCGCGATTGGCTGGCGCATGCCGAAATGCTGGACGAGGACGCCTGGCGGTCCGACGAGGCGGGTCTTGCCGTCGTCGTGATGCGCCGGGATGAGAGCGGACGCTACGTCCCCGTAGCGACGCTTGCCCCGCAGGACAGGCTCGCCGAGCGCGTGCTGACTGCCGCAGCGCGCACCCGCTAGCAAAATACGTCCTCAAATGGCCGATTCGCGTGGCCGGCCGGCGCCGCAGCCGTTGCCGTCCGGCATGCAACGGCCTAGCGTCGCGGCATAGGCCCGAGCCGCGGAACCTCTCTCTTCGCCTGCGGTTCTCTGGGAGAGGATGTTCATGAGCAAGGCCCCAGCCGCCCCCACAGCCGCCCCGACCATCACCCAAGCCATCGCGGCCGCCCTGGCCGGCGGCCTCCACGATCCCGACCCGGATGCGATCGACGCCGATTCGATCCAGTCGGCCGCCGCCTTCCTCGCACAGGCGGCCAGCCGGCGGAGCGAAGCCGAATCCATCGTGCTGGTCGACAGCGGCGGTGAGGGGTTGCATCTCGACGGACGCCGGCGCCAGCGGCTGGCCATCGTCAACAGCGACATGCCCTTCCTGGTCGACAGCATCGCCAATTGCCTCGGCACGGCCGGCCTCTCCATCCACATGCTGGCGCACCCGGTCCTCGCTGTCCGCCGGGACGCGGAAGGGCGCGCCATCGCGATCGGCGAGGATGACGAAGCGCGGCGCGAATCGCTCATCTATATCGAGACGGACCGCAGCGATGCGCGCCATCGCCAGACGCTCATCAAGGCACTGGAAGAGACGCTCGCCCATGTCCGCGCCGCCGTGGCGGGCTGGCGGCCGATGATCGACGCCATGAATGCCGACGCCCACCGCCTGGGACCGGGCGAAGGGGGCGATCTGCTGCGCTGGTTCCTGAAAGGCCATCTCACGCAGCTTGGCCACGAGTTGCGCGCGCGCGACGGCAGCCAGAGCCGCGCCCGGGGTATCGCGACCTTCAAGGACGCGCCGCTGCTGACCGAAACTTCGCTCGAAGCGGCGTTCGGCTGGTTCGATGCCGGGCATGCGGGGCCACTGATCCTCAAGTCGAACCGGCTGAGCCTCGTCCATCGCTGCGTGCTCATCGACCTGTTCATCGTGCCGGTGCGCGAGGCGGGGCGCGTCACGGCGCTCTCCATCCATGCGGGTCTGTGGACCAGCGCGGCGCTGAGCGCGCCCGCGGAAAGCGTGCCGATGCTGCGCGACACGCTTTCGGGCCTGATGGCGCGCTACGGCTACGATCCGGCGGGCCATGCCGCCAAGACGCTCACTCACGCCCTCACCACGCTGCCATATGACCTGCTGCTGGCACTGCCGGGCGCGGCGCGCGACCGGCTGGCGCTGACGGCCATGTCGCTTTCCGATCGGCCGCGCCCCAGGATCGAGCTGGTGAGCGATGCGCTGGGGCGGCATCTCTTCGCCTTCGTGTGGCTGATGCGCGACGATGTCTCGACCGTGCGGCGGCAGGCCATTGCGCAGATGCTGACCGGCGCGGCCAATGCGCCGGTGCTGGGCTGGTCCATGGCGCTGGAGGACAGCGGCCTCGCGCTCATCCGCTTCACGCTCGACCTGCGGGGCGATGGGCGGATGCCGGATGCGGACGCGCTCGACGCCGCGCTCGAGGCCATGCTGCGCGGCTGGCTGCCGGCGGTGGAAGTGGCGCTGCAGGGCATGGGCGAGGACGGGCGCGCCGCCGTGCTGGCGGCGCGATTCGCCGAGGGCTTCCCCATGGCCTATCGTATGGGCGCGGGGCCGCAGGAGGCCGCGCTCGACATTCGCGCCCTGCATGACATTTCCGGCCCGCATGCCCGCTCCGTGCGCTTCTATCGCAATCCCGAGGACGGGGAGACGCGCCTGCGGGTCAAAATCGCGAGCGGCGAGGCGCTGGTCCTCTCCGAGGCGGTGCCGGCGCTGGAGAATTTCGGCTTCCGCGCGCTCGAGGAACTGAGCACGCCGGTGGGGCCGGAGGGGACGCTCGGCCATATCCAGCGCTTCGTGATCGAGCGGATGGACGGCGGGCCGGCCGCGGCCGTGCTCGGGCGGGCGGCGATCGCGGCCGAAGCACTGGACGCGGTGCTGGAAGGCCGGGCGGAGAATGACCGCTTTGCCGAACTCATCGTGACCACGGGCATCGGCCAGCGCGATGTCGTGCTGCTGCGGGCCATCTTCCGCTATCTGCGCCAGACGGGCGTTGCCTATGGCCTCTCCACCGTCGCTGATGCGCTGCGCCGCGAATCGGCCATTGCCGAGTTGCTCGTGCGTCTCTTCTACCAGCTCCACGACCCCGATCTTGCCGGCGAAGAGGGCGCGGCAGAGGCGATCGACGCCGAGATCGACCGCGCACTGGAGGGCGTGACGAGCATCGACGAGGACCGCATCCTGCGCCTTTATCGCGCGGTCATCCATGCGACGCTGCGCACCAATGCCTTCTCGCCCGCCGCGCAGGAGGCGCTCGCCTTCAAGATCGACAGCGCGCAGGTGCCGGGCCTGCCCAAGCCGCTGCCGTGGCGCGAGATCTGGGTCTATTCCCCGCGTGTCGAGGGCATCCACCTGCGCGCCGGGCGAATCGCGCGCGGCGGCCTGCGCTGGTCCGACCGGCGCGACGATTTCCGCACCGAGATATTGGGGCTGATGAAGGCGCAGCGCGTCAAGAATGCCGTCATCGTGCCGACCGGCGCCAAGGGCGGCTTCTATGCCAAGCTGCTGCCCAATCCGCAGATCGACCGCGACGCCTGGCTGGCCGAGGGGACGGAGAGCTACCGCATCTTCATCCGGGCGCTGCTCTCGGTGACGGACAATGTGGTCAAGGGAAAGGTGGTGCCGCCCAAAGGCATCGTCGTGCGCGACGGGGCCGATCCCTATTTCGTCGTCGCCGCCGACAAGGGGACGGCGAGCTTCTCCGACGTTGCCAATGCCATCGCGCTGGAGCGCGGCTTCTGGCTGGGTGACGCCTTCGCGAGCGGTGGCTCCAATGGCTATGACCACAAGGAGATGGGCATCACCGCGCGCGGCGCCTGGATCAGCGTCCAGCGCCATTTCGCGGAGATGGGCATCGACGTGCAGAAGGAGAGCGTGCGCGTCATCGGTGTGGGCGACATGTCCGGCGACGTGTTCGGCAACGGCATGCTGCGCTCGAAGGCGATCCGGCTCGTCGCGGCGTTCGACCATCGCCACATCTTCATCGACCCCGATCCCGATCCGGCCGCGAGCTGGAAGGAGCGCGCGCGGCTCTTCAAATTACCGCGCTCGAGCTGGGATGATTATGACAAGGCGCTCATCTCGAAGGGCGGCGGCGTCTTCTCGCGGACGCTCAAGACGATTCCGCTCAGCAAGGAGATGCAGGCGCTGACCGGATCGACCCAGAGCGCCATGGAACCGGCCGCGCTCATCGCCGCGCTGCTCCGGGCGAAGACCGACCTGCTCTGGTTCGGCGGCATCGGCACCTATTTGAAGGCGGCGAGCCAGAGCAATGCCGATGTGGGCGACGCGGCGAACGACCGCCTGCGCGTCGATGCCGAGGATGTGCAGGCCAGGGTGATCGGCGAGGGCGCCAATCTAGGCGTGACGCAGGCCGCGCGCATTGCCTTCGCGCTCAAGGGCGGGCGCATCAATGCCGACTTCATCGACAACAGTGCGGGCGTCGACTGCTCGGACAATGAGGTCAACATCAAGATCGCCCTCAACAGGGAGATGGCGCAAGGCCGCCTCTCGCTCGAAGCACGCAACGACCTGCTCGCCGCGATGACGGACGAGGTGGCGCAGATCGTGCTGGAGGATAATCGCCTCCAGGCACTCGGCCTCTCCATCGCGCAGGCCGGCGGCACAGGCGATCTCGCTTCCTATGTGCATCTCATCGAGACGCTGGAGGCCGGCGGCCATCTCGACCGCAAGGTGGAGGGGCTCGCGCGCGACCAGGAGCTGCTGCGGCGCGGGGCGGAGGGGCAGGGGCTCACGCGGCCTGAGCTGGCCGTGCTGCTCTCGACCGCCAAGCTGGCGCTCCAGGATGCCATCGAGCGCGGCACGCTGCCGCAGGACCCGGCCCTGCTGCCCGATCTCATCGCCGCCTTCCCGCCCCGCATGCGGGCGGCCCATGCCGAGGCGATCGAGGCGCATGAGCTGCGGTGCGAGATCATCGCCACCAAGCTCGCCAATCGCATGGTCAATCGGCTGGGGGTGATCCTGCCCTTTGCGCTGGCCGAGGAAGCGAGCTGCACGCTGGACGAAGTGGCGGCGGCCTTCTGCGTCGCCGAGCAGCTTTTCGACGTCCGCGCATTGTGGGCCGATATCGACGAGGCGAAGCTGGGCGAGCAGGCGCGGCTGGCGCTCTACCGCCATGTCGCGCACGCCATGGGCGGCCATATCGGCGATGTGCACCGCTCCCTACGCTCGCAGATCCGGCCGGGAAGCGCCGTCCAGGCGCTCGCGCCCACGGTGAGCGCCTTGCAGGAGAAGATCGGATCGCTGCTGCAGGCCGAGGCGCGCGGCCGCGCGGCGGCGCTGGACGAGGAGCTGGAGGCGCTCGGCGTGCCGCGCGCGCTGGCGGCGCGGGCGGTCATGCTGGTGAACATGGACGGCGCGATCGGCATCTCCCGTCTGTCGGTG
>CBIMKI010000071.1:0-12447 GCA_966244395.1 uncultured Sphingobium sp. | reverse complement strand
TCTGGACAAGGCCGTGGCGATGGCGGCGGCCGATCCGCTTGCCTGGCTGCTCTCGGCCACGCTCGCCCGGCGCATGAACGACCTGCCGCTTGCCCGCCAGCATATCGAAAGAGCCGCCGGCCTCGCGCGCAACGATGCCAATATCGCGCTGGAGCAGGGCGTCATCTACGCCCTCTCCGGCGACCGCGATCCCGCGGCGCGCGCCGCCTTCAGCCGCGCGCAGGAAGTGGCGGGGGCGGATAGCGACGCGGCGGAGAAGGCGAAGGCCTATCTGGCGCAATTGGCGCCGGCGGCGGCGGAATAGCGCATTAGTGCTCCTGCGAAGGCAGGAGCACTGCTGATGTTTTGTCAGTGCCTTTTCGGAACCACCCCTCACTCATCCGTCTCGTAAAAGTCGCACAGGCGCTCGACCTCGGCGAAGGGCCGCACGATCTCGATGAAGCGCTTGCCGTCCGTGCGATAGCCCATGACCCTGCCGGTCTTCATGTCGCGCAGGGCGAAGAGCAGGACATGGCCGTCCATGACGCAGTCGGCGGTCTCCTGGCTCTTCTCCAGGCGCGGAAGGCGGTGGACGACGCGGATGCGCTCGCGGGCGTCCTTCTCCGGCCCCGTCCGCTCGGTGAGCGCGAGCATGACCGCCTTGCCCCGGCTGAAATAGGCGACGCAGCAATGCTCGGATTTCTCGCCCCACAGCGCCCCGCCGGAATATCGCCAGCCGCGCAGCATCGTGCCGTCATCGGCCGCGAGGACGTCGCCCGGCCTCGGGCCGCCGGTCTCGTCAGCGGAGATGGCGACGGCAGCGAGACAGGCCAGGGGCAGGCCGAGAAAGGCATGGCGAAAGGCTCGCCGGCCGCTCATTCCAGATAGAAGTCCACCGTGGTGACGACCCGCACTTTCTTGAAGGGCGTGTCGGCATTGCCATATCCGCCGCCGCCCGCGCCGTCCCGCGCATCGATGGAGAAATAGCCCTGGGTGGCGCTCTTGATACCGCCCACGGACGTGCCCGAATCGGTCGCGAACTGCTCGGCGGCCTTGCGGGCGTCCTTGGTCGCCTCGGCCACCATCTCGGGTTTGATGTCGTTGAGTCTGGTGAAGCTGTAGCTGATCGCCGAGCCTTCCTGCAGCGTCACGCCGCGCCGCACGAGGTCGAACTGGTTGGCGACGGCCCGCTGCGCCTTCTCGATGTCGCTGGTGCGCAGGAGCATCCGCTGGTTGATGGTGATGCGCGGCGTGCTGTCATTGCTCATATATTGATTGACGCCCGCGCCGGTGGGCGAGAGCGCATTATCGGGGAAGCCGACCTCCTTGAAGAAGCTCCGCAGCGCGGCGGTATTGGCCTCGATCTCGGCGCGCACTGCGGGCAGCGACGTGCCGGTCGCGGAATAGCTGATCGTCCAGGTGGCGAGGTCCGCCGTCACGTCGCGCTCGGCGAGGCCCCGCACAGTCACGGACCGATCGGCGAGATGGGAGCGCCGCAGCCCGTCGCCCAGCAGATAGCCCCCCACGATCATGCCGCCCGCCAGCACCGCCGCGCCGGCCAGCGCCACCTTGTTCATGTCTTGCCAAAAGGCCATGGCACATCCTCCCTTTTCCCTGAACGGCGAAGCGCCTATCTCAGCTTTGCATCATTGCGACTTGAGCGATGAACCGTGTATTTACGGCGACGAACGGAAGAGAGACTCCATGCCCAAATATCTCCACACCATGATCCGCGTAACGGACATTGACAGGACACTCGCCTTCTTCGAGCTGCTCGGCCTCAAGGAAGTGCGCCGCATGGAGAGCGAGAAGGGCCGCTTCACTTTGGTGTTCGTGGCCGCACCGGGCGACGAGGACGCGCAGGTGGAACTCACCTACAACTGGCCGCCCGAGGACGGCACGCCGGGCGAGAATTATGGCGGCGGGCGTAATTTCGGCCACCTCGCCTATCGCGTCGAGAATATCTACGAGACCTGCCAGCGCCTGATGGACGGGGGCGTCACCATCAACCGCCCGCCGCGCGACGGGCACATGGCCTTCATCCGCACGCCGGACAATATCTCCATCGAACTGTTGCAGGACGGTCATCTCGAACCCGCCGAGCCCTGGGCCTCCATGCCCAACACGGGCGAGTGGTAAGATGAAGAACGCGCGCCGCGACGCCTTCATCCGGCGGCTCGGCGTGCGCCATCCGATCGTCGCGGCGCCCATGGCCGGCGCGGCGGGACCGGCGCTCGCCATCGCGGCGGCGCGGGCGGGCGCGCTCGGCTCGCTGCCCTGCGCCTTGCTTTCGCCCGAGCAGATGCACGCGCAGACGGCGGCCTTCCGCGCGGCGGTGCAGGCGCCGGTCAATCTCAACTTCTTCTGCCACGACATGCCGGACACGCCGGACGAGCGCGCCTGGCACGTCGCGCTGGCGCCTTATTACACGGCCTACCATGTCTCTCCGCCGCAGGGTGCGGGCGTGATGCGTCTTCCCTTCTCGGCGGCGCATTGCGAAGCCGTGGAGGCGATCCGGCCCGAGGTGGTGAGCTTCCATTTCGGCCTGCCCGGCCCGGCGCTGCTGGCGCGCGTCAAGGCGACGGGCGCGTTCATCCTCGCCAGCGCGACCACCGTGCGCGAGGCGCAGTGGCTGGAGGCGCAGGGCGTCGACGCCGTCATTGCCCAGGGCGCCGAGGCGGGCGGCCATGCCTCTTATTTCCTGGATGGCACGCCGCAGACGCATATGGGCCTCTTCGCGCTGCTGCCGCAGATCGCCGATGCGGTGCGCGTGCCGGTGATCGCGGCGGGCGGCATCGCGGATGCGCGCGGCATGGCGGCGGCCCTGCTGCTGGGCGCGAGCGCGGTGCAGATGGGCACGGCCTTTCTCCACGGCCCCGAGAGCCTCATCACGCCGATGCACCGCATGGCGCTGGCGAGCCCGGATGCGCTGCACACGCAGTTCACCACGCTGCTGACCGGACGCCCGGCGCGCGGCATCCCCAATCGGCTGATGCGCGAGATGGGCGCCATGAACCCCGCCGCGCCGCCCTTTCCGCATGCGAGCACGGCCCTGGCGCCGCTCAAGATGGCGGCGGAAGCGCAGGGCGACGCCAGCTTCTCCTCCCTCTGGGCCGGCCAGGCCGCGCGGCTCGGGCAGGCGGAAAGCGCCGAAGCATTGATCGCGCGGATCGTCGCGCAGGCCGAGGCCCTGATGGGCGCGGCAGCAAAGGCGGAGGCGTGAATGCCATGCCGGGATCGCGCGCCAAACATCGAGGAAGACATGATGCCATCACCGCTTGAGATTGTCCGCGTGCCCGTATTGGCCGACAATTATGTCTGGCTGGTGCATGATGCCGCGAGCGGGGAGACGCTGGTGGTCGACCCCGCCGTGGCCGAGCCCGCGCTGGCGGCGGCGGACGCGCGCGGCTGGCGCATCACGCAGATCTGGAACACGCACTGGCATGGCGACCATATCGGCGGAAATGCCGCCATCGTCGCGGCGACGGGCGCCAAGGTGACGGCGCCGGCCGCGGAGCTGGCGAAGATCCCGGATGTCGACCGGCCGGTGCGCGAGGGCGATGTCGTGACCTTGGGCGCCCATGAGGCACTCGTCTGGGAAGTTCCGGCCCATACCGCCGGCCACATCGCCTATCATTTCGGGCAGGACGGCGTGATCTTCGTGGGCGACACGCTCTTCGCCATGGGCTGCGGACGGCTCTTCGAGGGGACGGCCGAGCAGATGTTCCGCAACATGGGCCGCCTCGCCGCGCTGCCGGCGGAAACGCAGGTCTATTGCGCGCATGAATATACCCTCTCCAACGGCCGCTATGCGATCCGCGCCGAGCCGGACAACGAAGACATTGCGCGCCGGCTGGAAGCGGTCGCGGCGCTGCGCGAACGCGGCGAGGCGACGGTGCCGACGACCATCGGCCTGGAACGCGCGACCAATCCCTTCATGCGCGCGGGCAGCGTCGCGGAACTGGCGCGCCGCCGGGCGGAGAAGGACAAGGGCTGACCGATCCAAGGGAAATGAACCGATGGCTCCGTCCTGCTATATGCACAGAGAATATGTGTGAGAGGGGGCCACAAGGAGACAGGCAATGACCATGTCCATCAAGTTCATCGCTCCCGCACTCGCGCTGGCATCACTGGCAGGCTGCACCACGGCGCCCACCCCGCAGGCCGAGCTGACGCCCAAGGAAGCCAGGCAGCTCGCCGCCGCGCTGGAAGGCAAGGTGCCCGGCAAGCCGGTGCGCTGTGTCTCGACCTTCAGGAGCAGCAACCTGCGCGCCATTGGCGAGCGCACGCTGGTCTATCGCGTGAACCGCAACCTCACCTACCGCAACGATCTCGTCGGCGCCTGCCGAGGCCTGCGCTACGGCGACACGCTGGTGATGCGGGTCTTTGGCAGCCAATATTGCCAGGGCGACATCGCCCACTCGTTCGATCTCAACAACGGCATGCTGACGGGCGTGTGTTCGCTCGGCGAATTCGTGCCTTATACGACGCCGGACAAGGGATGAGCGCCGCCCTCCACCTCAGCCCTGCCCGCCATAAAGCGCGTCCAGCCGCGCCTGATAGCGTGCGCGGATCATGTGGCGGCGGATCGATTGCTTGGGAGTCAGCATCTCGTTCTCGATGGTGAAGGGCTCGTCGGCCAGCGCGAAGCGGCGGACCTTCTCGATGACCGAGAGGTCGGCGTTCACGCGGTCGATCACTGCCCGCAGCGCGCCGTTGAAGGCGGGATCGTCGCGCAGGGCGGCGAGCGTGCCGTCCTTGCCGTGGGCGGCGGCCCATGCCTTCACCCACTCCGGATCGGGCACGACCAGAGCGACGAGATGCGGGCGCCGATCGCCATGGACCATCACCTGGCCGATCTCGTTCTGAAGCGTCAGCATGCCTTCCACTTTCTGCGGTGAGACATTGTCGCCCTTGTCGTTGACGATGAGGTCCTTCTTGCGGTCGGTGATCTTGAGGCGCCCCGCCTCGTCCAGCTCGCCAATGTCGCCGGTGTGCAGCCAGCCGTCGCGCAGGGCCTTGGCGGTCTCGGCCTCGTTGCGCCAATAGCCCTTCATGACAAGCTCGCCGCGCAGCAGGATCTCGCCATCCTCGGCGATGCGGATTTCGGTGTTCTTGAGTGGCGGGCCGACCGTGTCCATCCTGATGCCCGCGCTCGGCCGGTTGACACTGGCCACCGGGCCGGATTCGGTCTGTCCATAGCCTTGGAGCAGCGTCAGCCCGAGCGACTGGAAGAAATTGCCGACATCGGGATTGAGCGGCGCGCCGCCGGAGACCAGTGCCTTCATGCGCCCGCCGAAGCGGCCGCGCACCTTGGGGATGATCGTGGCGTTCAGAACGGCGGCGAGCGGCCGGTCGACGAGCGGCGACCGCCCTTTTTCCGCCTTGCGCGCGCCCAGGCGCAGTGCCTGCTCCAGCATCAGCGCGGGCAGGCGCCCCTGTTGCTCGATCGCCTTGGTCACGCGCACGCGCAACAGCTCGAACAGGCGCGGCACGACGACCATGATGGTCGGCCGTGCCTCCGCGATGTTGGCGGCGAGCTTCTCCAGGCTCTCGGCATAATAGATCTGCGCGCCCAGCCCGATGGGGAGGAACTGGCCGCCGGAATGCTCATAGGCATGGCTGAGCGGCAGGAAGGAGAGGAACACTTCCTCATCCCAGCCGAAATCCTGCGCGATCACGTCGATGCAGCCCTCGACATTGTGCAGGATGGCGCCGTGATGCTGCATGACGCCGCGCGGCGCGCCGCCGGTGCCGCTGGTGTAGATGAGGCAGGCGATGTCGTCGCGCGTGGCGGTCTGCATGGCGGCGCAGGCCTGGACGTCGGCGGCCGGATCGTCGCGATGGGCGGCGATCAGTGCATCCCAGTCGTGCACGGCGGTCGATCCGCTCTGCATGAGGCCGAGCGGCTCCATGCTGATGGCGAGGCGCATGTTGGAGCGGATGACGGCGGGCATGAGCGCCTTGGCGATCTTCGCGGTCGAGAGGATGACCGCACAGGCGCCGCTGTCCGAGATGATATGTTCATGATCGCGCGTGGTATTGGTCGTGTAGGTCGGCACGGTGATGCCGCCCGCCGCCATGATGGCGAGATCCGCGATGCAGAATTCCGGCCGGTTCTCGCTCACCAGCATCACGCGGTCGCCCGGCGTCACGCCCTGCGCCCGCAGCGCCGCGGCCAGCGCCGCGACCGATTGCGCCACCTGCGTCCAACTCAGCGGCTGCCAGGCGCCGTCGCGCTTGCTCCAGAGGAAAGGCCTGTCGCCCAGCTCGGCTGCGCGGGCGAAGAACAATGTGGTGAGATTCGGGAACGTCTCGTCGGCGCGCACCGCGATGCTGTCCTCTCCAGTTGCTGCTTGTCGGGCCGCCGCGCGGCCTCGCCCTTCCTATCGGGGGCGGGGGGACACGCAACCGATATTATCATTATCGCCCTGGATGGCGAAAGGCTCCCGGGCCTATTCGTGCGCGCCGTTGAGATCGTTCTCGCGCCGCTGGATCACGGTCACGGCGCCGCTCAGGTCCATGCCCACGCCCTCGCTGCGCGGATCGGCCGCGCCCAGCCATTTGCCGCCCGCATATTCGACCGCATTGGCCTTGAGGCCGAGCGGAGCGATGCGCAGCTGTTCGCCAAGGGCCTGGAGCGCGGGCAGCATGGCCTCCAGCTCCGTGCCCTGCTCGATCGTGCCGCCCTTGCCCGGCGCATAGATGAGGCCCATGGCAATGGCCTCCTGTGCGCTCAGGCCCCAGTCGACCACGCCGATGATCGCCTTGGAGACCTGCGCGATGATGGTCGCACCGCCGGCCGCGCCGACCGCGAGGCGCACCGTGCCGTCCGGCCCATAGACGATGGTGGGCGCCATGGAACTGCGCGGCCGCTTGCCGCCCTCCACGCGATTGGCGACGAGCGCGCCGTCCTTGACCGGCACCACGTCGAAATCGGGCAGCTCATTGTTGAGGAACATGCCGTCCACGGCCACGCCCGAGCCGAAATAGCCGTTGATGGTGGTCGTCACCTTGACGACATTGCCCGCGCCATCGACCACCGCGAGATCGCTGGTGCCCGGATCGTCCTTGAACGGCACGCGCACACGCTCGGGCGCGCCGGCGGGCGTGCCGGGCGCCACGCTCGCCATTGTCGTCGCTGGCGAGATGAGCGCCGAACGGGCCGCCAGATAAGCGGGATCGAGCAGGCCGGCGAGCGGCACGGAGACGAAATCCGGGTCGCCCAGATAAAGATCGCGATCGGCGTAAGCGAGGCGCTGGGATTCGGCGATGAGATGCCAGGCGACGGGCGAGGCACGACCCAGCGCCTTCATGTCGAAGCGCTCGAGCTGCTTGAGGATCATCAGCACGGCAATGCCGCCCGAGGATGGCGGACCCATGCTGCAAATGCGGTAGGCGCGATAAGTGGCGCAGACCGGCGGGCGCTCCTTTGCCTCATAAGTCGCAAGGTCGCCGGTCGTCATGGCGGACTGGCTGATCTCAGCGCCGTTGAGCGCCGCGACGATCTTCTGCGCGGTCGGCCCCACATAGAGGCTGTCCGCCCCCAGCCGCGCGATCTGTTCCAGCAGCCCGGCAAGTTCGGGATTGCGGAAGGTGCTGCCGATGGGGAGCGCATTGCCCTGCGCATCGAAATAGACCGCGCGCGCACTGCCCGAGATGTTGCGGCCATAGAGCTTCAGGCCGTTGTGCAGCCGGGCGGAAACCGTGAAGCCCGTGCGCGCCAGGCGGATGGCCGGTTCGAACAGGCTCGCCCAGGGCAGCTTGCCGTAACGCTGGTGGACGAGCGCGATCATGCGCAGATTGCCCGGCACGCCTGCCGCGCGTCCGCCGCTGCCGATCTGGCGATAGGGAAGCGGGGCACCCTGCGCATCGAGGAACCAGTCCTGCGTCGCGGCCGCCGGCGCCGTCTCGCGACCGTCATAAGTGGTGAGAGCGCCCGTCCGGCCATCGTGGCGGAGCATGAAGCTGCCGCCGCCAAGGCCCGAATTCTGCGGCTCGACCACATTCAGCGCCAGCATGGTCGCGATGGCCGCATCGGTCGCGCTGCCGCCGGCCTTGAGGATCTCGATACCCGCCGCAGCCGCGCGCGGATCAGCGGCGCTGACGACGCCGCCCGTCGCGGCGTGGGTCGGGGCCTGGGCCTGGGCGGCGGGCTTGTCGCGTGCGAGGACCGGCTGAGCGAGCGGGAGAGCGAAAAGGGCCAGGCCCAGAAACAAGCGGCGGATCATGGCACCCAGACTAGGCACTGGCGGCGGGGGGGCAATATGAAAAATGCGGCAGGTGCGAAGAGGTGTCGCACTCAGCCTGCGTCCACGCCCACCGCATCGCTGACGGATGCAAAGCCGTCGCGCCGCAGCAGTGCCGCCAGCCCGGCATTGATGCGCGCCGCCAGATAGGGGCCTTCATAGACCATGGCGGAGTAGATCTGGACAAGGCTCGCTCCCGCGCGGATGCGGGCATAAGCCTGCGCCGCGTTCGAGATGCCGCCCACGCCGATCAGGGGCAGCCGGTTGCCGAGCCGGCGGCGGAAATCGCCGAGACGCGCCAGAGCCAGATCGTGCAGCGGCGCGCCGGAGAGGCCGCCCGCCTCGCCGGCATGGCGCGAGCGCAGCGGCGGCCGCGTGATCGTCGTATTGCTGACGATGAGCGCGCCCAGCCGGTGCGTCAGCGCCAGTTCGCTGATGTCGTCGATATCGGCGGGCTCCAGATCCGGCGCCACCTTGAGGAAGACCGGCGGCTGCGCGCCCGCCCCCGCGCGCGCCGCCATGACCCGCGCCAGCAGCTCGTCGAGCGCGCGCCGGTCCTGGAGCGCGCGCAGCCCGGGCGTGTTGGGCGAAGAGACGTTGATGGCCAGATAATCGGCCTGGGGCGCCATCGCCGTCACGCCGCATGCATAATCCTCGATGCGGTCGGCCGCATCCTTGTTGGCGCCGATGTTGATGCCGAGCACGAAACCGCGCGGGCGCGGACGCGCGGCGAGCCTTGCCAGTGCTGCCGCCTGGCCGCCATTGTTGAAGCCCATGCGGTTGATGATGGCGCCATCCTCACCGAGTCGAAACAGGCGCGGGCGCGGATTGCCCGGCTGTGGCAGCGGCGTCAGAGTGCCGATCTCTCCAAATGCGAAGCCGAAACGGCGCATATTGTGTGCGACATGCCCATCCTTGTCGAAACCGGCGGCAAGTCCCACCGGACCGGCGAAATCGAGCCCGGCGATTCGCTGCCGCAGCAGGGGATCGATGGCGCCGCGATCGGACCAGGGCAGTTTGAGAGCGGCAAGTGCGGCGCCATGGGCAGTCTCCGCATCGAGAGTGAAAATCAGCGGCCGGGCCAGGGAATATATCATGGGGCCTCATGCCAACTCCCTCGCGCCGGGTCAAAAATTCCGCGAAGGCCATATCGCCATGCCGGCGATGCAGCGGCGCAAAGCGGCCGGGCACCGCGAAGAATTTAGCCTTTCTCCATCGATGACGATTCCGTCCAATCAGCCATAAGCGAATCGGTGTATCCAATATTTGCGACCCGAAGGGCTCTCAGTCGTCTGGCTAAGAGACCTTGCACTTGTCGGCTTGCCTGGTGTTTGCCGGGCAAGCCGCTTTTTTGTTCCAATCTTGGTTGGTTCATGCGATTAACCTTCACGGAGGGCATGAACAGGGAGCGGTCCGCACTGGACGCACAGGATCCCGACTTGCCTGTCCGCAAGTCAGCAGAGGTCCTGCACGGCCTCAGTTGGGGAGCACCCAAGGTCGCCTATGCGTCACAAGTTTGCAGTCGCCGATGCGGCCGACATGGTCGCACTGAGCTACTTCGCGCCTCCGGCGGACTTGGGCCGCTATTTCGGCGCGATGTATCTGTTCACGGCTGACCGTCCGCATATCGTCGACCATACCCGCGCCGACTTCGCCCAGATCCGCTTCATGCTGACGGGTTCGGGCGCTTATCGCTTCGCCGAGGGGCGCCTGGTCGAGACGCCGGAATGCTGCCTGCTCGGCCCGACCAGCATGGCCACTCATTTCGACGTTGCCGGCCCCATGCAGGTGCTGGGTCTCACGGTCCTGCCGCTCGGCTGGGCGGCGTTGCGCGCGGGCGAGGCGCATCTGGCGGCGGACGATGCCTTCGATCTCGCCCTGCGCTTCGGCCCGGCCTGGCGGGCCATGCTGGATGCGTTGCGGCGGCAGGAGGACAGCG
Organism: uncultured Sphingobium sp.; assembly: GCA_966244395.1. Taxonomy (GTDB): domain Bacteria; phylum Pseudomonadota; class Alphaproteobacteria; order Sphingomonadales; family Sphingomonadaceae; genus Sphingobium. The sequence continues at coordinate 2,280 of CBIMKI010000071.1, read as the reverse complement.
GCGTTGCAGCCGATGCGCTCTGGACCTTCCTGCGCGAGCAGATCCACCCCGTCGGCGAAGCGGAGGAGCGTTTCGTGCGGGAGATCGACCGCTGGCTGGCGGACGAGCAATCGCCCCGCGTGGACGTCCTCCAGGAGGCAACCGGCCTCTCCGCCCGGCAGGTCGCGCGCTGGAGCAACCGCCTCTATGGCGCCCCACCCAAATATCTCGCCCGCAAATATCGCGCGCTGCGCTGCGCCCAGATCCTGGCACGCGAGGATATCGACTGGGCGGACGTGAGCGGCGATTCCTTCTACGACCAGTCGCATTTCATCCGCGAGATCAAGCATTTCACGGGTCTTACGCCCACCGAACTGCGCGAGCGCGCCAGCATCGTCATCCGCCTCTCGATGAACCGCGCCGACGTGCAGGGCGACATCGCGCGGCTCAGCCGGATCAGTTGAGGGCGCGACGAGCGGGCGGTATCCGCACTGGTCGAGGTTCTACGAGGGCAACTCTTAGCCCGCGCGTCGGATCTGGTCACAATATCAATGTCATTGCGAGGCCGGCGCAGCCGTCCGAAGCAATCCAGGGGCGGCATAAGACCGGCCCGGATTGCCGCGCGACTACGTCGCTCGCAATGACGCCCCCGTTCAGTTACCGGATCAGAGGGAGGCGCGCATGGCAGCGTAGGTGGTGAACCACGTTCGATGCCCGGCCAAGCCAGCCGCAACGCCGTCGCATCATCCGCATCCCATCGCACTGATGTTCCCGTGCCACGCTTGGACGCGGCCATGCGAGAGTCGCGGAATTGGGCTTGATTTCCCCCGCCGCCACGCCCATCTGCCCAATCAGACCAATTTACTCCGATTTGAGAATCGTTCGCAGATGCGCCTGTCCAGTCTTGCCGATTATGCCGTGCTGATGATGCGCACGGCCGCCACCCATTGCGGCGGCGTGCGCGCCAATGCCGCGAGCCTGGGCATGGAGGCGGGCATTCCCGTGCCGACCGCGCAGAAGCTCGCCAGCGTTCTCGGGCGCGCCGGACTCATCAAGAGCACGCGCGGCAACGGTGGCGGCATCAAGCTGGCGCGCCCGGCGGCCGCGATCACGCTCGCCGACATCATCGAGGCCGTGGACGGCCCCATCACGCTCACTGCCTGCCTGGACGCGCAGGGCGCGGACTGCTGCGCACTGGACCGCCCCTGCGCGATCCGGCCACACTGGATCGGCGTCAATGCCCTGGTACGCGATGCGCTGGCGCAGGTGACCCTGGCGCAACTCGTCGTCGCGCCCGACGTCCTGCCCGCCGGCCCCAGCCCGGCCGACCTGAGCCCGAGCGCATCGCCTGTTCCGCGCGAAAGCGTGCTCACCGTGGAGACCGTGCAATGAGCGCGCCCGTCAAGACCGCCCCGCCGCGCAACGAGGAGGCCTTTGCCGCCGCCGAGAAGGCGAGCGACTATGAGTGGGGCTTCGTCTCCGACATTGAGCAGGAATTCGCGCCCAAGGGCCTGTCCGAAGATACTGTGCGGTTCATTTCTGCAAAGAAGAACGAACCGGAATGGATGCTGGAGTGGCGCCTGAAGGCCTTTCGCCACTGGCTGACCATGGAGGCGCCGGACTGGGCGAAGCTGGACGTGCCGCCCATCGACTATCAGGACGCTTATTATTATGCGGCGCCCAAGAAGAAGGCGGAGCTGGCCTCGCTGGACGAGTTGGACCCGGAAATCCGCCGCACATACGAGAAGCTCGGCATCCCGATCGAGGAGCAGAAGGTGCTCGCGAACGTCGCCGGATCGCGCAAGGTCGCGGTCGACGCGGTGTTCGACAGCGTCTCGGTCGCCACCACCTTCCGCAAGGAACTGGAGGAAGCCGGCGTCATCTTCCGCTCGATCAGCGAGGCGATCCGCGAGTTTCCCGATCTGGTGAAGCGCTGGCTCGGCAAGGTCGTGCCGATGCACGACAATTATTTCGCCACGCTCAACTGCGCGGTCTTCTCCGACGGCACTTTCGTCTACATCCCGCAAGGGGTGCGCTGCCCGATGGAGCTGAGCACCTATTTCCGCATCAATGCCGAGAATACCGGCCAGTTTGAGCGCACGCTGATCGTCGCCGACAAGGGCAGCTACGTCTCCTATCTGGAGGGCTGCACTGCGCCCCAGCGCGATGAGAACCAGCTGCACGCCGCCGTGGTCGAACTGGTCGCGCTGGACGATGCCGAGATCAAATATTCGACCGTGCAGAACTGGTATCCGGGCGATGCCGAGGGCAAGGGCGGCATCTATAATTTCGTGACCAAGC
>CBIMKI010000070.1:0-12526 GCA_966244395.1 uncultured Sphingobium sp. | reverse complement strand
TCAACCGCGTCTCCAAGACCGTGAAGGGCGGCAAGCGCTTCGGCTTTGCGGCGCTGGTCGTCGTGGGCGACGGCAAGGGTCGGGCCGGCTTCGGCCATGGCAAGGCCCGCGAGGTGCCCGAGGCGATCAGCAAGGCGACCGCCGCCGCCAAGAAGGCGATGGTCCGCGTGCCGCTCAAGGAAGGCCGCACCCTGCATCATGATGGCCGTGGTCATTTCGGCGCCGGCAAGGTGACGCTGCGTTCGGCCCCGGCCGGCACCGGCATCATCGCGGGCGGCCCGATGCGCGCCGTCTTCGAGAGCCTGGGCGTGGCAGACGTGGTGACCAAGTCGGTCGGCACGTCGAACCCCTACAACATGATCCGGGCGACCTTCGCCGCGCTCACCGAGCAGACCAGCCCCAAGTCGGTGGCGCAGCGTCGTGGCAAGAAGGTTGCCGACCTGCTCCGTCGCGGCGGTGCCTCGGCCGAGGTCGCGCAGGCGGACGCCGAAGCGATTGCGGAGTAACGCATAATGGCCAAGATCAAGATCAAGCAGATCGGCTCGCCGATCCGCCGCCCCGAGAGCCAGAAGAAGATTCTGATCGGCCTCGGCCTCGGCAAGATGCACAAGGTCGTGGAGCTTGAGGACACCGCGGAAGTGCGCGGTGCCATTGCCAAGCTTCCGCACATGGTGCAGGTGGTCGACTGAACATCGGAGACCTCGTCCGTTCGCGGATGAGGGCCGAGAGAGGGCCGAGCAGAGCTTATCCTCTCGACATGCGGCTAGCGGGGAAGCTCGCTAGCCTTCGTGTCTCTCCCCGCGAGGGGTAGAGATATGGCGCGACAAAAGCGAAAGCGAGTGCACGAACATGAAACTGAACGAACTCAAGGATAATGCAGGCAGCCGCAAGGGCCGCATGCGCGTGGGCCGTGGTATCGGCTCGGGCAAGGGCAAGACCGCCGGCCGCGGCCAGAAGGGCGCCAAGGCGCGCTCGGGCGTCAGCATCAATGGCTTCGAGGGCGGCCAGATGCCGCTCCACATGCGTCTGCCCAAGCGCGGCTTCAACAATCCGTTCGGCAAGGACTATGCCATCGTCAACCTGGGCATGGTCCAGAAGGCGATCGACGCGGGCAAGCTCGACGGCAAGGCTGTGATCGACCAGGCGGCGCTGCGCGCGGCCGGTCTCTCGCGCGGGGGCAAGCATGGCGTGCGCCTGCTCGCCAAGGGCGAGTTGACGGCCAAGGTCAAGTTCTCGGTGGCCGGCGCCTCGGCTTCGGCACTGGCCGCGGTCGAGAAGACGGGCGGTTCGGTCGAGATCCTGGCGCCCAAGGCCGCCGCGACCGAAGAATAAGCCTCTTTTCGAGCGGGTTCGCCTGATCGAGTGTCTTGCATAAACGGCCCCTCCTGCCGATATGGGCGGGCGGGGCCGATTGCTTGACGGGATGTTCGCAAGCGGGACGGGGCGAACGGCTCGCACAGATCGACAGCGGCACAGCGGGCCGCTAAGGACCATGCAGCCCCGGCCATTTCCGGGCGGGCGCAACAGTTTCGGGATTGCAAGCGACCATGGCATCAAGCGCCGACCAACGGATGGCAGCCGGCCTCAGCCTCGCCAATTTCAGCCAGGCCACCGACCTCAAGAAGCGCCTCTGGTTCACGCTGGGCGCGCTGGTGGTCTTCCGCTTCCTTTCCTTCGTGCCGTTGCCGGGCATCGATCCCACCATTCTCTCGCAGCTCGCGGACCAGACGCGCGGCGGCCTGCTCGACATCGTCAACACCTTCACCGGCGGCAGCATGGAGCGCATGAGTCTCATCGCGCTCGGCATCATGCCCTACATCACCGCGTCCATCGTGGTGCAGCTCGCCACCGCCCTTTCGCCCAAGCTGGAGGCGCTCAAGAAGGAAGGCGAGAGCGGGCGCAAGAAGATCAACCAGTATACGCGCTACGGCACGGTCGGCCTCACGGCGATCCAGGGCTATTTCATCGCGGTGGGCCTTGAGAATTACGGCGCCCAGTCCGGCCTGCAGGCCGTGGTCGATCCCGGCATGCTGTTTCGTGTCGCGGCGGTGATTTCGCTCGTCGGCGGCACCATGTTCCTCATGTGGCTCGGCGAGCAGGTCACGAGCCGCGGCATCGGCAACGGCGCCTCGCTCATCATCATGGCGGGTATTGTCGCGCAGCTGCCGGTGACGTTGGTCAATCTGTTCGAATCCGGCCGCACCGGCTCGATCTCGGGCCTGCTGATCTTCGCCACGGTGCTGGTCTCCCTCGGTCTCATTGCCTTCATCTGCTTCATGGAGCGTGCGCAGCGCCGCGTGCTCATCCAGTATCCCAAGCGCCAGACGCGCCAGGGCGTGATGCAGGCGGACCGCAGCCACCTGCCGCTGAAGGTGAATACCGCCGGCGTCATCCCGCCGATCTTCGCCTCATCGCTGCTGCTGCTGCCGCTCACCGTGACGCAGCTCGCCGGCAGCGAGACGGCGGGCGAGAGCTGGTGGGGCGATCTCATCATCGCCATGAACCAGTATCTGGCGCATGGCAGCCCGACCTATATGGCGCTCTATGGCATCGGCATCATCGTCTTCTGCCTCTGGTACACGGCGATCATCTTCAATCCCGAGGAGACGGCCGACAATCTGAAGCGCAACGGCGGCTTCATCCCCGGCATCCGCCCGGGCAAGAACACGGAGCTTTATCTCGATTATGTGCTGACGCGCATCACCGTGATCGGCGCGGCCTATCTGACGCTCATCTGCCTCATTCCGGAATATCTGATCGCGGAGGCCGGCATTCCCTTCCGCCTCGGCGGCACGAGCCTGCTCATCGTCGTCAATGTGACGGTGGATACGGTGACGCAGATTCAGAGCCATCTCATCGCCCATCAATATGGCGATCTCATCAAGAAGGCGCGCCTCAAGGGCCGCCTGCGCTGACGACAACAAAGCCGGGTTTTGCCGACAGGGCGGCCGCAACCGGCTTTCGGAGGGGGAATGACATGAACATCATCCTGCTTGGGCCTCCCGGGGCGGGCAAGGGCACCCAGGCGCAGCGCCTCGTGGCGGAGCGCGGGATGGTCCAGCTCTCGACCGGCGACATGCTGCGCGCCGCCGTGAAGGCCGGCACACCCATCGGCCTCAAGGCCAAGGCCGTGATGGACGCGGGGCAGCTCGTCTCGGACGAGATCGTCTCGGGCATCATCGGCGAGGCGCTCGACCAGCTTCCGCCCGAGACCGGCGTCATTTTCGACGGCTATCCGCGCACCGCCCCGCAGGCCGAGAGCCTGGACGCGCTGCTGGCGACCCGTGGCCGCAAGCTCGACCATGTGATCGAGCTGGGCGTGGACGAGGACGCGCTGGTCGACCGCATCACCGGCCGTTTCACCTGTGCGAGCTGCGGCGAGGGCTATCACGACCGCTACAAGCAGCCCAAGGTCGAAGGCCAGTGCGACAAATGCGGCGGAGCCGAGTTCAAGCGCCGGCCCGACGACAATGAAGAGACGGTGCGCACGCGCATGGCGGAGTATCGCGCCAAGACCGCGCCCATCCTGCCCATCTACGAAGCGCGCGGCATCGTTTCGCGCGTGGACGGCATGGCGGATATCGGCGATGTGAGCCGGGATATCGCGCGCATCATGGGATTTTCGGGCTAGGGCTGATCGACATTGTCCTGCGGACGCCGACGGTTCCAGCCGGCGTGGACCTGCAAACGGCTATTTCCCGTCCTTTCGATGCTCACCTGCCGGAGGCAGGCTGCGCTTCGGGCCGCGAAGAACCGCCATTTTCTCCCTCGGTCGTCTTCGACTCCGGCTCAGACTCAGGCTCAGGCTGACCTGGAGCCACAAGCGTCCGCAAGACGATGCCGATGGGGCGACGACGAGGTCCGGCGCGTCCGGCGCTTTGGCGGACCGCTCAGAGCACCCCGAGCGGGAACAGCAGGTAGAAGGCCAATAGCGCGGTGAGGCCCAGAAGAGCGCCGTCGCGGCTCATGCGGAATGGGATGCCCGTGCGCCTGAGCGTGAAATAGGCGATAATCTCCGGCAACTGAGCCAGGGCGACGCAGGCGGCCAGCAGGTGGACGGATTGCAGCCATATGCCCAGAGCCATGCCCGATATGGCAATGACGGTCCGAAGGATGCTGATGAACGAGGCCAGCTTGTAGCGAAGCTGGGCAAAGAGGAAATTGCCTGAATAGACCATCGGCATCAAAACGAGCTTGAGGCCGAGCAGGGCGAGGAACAGGCCGCCCGCTTCGTAGCGCGGATCATAAGCGATCTTGAAGAAGAGCGGCCCGAACAGGACCATGCCGGTGCCCGCCGCCGCGCAATAGAGATCGATGGGCAGGCGATAGCGATAATATGCCCGCTCGCGTTCGGCCTGCGGGCGATCCATCAGCGAGCGGATGACCGGGATGCCCAAGGATGAGTTGAGCTGATTCACCAGCGTCGCGGCGGCCGTGTAGATGGTGAGGGCGATGGCATAGAGGCCCAGTGTTTCCATGCCGAAGCCCAGACCGATCAGGACCGTGTCGGCCTGCATCATCAGGACCGACGTCAGCGAGCTGAGAGCGACCCAGCGCGATACGGCCATGACCCGCCCAAGCTCGCGCCAGTTGAGGCGCCATGCCATAGGCGGGCCGGCGAGCGTGGCGTGGCTGAGCGCCAGCCGGACGAAACCGCCCAGCACCATGCCGAGCGCAATGGCCCAGACCGACCGGAACATATAGGCCAGTGCAATCGTGATCGCCGTGGTCATGAAGGTGCTGATTATGTTCATCCGCGCGATCGCACCCCCTTCCAGATGGCGCGCGAGGCGGAACTCGTTGAGGCTGTAGAAGCCCGCGATAATCAATGTGAGGCTGATGAGCAGCGTGAGCTGAGGCAGCAGCGGATGGGCATAGCTGCTCGTGGGCGGTAGCCATTGGCGGTCGAGCGCGACCATCCACAGCAGTGCGACAATCGCTACGAGAATGGCGATGACGAAGCCGCGCAGCGCCTGCATGGTCCAGAGCAGGCGCAGATAATCCGGATCGTCGCCGCGCTCGTCGGCCAGAACGAGAGTCCTGATGCCGAGGTCCGAGAGCATGGTCACGAAGACCATGAGGACCATCACCGTGGAGATGAGGCCATAAGCGCTCGGATCGAGCAGGCGCGTGAGGATCAGGCTGGAGCCGAGGCGAATGATTAAGCCGCAGGCGAAGTTGACGGTCAGCCAGCCGGTGTTGCGCATGATCCTGCCGCGCAGCGAGCCGCTGCTGAGGACGTCCAGGCCGCGTGCCCTGGCGGACTGAGCCCATGCCCGAAGCTTGCTTGCAGACAGGCTGGTCAAAGAATCGACTTTCCGCTCATGCGCACATCATCCCCCTTGTTCATGTGGCGATCACCCCTTGAACGGCCCCGGGAGATGTCCGGCGATCCGAACCTTTCTCCGCCATCGGCGCATGAGGGAAAAAGAATTACCCTTCCTTACCGGGGCGATATTTGCCCGGCCGTTCGCCCGTCAAGGGAGATCGGTGCCATTGTGGTCGGCTTCCGTTCAATGGCCGGCAATTCGGGGCGGACCGTTCCACTCCTCCATCTCGAAGAAGAGGACCATGCCAGTGGCGCCTGCGCGGAGCCCTGCTGGAATCGCCTTGTCGCCGGAACAGTCCCGGCGGCGACCATGGACCGGCGGCCTGCCCCGCCGATATGGACATGGGCGCTCAATGGAGGCATGGGCGCTTGACAGGGACGGGGCATCGACCTCGGGGCAGTCGCGGAATGGAGCGTGCCGTTCGATGAAGATCACGATGATTGGTTCGGGCTATGTGGGCCTGGTTTCGGGCGCCTGCTTCGCGGACTTCGGGCATGACGTCGTGTGCGTCGACAAGGACGAGAGCAAGATCGCCGCGCTGCTCGATGGCCGCATTCCGATCTTCGAACCGGGTCTCGACCATCTCGTCGCCAGCAATGTCGCGGCCGGACGGCTCTCCTTCACCACGGATGTCGCCGGCGCAGTCGCAGGCGCGGACGCGGTCTTCATCGCGGTCGGCACCCCTTCGCGGCGGGGCGATGGGCATGCCGACCTCTCTTATGTCCATGCCGCGGCCGAGGAGATCGCAGGGGCGATCACCGGCTTCACCGTGGTGGTCGACAAGTCGACCGTGCCCGTGGGCACCGGCGACGAGGTGGAGCGCATCATCCGCCAGACCAATCCGCAGGCCGATTTCGCTGTCATCTCCAACCCCGAATTTCTGCGCGAGGGCGCGGCGATCGACGACTTCAAGCGGCCCGACCGCATCGTGATCGGCGGCAGCGATCCGCGCGCGCTGGAGGTCATGCGCCAGATCTACCGCCCGCTGGTCATCGGCCGCTCGCCGCTCATCGAGATGAGCCGGCGCGGCGCCGAGCTTACCAAATATGCCGGCAATGCCTTCCTCGCGACCAAGATCACTTTCATCAACGAGATCGCCGACCTGTGCGAGAAAGTGGGCGCGGACGTGCAGGATGTGGCACGGGGTATCGGCCTCGATAATCGCATTGGCGCCAAATTCCTCCATGCCGGTCCCGGCTACGGTGGGAGCTGCTTCCCCAAGGACACGCTGGCGCTGCTCAAGACCGCGCAGGACTATGAGGCGCCGCAGCGCATCGTGGAGGCGGTGGTGGCCGTCAACGATCAGCGCAAACGCGCCATGGGACGCAAGGTCATCCAGGCCTGCGGCGGCGAGGTGCGCGGCAAGACGATCGCGGTGCTCGGTCTCACCTTCAAGCCCAATACGGACGACATGCGCGATTCGCCTGCCATCGCCGTGGTGCAGACGCTGCAGGATGCCGGTGCCACCGTCCGCGCTTATGACCCGGAAGGCATGGAGCAGGCGCGCAAGGTGCTGGCCGACGTGCAATATTGCGCCAATGCGTATGAGGCGATGGAAGATGCCGACGCGCTCGTGATCGTGACCGAATGGGACGCTTTTCGCGCGCTTGATCTCCGCCGCGTCAAGGCGCTGCTCAAGACGCCGACGCTCATCGACCTGCGCAACATCTATCCGCGCGACATGGTCGAGGAAGCGGGCTTCACCTACACCGGGGTCGGCCGGTGAGCGGGAAGGCGCCTGTCCTCGTCACGGGCGCGGCAGGCTTCATTGGCCATGCGACGGCCCACCGCCTGCTCGCGCGCGGCGAGCGGGTGATCGGCATCGACATCGTCAACGATTATTACGATCCGGCCCTGAAGGAGGCACGCCTCGCGACCTTCGCTGGGCTGGAGGGCTTCTCCTTCGTGCGCGGCGACATCGCCGACGCGGCGCTGATGGCCAATCTGGTGCGCGACAATGGGGTGCGGCGCGTCGTCCATCTCGCGGCCCAGGCCGGCGTGCGCTACAGCATCGACAATCCCTTCGCCTATCAGCACTCCAATCTCGCCGGCCATCTCTCGGTGATGGAGGCCTGCCGCCATGCGCCGGGCTTCGAGCATCTCGTCTATGCCTCATCCAGCTCGGTCTATGGCGACCGCCCGCTGACCGGCGTGGGCTTTCGCGAGGACGACCCGGTCGACCGCCCTGTCTCGCTCTATGCCGCGACCAAGCGCGCCTGCGAGCTGATGAGCGAATCATACGCGCGGCTCTACGGCTTCCCGCAGACGGGCCTGCGCTTCTTCACGGTCTATGGACCCTGGGGCCGGCCGGACATGGCCTATTTCGGCTTCACCCGGAAGATCATGGCCGGCACGCCGATCGAGGTCTATGGCGAGGGGAGGATGGCGCGCGACTTCACCTATGTCGACGACATCGTGGACGGAATCGTGGGCGCGCTCGACCATGCGCCCGAGCGCGGCATCAACCGTATCCTCAACATCGGCGACAGCCATCCGGTCGGCCTCATGGACATGATCGAGACGCTGGAAGCGGCGCTCGGTCGCCGCGCGACGAAGATCATGCGGCCCATGCAGCCCGGCGACGTCACGGCGACCTATGCAGATGTCTCCAGGCTGCATGCGCTCACCGGCTACAAGCCTCGGGTGATGCTGGCCGAGGGGCTCGGGCGGTTCGCAGCCTGGTATCGGGATTTCCATCCCGAAGACTGAGCCAGGTTGGCTCGCGGGGCGAATCTCGCCCCCTCTGGATTGACAGGGCAGTCGACTCGCGGTAACGCCCGCCGATCCTGAGACGTGCGATCAAACGGCAGCGCTGAGCGCGCCCGCCGTCCTTTTTGCGTCCTGGATATCGAAGCGACGAGATAGGGCGCCCGCCAAGGCGCCCTGTGGAGCAGGAGTAGATTTCGACATGGCACGTATTGCGGGCGTCAACATCCCGACCAACAAGCGCGTTATCATCGCGCTGACCTATATCCACGGCATCGGCCCCAAGACGGCCGTGACCATTGCCGACAAGCTGGGCATCGACCACAGCCGGCGCGTTCAGGACCTGACGGACGCCGAAGTCCTGCAGATTCGCGAAGCGATCGACGCCGACTATACCGTCGAGGGCGATCTTCGTCGCAACACTGCGATGAACATCAAGCGCCTGATGGACCTGGCCTGCTATCGCGGCCTGCGTCATCGCAAGGGCCTGCCGGTCCGCGGCCAGCGCACGCACACCAATGCGCGCACCCGCAAGGGCAAGGCCAAGCCGATCGCCGGCAAGAAGAAGTAAGCGCTTCTTCGCTTCGTTGGAGGCCGGCCGCAGAGAACCGCGCCGCCTCCGGCTCAAACAGATTTCGGATAGGGATATCAGAATATGGCACGGGAACCCCAGCGGCTTCGCAGGCGCGAGCGCAAGAACATCTCGGCCGGCGTTGCGCATGTGAACGCCAGCTTCAACAACACCATGGTCACCATCACCGACGCCCAGGGCAATGCGATCAGCTGGTCCTCGGCTGGCATGATGGGCTTCAAGGGCAGCCGCAAGTCGACGCCCTATGCCGCGCAGGTCTGCGCCGAGGATGCGGGCCGCAAGGCGGCCGAGCACGGCGTGCGTACGCTTGAGGTCGAAGTGAAGGGCCCGGGTTCGGGCCGCGAATCGGCACTGCGCGCGTTGCAGGCGGTGGGCTTCACCATCACCTCGATCCGTGACGTGACGCCGATTCCGCATAACGGCGTTCGGCCGTCCAAGCGTCGCCGCGTCTGATCGAGCCTGCGTCCAGGGCGGCACTCACGGCCGCCCCGAGCGTTGCACCAGTTACCCGGCGGAAGACAGGACCCCACACGGACCAGCCGGTCCTCCGCCAAACACCCAGGGGAAATACATGACTGTCAACATCAAGAACTGGCAGGAATTGAAGAAGCCCAACAGCCTGGAGATCAAGGCTGGCGGTGACGGCAAGCGTCGCGCGACCTTCGTCGCCGAGCCGCTCGAGCGCGGTTTCGGTCTGACGCTGGGCAATGCGCTGCGTCGCGTGCTGCTCTCCTCGCTCCAGGGTGCGGCCGTCACCTCGATCAAGATCGAGAATGTCCTGCACGAGTTCTCCAGCCTTGCGGGTGTCCGTGAGGATGTGACGGACATCGTCCTCAATGTGAAGCAGATCGCGCTGCGGATGGAAGGCGAGGGCCCCAAGCGCCTCTCGCTGAGCGCCACCGGCCCGGCCGAGGTCAAGGCCGGCGACATCGCCGTCTCGGGCGACATCCAGGTCATGAACCCGGATCTCATCATCTGCCATCTGGACGAGGGCGCGAGCTTCAACATGGAGCTGACCGCCAACACCGGCAAGGGCTATGTGCCCGCCGTCAACAACCGCCCGGCCGATGCGCCGATCGGACTCATCCCGGTCGATGCGCTCTATTCGCCGGTGCGCCAGGTGGCCTACAAGGTCGAGAACGCCCGTATCGGCCAGGAGCTGGACTATGACCGCCTCAACCTGACGGTCGAGACGGACGGCACGGTGACGCCGGAAGACGCGGTCGCTTATGCCGCGCGCATCCTGCAGGACCAGCTCCAGCTCTTCGTCCACTTCGAGGATGCGCTGCCGGCCGCCGGCCCGAGCGCCGGTGCCGCTGGCGCCGCCGCCGAGGAAGGCGAGGGCGACACCAACCAGATCAACCGCTACCTGCTCAAGAAGGTGGACGAACTGGAACTGTCGGTCCGTTCGGCGAACTGCCTCAAGAACGACAACATCATCTACATCGGCGACCTCGTCCAGAAGACCGAGGCCGAGATGCTCCGCACGCCGAACTTCGGCCGCAAGTCCCTGAACGAGATCAAGGAAGTCCTTTCCTCGATGGGCCTGCGCCTCGGCATGGATATTCCCGGCTGGCCGCCGGAGAATATCGAGGAGATCGCCAAGAAGCTCGAGCAGGAACTGCTCGGCTAAAGCGAGGGTGCGGGCCGGAGCGATGCTTTGGCCCGGTTCTCCAACAAGGGTTGCGGGCAGTCACCCCAAGCACTGCCTGGTCTGGGTTACCTCGCACGGGCCCATAACGAACGAAGGAAGAAGACATGCGTCACAGGATTGGCGGCCGCAAGCTGCAGCGGAGCGCGGGTCACCGCACCGCGATGTTCCGCAACATGGCGGCCTCGCTCATCAAGCATGAGCAGATCACGACCACGCTCCCCAAGGCGAAGGAGCTGCGTCCTTATGTCGAGAAGCTCATCACGCTCGCCAAGCGCGGCGGCCTCTCCAATCGCCGTCTCGCCCACGCCCGGCTGCTCGACGACGCGCAGCTCACCAAGCTGTTCGACGTGCTGGCCAGCCGCTATGCCGACCGCAACGGCGGCTACACGCGCATCGTGAAGGCCGGTATCCGCGCTTCGGACGCCGTGCAGATGGCGATCATCGAGCTGGTCGACCGCGACGTCTCCGCCAAGGGCCAGGATTCGGGCCCGGTGCAGGGCGCCGACGAGAGCGAGCTGGAAGCGGCCTGATCGGCCAAGCGACCGACGTGCTCAAGCAATCATGAGGGGCTCCGCGGCGATGCGGGGCCCTTTTTGCTTGCGGAGGATTATAGGGCTACCCGTGGCGTAAAGTCGCGCCGGGACGCTCTTGCGCCGGCGGCGCGCGCCGCTAGTCTTCCCCGTACAAGACCCGCCGCCACGCAGCGGCCGGGGTTGCGGGAGGGCAGGCATGCAATACGCCGTCTGGTTCGTGCGCCTCGTCTTCGGGGCATGGCTGGTCCCGGCGGGGCTCAATCATTTCTTCCAGATCTTCCCTCAGCCGATGGGCAACCAGCCGCTCAGCCAGGCGCTGATCGCGGCGCTCATCGACAGCGGCCTGTTCGACCTGGTGAAGGCCGTGGAGCTGGCCGCGGGCCTCTGCCTCCTGCTGGGCTTCCATGTGCCGCTTGCGCTGGTGGCGCTCATGCCGGTCTCGTTCTGCGTCTGGTATTGGGACGTGCCCCTGCAGGGCTGGGACTCGGTCTCGGCATATTATGGCTGGGCAGTGCTGGGCTGCAACCTGCTGGCCTGCCTGGCCTATATCGGTCACTACAAACGAATGTTCCCGCTGCGCCCGGAGGCGGTCATGCCGCGTCTCGCACGCGCGGGCCGCCTCGTCTTCGGCGCCTGGATGCTCGTCAACGGCGCCAATTATCTTTTCCTCCATCTCTACGCCATGCCGCCGGGACAGACGCCGCTCGCGGCGCAGCTCATGTCGGCGCTGGCGGACAGCGGCTTGCTGGCGGTGGCAATGGCGGTGCAGATGGTGGCGGGCGCACTGATTCTGGCGGGCGTCTTCGTGCCCCTCGCCCTCTGCGTGGCCATGCCGATCACGGTTTGCGCGGCCTATTGGGCGGCGATGCTCGAGCGTGAACCGCTGGGCGCCGCTCTCGCGCTGGCGGCGCTGGCGCTCAACGGGCTGCTCATGCTCGCGCATCTGGGCGGCTATCGCGACCTGCTGCGGCGGCGCGTCCTGGCCTGTGGCGAGTCGGTACAGGCGAGCTATGAAAGCCGCTATACCGATCCGCGCGGGACGACGCCGCGCGGCGCCTTTATCGGCGCCCTCGCCCCGCTGATCGCGGCTTACGCCTTCTATCATTTGTTGCTGCCGCCGAGCCTCGGCATGGGCGCAATGCTGACATTGCTCTTCCCGGCCTTCATGCTGCATGCTCGGCGGCTGCACGGCATGGCCCGCCCCGCCTGGCTGCTGGCCGCGCCGGGCATGCTGATCCTCGCGGCGATCGTGCTGCGCATCTTGGGCGCGCCGACGGCGGAGGGCGGGATGCTTGCGGCCATTGCGTCCATGGCCGCCTTCTCGCTCTGGAGCGCGGTGGCCGGCGGCAAGAACAGCGGCGTTCGGGGACGGGTTGCCGGAGCGTGAGCGATCGCCCTTGGCTGAAACGATGTGTCCGCGCGAAGACGGGAACACAGCGTCATGACGCTGGCCTCGGAGGGGCAGCGCCCTCGCAGCCACGCCATGGAGCCAAGGGCTTCAATCTGAGACGGTCATGCCTTGAATTGCGATCCGGGAAGCGAAGCGGCATTGCATATGGGCGAATCCCGCTCGGCCGCCCTCACTCCCACTCGATGGTGCCGGGCGGCTTCGAGGTATAGTCGTAGACCACGCGGTTGATGCCCTTCACCTCGTTGATGATGCGCGTGGCGACGCGGCTGAGGAACGCGGCCTCGAAGGGATAGATGTCCG
>CBIMKI010000069.1:0-12549 GCA_966244395.1 uncultured Sphingobium sp. | reverse complement strand
TCGGTGAGGTTGGTGGCGTCGAGCATCTTGGCAAGCTCGCGCACGAGCTTCACATCGACCTGCATCGCACCATTTTCGGATTTATCGGCCATTTGTTTCCCTTGGAATGGACCCGGTTCTCGTTCGGAATTGGCGGCCGGGCCTATTGCCCTTCGCGCCAGAAGGCAACAGCCCTTGATGTTTCGCGCATCAGTCCAGCTCGAGCGCGGCTTCCAGCGCCAGCATATAGCTCATCGGCCCGAAGCCCGCGATGGAGCCCTTGGCCGCCATGCCGACATAGCTGTGATGGCGATAGGCCTCGCGCGCCGCCGGGTTGGAGAGATGCACCTCGATGACCGGCACGCTGATCGACCGGATCGCGTCGTAGAGCGCGAGCGAAGTATGCGTGAAGGCGCCCGCGTTCAGGATCACCGCGAGCGCCGCGTCCGCATTGGCCTCGTGCAGCCAGTCGATCAGATGGCCTTCGTGATTGGACTGGCGGAAGTCGATCTCGACATTGGCGCGCCGCGCTTCGTCCTCCATGCGCTCGGCGATGTCGTCGAGCGTGTCATAGCCGTATATCTCCGGCTCGCGCGTGCCGAGCAGGTTGAGATTGGGGCCGTTCAAGACATAGATTTTCCGGGGCGACGCCATCAGTCCCTCTGTCCTTTTGGTTGCGAGCCTTGCTGTGCCCCCTATATGGCCGCAGGGACGGCTCTCAAAGCGAAAGGTGAACGGAACAGCCATGAGCGTGGACGGCACGATCGAGATCTTCGTCAATGGCGAGCATCGGCGCATCCGCGAGGGGCTGACCCTGGCCCAGCTCGCGAACCAGCTCGGGCTCGATCCGCAGAGAGTCGCGGTGGAGCGCAATCTGGAGGTCGTGCCGCGCGCGACCCTGTGCGACGTCATCGTCGAGGATGGCGACGAGTTGGAGATCGTCCATTTCGTGGGCGGCGGCGATGGCACGGCGGCGCTCGCGGACGATAGCTGGAACGTCGCGGGCCGCACATTCCGCTCGCGCCTCATCGTGGGAACCGGCAAGTACAAGGATTTCGCGCAGAATGCCGCCGCCGTCGAGGCGAGCGGCGCGGAGATCGTCACGGTCGCCGTGCGCCGGGTCAATGTGTCCGATCCCAAGGCGCCGATGCTGACCGACTATATCGATCCGAAAAAGGTCACCTATCTCCCCAACACCGCCGGCTGCTTCACGGCCGAGGACGCGATCCGCACATTGAGGCTCGCGCGCGAGGCGGGCGGCTGGGACCTGGTGAAGCTGGAAGTGCTGGGCGAGGCGCGCACGCTCTATCCCAACATGGTCGAGACGATCCGCGCAACCGAGATTCTGGCCAATGAGGGCTTCAAGCCCATGGTCTATTGCGTCGACGATCCTATTGCCGCCCGGCAGCTCGAGGATGCGGGCGCCGTCGCCATCATGCCTTTGGGCGCGCCGATCGGTTCGGGCCTGGGCATCCAGAACAAGGTCACCATCCGCCTCATCGTGGAAGGCACCAGGCTGCCCGTGCTGGTCGACGCGGGTGTCGGCACGGCGTCGGACGCCGCGCTGGCGCTGGAACTGGGCTGCACCGGCGTCCTCATGAACACCGCCATCGCCGAGGCGAAGAACCCCGTGCTGATGGCGGCGGCCATGAAGAGCGCCGTGGCAGCCGGGCGCATGGCCTATCTTTCGGGCCGCATGGGCCGGCGCATGTATGCCGACCCCTCCAGCCCGCTCGCCGGCCTCATCTAGCAAGGGCCCGCGCGCCGCGCTGCCGGGAACTCGCCTCCGGCCCCCGCGTTTTCTCCATCGAAGCGCCGGATGCTCCGGCCGCCCCACAGGATGATGGAGGATTTTTGCGATGGGTGAGATGATCGACAAGATCAAGGGCACCGCCAACGAGGCCGCCGGCAAGGCCAAGCAGGCCTATGGCGATGCGACCGACGACACCGCCACGAAGGCCGACGGTATGGCCCAGGAGCTTAAGGGCAAGGCCCAGAAGCTCAAGGGCGATGCCAAGGGCGCTATCGACAAGCTTTGAAAATATAATGGCGGGGCGTCTAGTCCCGTCGGCAAAGGGCCGTCCCTCACGAGGGGGCGGCCCTTTTCGTTGGAACGGCCCTAGCGGCCGCTCGGCGTCATGCCCGTGTTCGCGGGAATGACGCGGAGGGCGTGCATAACGGCTCTGCGCGCCACCCTCCATAACACCGAAAAGCGCCATATTCTTTGACCTCGAACGAAAAGTGCGGGTTTGACGGGTGGGAATGGGGGTCATATGGGCGTTGCGAACATGGCGTCATATTCCGTGCAGGGAGTCGTTGATGAAGAAGCTCTATCCCGATGCGAAGGCCGCGCTCGACGGCTTGCTGTTCGATGGCATGCAGATTTGCGCGGGCGGCTTTGGCCTGTGCGGCATTCCCGAGCGGCTGATCGACGCGATCCGGGATGCGGGCGTCAAGGATCTCACTATCGCCTCCAACAATGCCGGCATCGACGGCGAGGGGCTGGGCAAGCTGCTGCGCACGCGGCAGGTGAAAAAGATGATTTCCTCCTATGTCGGCGAGAACAAGGAGTTCGAGCGGCAGTATCTGGCCGGCGAGCTTGAGGTCGAGTTCTGTCCGCAGGGCACGCTGGCCGAGCGTTGCCGGGCCGGCGGCGCAGGCATTGCGGGCTTCTACACCCGCACCGGCGTCGGCACGCAGGTGGCGCAGGGCACGGAGGTCAAGCAGTTCGACGGCGAGGATTATATCCTCGAGCGCGGCATCTTCGCCGACATTGCCATCATCAAGGGCTGGAAGGCCGACGAGAGCGGCAACCTCATCTTCCGCAAGACCGCGCGCAACTTCAATGCGCCCATGGCCACCGCCGCGAAGATCTGCATCGCGGAGGTCGAGGAAGTGGTGCCGACCGGCAGCCTCGATCCCGACTGCATTCACCTGCCCGGCATCTATGTGAAGCGCATGGTCATCGGCGCGCCCTATGACAAGAAGATCGAGTTCCGCACGACAAGGCCGCACGAGGCCGCCTGACCATGCGGGGGCGCACGACGTCCCGGCTGAGCCGAGCGCTCGCGCCGCTGCTCGCGGCCGCGACGCTCGGCGCATGCGCGCGCGTTCCCGCGCCGCAGGCCTCCGTGCCTGCCCGCGCTATCATGCCCGCGCCGCCCATGCTGCCGGTCCGGCCGACGCCGGCCATGCAGTATCTCTACGGCTCGGGCGAGGCGGCCGCGCTCTCCATTGCGGTCTTCCAGGCGCTGGTGGGCCATGCGCAGGCGCGGGTCGCCACACGGCCGGAGGACAGCGTGGTGCTGGCCCAGGACTCGACACTCGACGCGCCGAGCTTCGTCCCCTGCGGCGACAAGCCGCTGGCTGCCGTCTTCGATGTCGATGAGACGCTGATCGCCAATCTTGGCTATGAGTGGCATGAGGCTTCGACCGGCAAGCCCTTCGACGCGGCGGTCTGGGCGCAATGGGAGCGGACGGGCGCGGCGCAGGTCGCGCCGATCCCCGGCGCGGTCGCGGCTCTCAATGCGCTGCGCCGCATGGGCGTGCGCGTCGTCTTCAACAGCAATCGCCTGGCGCAGAACGCCGCGCAGACCGCCGCCGCCATCAAGGCCGCCGGCCTTGGCGAAGCTGTCCACAAGGAGACGCTGTTCCTCAAGGGCGATGATGCCGGCGGCGCGAATAAAGACGGCCGCCGCGCCATGATCGCGGATCGCTATTGCGTCATCGCCATGGCCGGCGATCAGCTCGGCGACTTCACCGGCCTGTTCGATCAGGAGGGCATGAGCGTGAAGGGCCGCCGCAGCGAGGTTTCCAGCGGCTGGGCCGCGCGCATGTGGGGCAGCGGCTGGTTCCTGCTGCCCAATCCGGTTTATGGAAGTGCCCTCGAGGGTGGCTTCGACGATGTGTTTCCCATGGACAAGAGGTGGAGCGTTCCGCCCGAGGAGAAGAACTGATGCCCTGGTCTCGCGATGAAATGGCCGCGCGCGCGGCGAAGGAACTCAAGGACGGTTTCTATGTGAACCTGGGCATCGGCATTCCGACGCTGGTGGCCAATCACATTCCCGCCGGCATGGAAGTGACGCTCCAGTCCGAGAACGGCATGCTCGGCATCGGTCCGTTCCCTTATGACGAGGATGTCGATCCCGATCTCATCAATGCCGGCAAGCAGACGATCAGCGAACTGCCGAGCAGTGTCTATTTTTCCTCGTCGGACAGTTTCGCGATGATCCGCGGCGGCCATATCGACCTCACCGTGCTCGGTGCGATGGAAGTGTCCGAGGGGGGCGACATCGCCAACTGGATGATCCCGGGCAAGATGATAAAGGGCATGGGCGGCGCCATGGATCTCGTCGCGGGCGTCAAGAAGATCATCGTGGTCATGGAGCACACGGCCAAGACCGGCGATCCCAAGTTCATCCCGGCCTGCACGCTGCCGCTCACTGGCCGCAACGTGGTCGACATGATCGTGACCGACATCTGCGTCTTCCAGCGGCCCGATCATCAGTCGCCCTTCCGCCTCGTCGAACTGGCGCCGGGCGTGACGGCGGAGGAAGTCGCCGCCAAGACCACGGCGCGCTACGAAGTGGCGCTGGCGCCGGCCTGACGGACGCATGAGCCGGTGCGAGGCAGAGGCGCGTCGCACCGGCATCCTTCTCCTGCGTCATTGCGCGCGGCCGCGTCGCTCGCAATGACGATCCAAGGCAGGATGATTGGTCCTAGCAGTCGCACTGTTCCGGTGACGGGGCGCAGCTCCCGTCCTCCTTGAAATAGCAGCATTTCTCCTTGCCATGCTCTTCGAGCAGCGTGCGCAGCAGCAGACGCCACTGATTTTCGAGCAAAACGATGCGCTGGACCTCGTCCGTGTCCGGATTGTGCGAGAGCAGGAGGACGGTGCCGTCATCCTGATGGATGACCTTTATTTCGTGGCCCTCTCCACCATCGTCTCCGAGGTGCCTGGTGATCTGAGACATGTCCCGTCTTTCAGCAATCGCTGCCCCGTCCGGTAGGCATTATGGATGTTGGACCAGATCCGGATATGGCGGCGTATCCTGGGATGCCCGGCCCGCGATGAAAATGTAGCGTTCGCCAGCCTGGCAGCAAGCGCGAAATTTCGCTGGTCGCCTCATGCGGCGGCCTGTCGCCATGCGGGTGCCTGAGCCTGTCCGCCCGTCTTTCCGCAATCGAACTTCCCGACCATTTCGGAGAGGATTTCCGCCTGTTGCAGGAGGTTGCGCGCGGCGGCGGAAGTCTGCTCCACCATGGCGGCGTTCTGCTGCGTCATCCGGTCCATATCCAGTATCGCCACATTGACCTGCTCGATGCTGCCGGCCTGGTCGGTCGATTGGGCGGCGATCTGCACCACCTGCCCCGCGACATGCTTCACCCGGTCGATGATATGCTCGAAGGTGGTGCCGGTCTGGCCGACGAGTTGGACGCCGTCACGCACCTGGACGGTGCTCTGGGTGATGAGCGCCTTGATGTCCTTGGCAGCGTCGGCCGAGCGCTGGGCGAGCGCGCGCACTTCATTGGCGACGACGGCGAAACCCTGGCCGGCATCGCCCGCGCGCGCCGCTTCCACGCCGGCATTGAGCGCCAGCAGGTTGGTCTGGAAGGCAATGCCGTCGATCACATCCACGATCTGCTCGATCTCGCTCGAGCTTTTCTCGATGCTGCTCATGGCGTGAATGGCGCCCTGCACGGTCTGTCCGCCCGATTCAGCGTCGCCATTGGCGGTGCTGGCGGCGTCGCGCGCGCCGCTCGCCTGCGCGGCGGTGTCGTGGACCACGCCGGTCAGCCTGCGGATGGCCTCCGCCGTTTCTTCCAGTGAGGCGGCCTGCTGCTCGGTGCGGCGCGCCAGATTGTCCGAGGCGTCGCTGATCTCCGCTGTGCCGGTGCGGATCGCGTCGAAGGAGCAAGCGACGGCCGCGATCATCTCCCGCAATGAGGTCATGGCATTGTCGAAGTCGGCGGCAAGCTGAGCATAGTCTTCCGGCAGATCGCTGATCGAGGTGCAGAGCCGGCCCTGGGCCACTTGCGCCAGCGCATCGCCCACCTGGGCGATCACGTCTCTCTGCTGCTGTTCCTTGGTCTCGAAAATGGCTGTCACGGCGACGTCCATGTCGAGCAGCGACACCTTGACCAGGCGGCTCATCATGGCCGTGCGGCGCCTTACGCCGGGCAGCCAGCGCAGCCAGCTTCCCGTGAAGGATTGGGCGAGCAGTTCGCCCAGGATCTGCGCATAGGCTCCGAAATAGAGCTTGGTATCGAGGTTGATCTGCGCGTGAACGGCGCCGATGCGCTGCGCGCGCGCCATATAGTCGTCGTCGAGGTCGTTGGAAAACAGGGCTTGCCAATGGGCAAGCTGCTTGGTGCGCGCGCGTTGCATCTGGTCGGGCGTGGAAAAGAACCGCCGGGCTTCGGGCGTCCGGGCGACCCTTTCATAGAATCTGCCGAGCGCGCCGGGGGCAAACCGGCTCACATGCCGGCTTATCCGGCCCAGCACGGCGTCATGTCGTGCGCTCAGGCCATAGAATTCCAGCCTCTGCGAAAGGTCGTACGATTGTGTCGACATGGTTCTTCCCTCCGGGTGGCAATGTCTTGCCGGTTCCAATGATCTGACTGTTATTGGCGACCCGAAGGATGAAAGATCTGGCGTGGCGGCCGGCCGGGAAACCTGACGGTGCAGGCCGGGCATGCGTGGTTCATGCAACACGGGCGTGGGATTCCCGTGATGTGGCAGTGTTTCGACAATCGGTCGGAAAACAAGTCGCGCCGCGCTGGCCGGCCCGTCATTTATTGACGCTTATAGCGGCCGTTTTTCTCATTGCTTCACTTCAGCGCAGAGGCAATTATATCCGACAAATAGGTCTTCCTCATCGATGCAGATGTTCATCTGGCTTACTAAATACGATACCGTATATATCAGGAGTGGATATTTGGTTAACGCCCGCAGTTCTTGGAGGGGACCCAACGGCATCCGCGCGGAATCGGTCCATGGCTGATCGAGAGGCGAATGCAGATATTCTGAGCAACGGCGTGCTCCGCAATCTGCCCGATGATGCGCGGAACCGGCTTTCTGGGCGGCTTCTCACCAAGCCGATCCATTCGGGCGAAGTGCTCTATGCCCAGGGGTCGCCGCTCATCTATCTCATCTTTCCGCTGAATGGCATCGTTTCGCTTCAGGCCAGCCTTCAGGACGGACGCACGGTGGAGGAGAACTCGATCGGGCCGGAAACCCTGGTCGGCATCGAATATTTTCTGGGCGACCGGCTGGCGGGCTATCGGGCTGTGGTGACGGTTTCGGGCATGGCCTCCTGGCTCGCCATTGCCGAGTTCGAGGCCTTGCTCGGGGCGTTTCCGGCCGTGCGCGACATGGTGCAGGACAATGTGCGCCTTGCCCTCAATCGCCTGCGCAGTCAGGTCATCTGCGCCAGCGTGCATTCGGCGAGCCAGCGCATGGCGGCCTGGCTGCTCTGCGCGCAGGACCGCACCGGCACCCATCAGTTCGAGCTGACGCAGCGCACGCTCGCCGGCCTGTTCGGCCTGCGCCTCGCCACCATCAGCGACGCAAGCTCCCGCCTGAGCGCTGCCGGCGCCATCGACCAGACGCGCGGCACCCTGACCATCACTGATCGCGGCGAACTCGAGCGGCAGGCCTGCGAATGCTATGAGCGCCTGCGCCGCGGCACGGCTGTCGTTTAACCCTGTCGAAGCCTGTCGTCCGCTTGTCGACCCGGCGCCCGTGATGCGGCGCGCTTTCGACCGAAGCGTCTTGCCACTGGCCCGGCGCTGGGCAACAAGCGCGGGGAAGAAACAGATTGTCAGGGGAGGGGGCATGTTCAGCCCGAAGGATCGTCCGCGTCTCGCGCTCGTGTTGCTGGCGGCCATTGCCGTGGTGGGCTTCATCGATCGCATCATCATGAATGTGCTGGTCGAACCGCTGAAGGCGGAGTTCAGCCTGAGCGACACGGAGATCGGCGTCCTCAACGGCCTGGCCTTCGCCGTGCTCAACGTGGGCCTGGGGCTCTTCGTGGCCCG
The DNA here is from genome assembly GCA_966244395.1 of uncultured Sphingobium sp. Classification (GTDB taxonomy): domain Bacteria; phylum Pseudomonadota; class Alphaproteobacteria; order Sphingomonadales; family Sphingomonadaceae; genus Sphingobium. Next base: position 4,530 of record CBIMKI010000069.1, on the reverse strand, counting down.
GCTGGCGGAGCGCCGTCATCGCATCAGCCTCATCGCCATCGGCACTTTCTTCTGGTCCATCGCCACGGCCGCCTGCGGCATGGCGGCCTCGCTCGGCCAGCTCATCCTGGCCCGCATCGGCGTGGGCGTGGGCGAGGCGATCGGCCTGCCGTCCACTCAATCCGTCGTCTCGGATTATTTCCCGCGCGAGAAGCGCGCCACGGTCATGGGCGTGCTTCAGCTCGCGCCGCCCATCGGCGCCTTCCTGGGCGCATCGGGCGGCGCCCTCATCGCGCAGATCTATGGCTGGCGCTATGCCTTCTTCGTCGCCGCCGTGCCGGGCCTGATCCTCGCCGTGTTGCTCGTGCTGCTCATCGCCGAGCCCGAGCGCGGCAAGCATGACGGCGCGCAGACCGGCGAGGTTCCTTCGCTCATGACCGTGCTGCGCCGCTACTGGACCTGGCCCACCATGCGTCACATGCTGCTTGGCTCGACCATCGCCGGCATGGTCGGCTTCGGCCTCAACGGCTTCCTCGCGGCCTATCTGGCGCGCCGCTTCGGCTTCTCGCTGGTGGAGGCCGGCATGGTCGCCGGTCTGGTCGCGAGCCTGCCGGCCTCGATCAGCGTGCTCGGCGCGGGCTGGATCTCGGACCGCATGGCCGCGCGCGGCAACAAGCGCGGCTATGCGCTCTTCCCGGCCGTCACCCTGTTCATCAGCGCGCCGCTTTATGCCTTCGCGATCACGCGCGATCAGCCCGCGCTGCTGGTCTGCCTCGTCGCGCTCTGCGCGCTCATCCAGTTCACCTATCTCGGCCCCACGGCCGGCACCTTCCAGAACATGCTCGCGCCTCGCATGCGCGCGACCGGCGCGGCCTTCACCGGCGTCATCTACACGCTCATCTCCGGCGGGCTTGGCCCACTGCTGCTCGGTGCCTTCAGCGATCACTATGCCGCGCGCGGCGTCGATCCGGGCGTTGCGCTCGGCTTCGCCATGGCGACGGCGGCCGGCTTCTATCTCTGGGCCTCGGTCCATTTCGCCATCGCATCGCGGACCATCGAGGCCGACCTCGCCCGGCCGATCGACCCGGAGTGATGAAGCGGCTTGGCTGGGTTTCGGCGATTAGGTCTTGCGAACCGGCAGAATTGTCCTATTTCCGCCGCCCATGACTGTTAAGCCGAAGACGCTCTATGAGAAGATCTGGGACGCCCATGTCGTCGAGACGCGGGCGGACGGGACGAGCCTCATCTATATCGACCGCCATCTGGTGCATGAAGTGACCAGCCCGCAGGCGTTCGAAGGGCTTCGCCTTGCCGGCCGCACGGTGCGCCGCCCGGATCTGACGCTGGCCGTCCCCGACCATAATCTGCCGACCACGCCGCGTCTCGACGCGCTGGGCCAGCGCATCCCCATCGCCGATCCGGAGAGCGCGCAGCAGCTCGCGGCGCTGGAGGCGAACGCGCCTGCTTTCGGCATCAAATATTTCGACGCGGTCTCGCCTCAGCAGGGCATCGTCCATGTCGTCGGCCCCGAGCAGGGCTTCACATTGCCCGGCACGACCCTGGTCTGCGGCGACAGCCACACGGCCGCTCATGGTGCGCTGGGCGCGCTGGCCTTCGGCATCGGCACCAGCGAAGTGGAGCATGTGCTGGCTACGCAGACGCTGCTTCTCAAGAAATCGAAGACCCTCGCCATCGAGGTGGAGGGCGAGCTTGGCTATGGCGTCACGCCCAAGGACCTGATCCTTGCCATTATCGGTAGGATCGGGACGGCCGGCGGCACGGGCTATGTCATGGAGTTTCGCGGTTCGACCTTCCGCGCGATGAGCATCGAGGGGCGCCTGACCGTTGCCAACATGGCGATCGAGGGCGGCGCGCGCTCGGGCCTGTTCGCGCCCGATGAGAAGACCTTCGACTATCTCCGGGGCCGCCCCATGGCACCGACCGGCGCCGCCTGGGACGCCGCGCTCGAATATTGGAAGACGCTCGTCACCGACGAAGGCGCCGTGTTCGACCAGACCGTGCGATTCGATGCCGCCGACATCGCGCCCAACGTCACCTGGGGCACCAGCCCCGAGGATGTCGTCGCCATCACCGGCACGGTGCCGGATCCGGAGAGCTTCGAGGATCCGGCCAAGCGCGTCGCGGCGGCCAAGTCGCTCGATTATATGGGCCTGCATGCCGGCCAGCGCATGGAGGACGTGACCGTCGAGCATATCTTCATCGGCAGCTGCACCAACAGTCGCATTGAGGATCTGCGCGCCGCGGCCGCCGTGCTCAAGGGGCGCCGCAAAGCCGCGGGTATCAAGCAGGCGCTGGTCGTCCCCGGCTCAGGCCTGGTCAAGCGCCAGGCCGAGGCCGAAGGGCTGGACCGCATCTTCATCGAGGCCGGCTTCGAATGGCGCGAGCCCGGCTGTTCGGCCTGCCTTGGCATGAATCCGGACAAGGTGCCGAGCGGGGAGCGCTCCGCCTCCACCAGCAATCGCAACTTCATGGGCCGCCAGGGCCCCGGCGCGCGAACCCATCTGGTGTCGCCCGCCATGGCTGCCGCGGCGGCAATTAAGGGTCGACTTGCCGATGTCCGCGACTTAATGGTCGCGGAATAAAGGGAACGCGCGACATGAAGAAAATATTCTGGGTCCTCGTCTTGGGCGCGGTCGCAAGTGCCAGCATGGCTCTTGGTCTTGGTCAGGCCGCCAATGGCGAAGTTGTCGTGAAGGCGCGCTGAGCGTCCGGCACATCGGAAGAACGGTGACGAGATGGATGCTGTGAACCACGTCGAGGGGCGTGCCTATCCCTTCGGCATGAAGAATGTCGATACCGACATCATCATTCCCGCCCGCTGGCTCAAGACCATCAGTCGCTCGGGCCTGGGCAAGGGCGCGTTCGAGGGCCTGCGCAAGGACCCGGACAATCTGTTCGACGATCCGCGTTATGCCGGGGCGCCGATCATCGTCGCGGGGGACAATTTCGGCTGCGGGTCGAGCCGCGAGCATGCCGCCTGGGCGCTCATCGACATGGGCGTGAAGGCTGTCATCGCGCCGAGCTTCTCGGACATCTTCTCGGGCAATGCCTTCAAGAACGGCATTCTCACCGTTGTCCTCCCGCAAGAGGCGGTCGACCGCCTCGTCGAGGTGGCGAAGACCGATCCGATCAGCATCGACCTTGAGCATCAGACCGTGACGACGCCGTTCCAGGACCGCTTCACCTTCGAGATCGATCCGTTCCGCAAGGCCTGCCTGAGGGGAGGGCTCGACGAGATCGGCCTCACCATGGAGCGCCGCGACGTCATCTCGACCTTCGAGGCCGCCGACGCCCAGCGTCGCCCCTGGCTCTCCCCGAGCGTTGCAGCCTAGAGCATTTTCAAGTCAGATGGCTTCATCTGGCGACTTACGAAAATGCGGAAAACAAAAGAAAATAGAGCATGTCTCGATTCAATCTGATCGGGACATGTTCTAAGGGGCGCGAGGGCTCCTACCGCCGCTCCAGAAAGACCAGTGCTCCTGCGAAGGCAGGCACCCAGCTGTCCATAGTCGATGATGCTTTAAAACCGACGCCCGCGCGATCATGAGCGAGGAGCCGTCCGACCGCGCCCGTCATCTCGCCATCGCCCCGAAACAATTGCGCGTGCCGCGTTGCCTTGCGCCCGAGGCATGCCTAAGTAGCAGGCAGATTCGGTGATTTTTGGGGGTCTTTGACCATGACGAGTTTTGAGGATCGCGAGAAGGCGTTCGAGGCCAAGTTCGCGATGGACGAGGAGCTTGCCTTTCGTATCACGGCGCGACGCAATCGCCTCGTGGGCGAGTGGGCGGCCGGCCTCATGAACCTGACCAAGGAAGAGACCGAAGCCTATGCCAAGGCAGTGGTTCAGGCTGATTTCGAGGAAGCGGGCGATGAGGACGTCATCCGCAAGCTGTTCGGTGATCTCGTTTCGGCCGGCGTCGACATGGACGAGGCTCGCGTGCGCGCTGCGCTCAGCGACAAGGCCGCCGAGGCCCGCCGCCAGTTCATGCAGCAGAGCTGATCCGGCCTTACGCCATGGCAATGCAGGCCGGAGAGATCGAGGCGCTGATCCGCGCTGCCATTCCCGATGCGCATGTCGAGATTACCGACCTCGCGGGCGATGGTGACCATTATGCCGCGCGCGTCACCTCGGAGAGCTTCCGGGGCATGAGCCGCATTGCCCAGCAGCGCGCTGTCTATGCCGCGCTTGGCGAGCGCATGGGCGGCGTGCTCCATGCCTTGCAACTGACCACCGCCGTGCCCAACTGATAGCATGTGGAGGGCCGCGCCAAGGGGCGCCGGTCCGCTACCCAGGAGCTTTCCGATGACTGACCCCGTTCATGCCCGCATCGATGATATCGTGAAGGGCGCCGATGTCGTCCTGTTCATGAAGGGCACGCCGCTCTTTCCGCAATGCGGCTTTTCGAGCCGCGCCTGCGCTATCCTCGATCGCTTGGGCGTTGCCTTCGAGAGCGTCGACGTGCTGCAGGATCAGGAGGTCCGCCAGGGCATCAAGAGCTATTCGGACTGGCCCACCATTCCCCAGCTCTA
>CBIMKI010000068.1:0-12645 GCA_966244395.1 uncultured Sphingobium sp. | reverse complement strand
AATCTGCGCGCCCGCCCGACTCTTTCGGTGACGGTTGACGCGGCGCGCGCCGGGCAGACGCCCACGCGCCTTTCCTATCTGACGCCGGGCCTGGGCTGGACGGCCGATTATGTGGCGCTGTTCGACGAAGGGCAGGGCCGCATCGACATGCAGGGCTGGGTCACGCTCACCAACAACACCGGCACGACCTTCTCCAACGCCAGGACGCTGCTGGTGGCCGGCACGGTGAACCGGGGCGGCGGCATCCGCATGCCGCGCGGATCGACGGCGGGCATCGAGGAGGCCGGCACCGAGAGCGGCACGCGCGAGCGGCTGGGCGATTATTATCTCTATCCGCTGGCCGAGCGCACCACCATTGCCAACGCGCAGCAGAAGCAGGTGAGTTTCCTCGACGTGAAGGCCGCGCCCGCCCGCAAGGCCTATCTCTTCACCAATGCCTGGCTGGCCAATAACGATACGCCGCGCAGCGCCGTGACCGCGCTCAAATTCTCCACCTCCAGCCAGGGCGGCCTCGGCGACCAGCTCCCGGCGGGCACGATCCGCGTCTATATGCGCGATGCGCGCGGCGACCCGCAATTCATCGGCGAGAGCCGCATCGGCCACACGCCCATGGGCTCCTCCATGTCCGTGCAGACCGGCGAGGCCTTCGACGTCAAGGTGAAGACGGTGGTGGAGAAGCGCGAGCGGCTGAGTGCATCGCGCTGGCGCACGACCATGCGCTACACGCTCAGCAATGCGCGCGCCGAAGCGGTGACGGTCGACCTCGCGCAGGATGGCCTGTGGGGCGACGTGCGCATCGAGGCGCAGAGCCTGCCGGGCGAGCGCGTCTCGGCCGATCGCATGGAATGGCAGGTGCCCGTTCCTGCCAACGGCACGCGCGATCTCACGGTGACGTTCGACTCGCGGTATTGAGGCCATGCGCCGCGCCGCCGTCCTTGCCTTGCTGCTCGCGGGCGCCGCGCCGGCCGTGGCGGGCACAGTCGTGTCGGACGCGGTGAGCGACGTGTCCGTCACCATCTATCGCGATCCCGATCGGGCCGGCGGCGCCATGAACGCCGCCTGGCCGCGCGGCTATGCGCTCATCAGCGAGACGCGGCGCATCCGCATCCCGGCGGGCGAAGCGGTGATCCGCTTCGAGGGCGTGGCCGAGGGCATGCTGCCGGAGAGCGCCATCGTTTCGGGCCTGCCCGAGGGCGTGCGGGAGAAGAACCGCGATGCCCGGCTCATCTCCCCGGCGGGCCTGGTCGATGCCTATCTGCGCCGCGCGGTGCATCTGCGCCGCACCAACCTCAAGACCGGCAAGGTGACCGAGCAGGAGGCGATCATCCGTGCCGGGCCGACGGGCGGCGTGGTGCTTCAGACGCCGGAGGGCTTCGAGGCGCTGGGCTGCGCGGGCCTGCCGGAGCGGATGCTCTACGACGGCGTGCCGGACGACCTCTCCGCCAGACCCACTCTCTCGGTGCTCACCACCAGCGCGCGCGAAGTCGAGGTGACGGTTACACTCAGCTATCTGGCGCAGGGCTTCGACTGGTCGGCCAATTATGTGGCGCGCATGGCCGAGGATGGGCGCACCGCCTCGCTCTTCGCCTGGCTCACCATTGCCAATGGCGGCGCGCAGAGCTTCCCGGACGCGCGGCTGCAAGTGGTCGCGGGCCAGCCCAACCGGGAAGCGGCGGCGCGGCTGCCTGTCGCGAATCAGGGTGGCCTCGCGCTGCAATGCTGGCCGATGGACATCACCAGCACGCATCCGCGCTGGGGCCTCTATGCCCCGCCGCCCCCGCCGCCGCCCGCGCCGATGGCCATGGCGGACTGCGACGGATGCGAGTCGATCGTGGTCACAGGCATGCGGCGGGAATCGGCCATGCTGGCGAGCCCGGTGGCGATGGTCGCCGTCCAGGAGGATCTGGGCGATCTCAAGCTCTATCGCGTGCCCGAGCGGGTCACGGTCGCGGCGCAGGCGCAGAAGCAGGTGGCGATGATCGACAAGCCCGCCGCCCGCTTCGAGCGCGTCTATGAGGGCCGGGTCGATGCCGGCGATGTGGACCCGGCGCCGCTGATGCTGAAGCTGCGCACGAAGAACGACACGCAAAGCGGCCTGGGCCTGCCGCTCCCGGCGGGCGCGCTCGCCTTGTTCGAGACGGCGCAGGGCGAAGCTTTGCTTGCCGCGCAGGACGATGTGGCGGACAAGGCGATCGGCGAGACATTCGAGATCGCGGTCGGTGAGAGCCCGGACGTGCAGTGGACGTTGACGCGCGAGCGGCAGTCCGGCGACAGGCAGGACTGGCGCGCGGACATCAGCAATGCCCGGCCCGATCCGGTGAATGTCGAGCTGATCGTCCCTTATGAGCTGGCCAACCGGCCCAAAGGCGTGGAGCGCGGCGAGGGCGGCTGGGTGCTCAAGACGCAGGTGCCGGCCAATGGCCGCGCGACGTTGCGCTACCGGATCAAGCTGCGCTGAACCGGGGTGCCGCCGTCAGGCCGTCGCGCCCTCCGGCGCATAGACCCAGAATCGCTCGCCGAAGCGGGAATGGAGCGCATCGAGCAGGTCCTTCTGGATTTCCCTGACGCGCGCGGCGGTAATGAGTTCGCTCTCGTCCACTTCGGTCCAGCGCAGGCTCGTCTTGTCCTCGTACAGAGTCTCGCCCTTGAGGCGCGCCTTCTCGTCATAGGGCCAGATGAAGGCCTGGCGGCTGGCGACATGATAATGGCTGTCCGCCTCCGGCACGCCATAGCCGAGCGCCTGCAGCACGAAGCCGGGCGCGAGGATGTTGAAGGTGAGTTCGTCGGCAATGCCCCAGTCGGCGACGGAGATGAGATCGTCCGAGTTCCAGAGCACCGCGTCGCCCACGCTGTTGTAGAAGGCTTTGACGCCCTCGCGCCCCTCGATGACCGCCGGGTTCGCGCCCCAGGTGACGCGATAGACGGGATGCTCGACCATCATGTCGTCCGAGCAGATCGCATCGTAGAGGCCCGCGCCCTCCAGATGCACATGGCGCCAGAAGTTGAGGAGGATCGCCTTGTGGAGCGGGTCTGTGGTCCGCTCGTAGAGCGCCTGCGTGGGCTTCATGCAGTCATGGACGGCTTGCTCGAAACGGTTCATCTGCCTCTCCGATTGGCTCTTGTTTCAGGAGAGCATGGTCCCCGACGCGGGGCGGCGCAATGTCCGAGCGGACCCAATCATTTCGTCTGGTGGCGAGACACGGCAAAAACGCCCGGCCAGAGGCTGACCGGGCGTTCTATCTGGCAGGGCGAGCCAGTGGCCCGCGCGCGGCTTCAGCCCTGGCGGGCCTTGAAGCGGCGATTCGTCTTGTTGATGACGTAGGTGCGCCCGCGGCGACGAATCACGCGGTTGTCGCGATGCCGGCCCTTGAGCGACTTGAGGCTGTTGCGGATCTTCATGATCGGGCGTCCAAATATTGAGTTTGTGTCGGAAAATCGAAGCCGCGCCTCTATGGGTGTCGTCCGCGAAAGTCAAGGGAGGGCTCGCCGCCGCCCGACAAAAAAATGGCCGCGCGCCGGGCATTCATCGGGGGTGCAGGGGGCGGAGACAAGATGTAGAAGCGGGAAACGGGCGGCCCTGCGCAACCCGGCGAGGCAAGCGGAGTTTGAAGGCCATGGAACGGCGAAACTGGAGAGCGCGGGCAGGCGGCCGGCTGGCGGCCGCGCTGGCGGCCATGGCCCTGGGCGGATGCGCCACCGCCTTGTCCGGCGTCGATGTGACGCGCTTCCATAACGATGCGGTCGCACGGTCCGGTACGATCAGCATCGTGGCGCGCGAGGCTGGCGACCCGTCGAGTCTCGCATTCCGCCCCAGCGCCAATGCGGTGTCGGCTGCCCTGACCCGCGTCGGCTATCAGGTGCTGGATCGCGGCGCGCCCGGCGCGGCGTTCGAGGCCGTGGTGGACGTGCGCAGCCAGATCGTGCAGCCCACCGCCGAGCGGCGCTCGCCCGTGTCGGTGGGCGTCGGCGGCTCGACCGGCAGCTTTGGCAGCGGCCTGGGTGTCGGGGTCGGCATCAATCTTTCCGGCCGGCCCAAGCCGATGGTGGTGACGCAGCTTCGCGTCCAGATCCGCCGGACGGGCGACGGCACCGCGATCTGGGAGGGTCGGGCCGAGACCGCCGCCAAGCAAGGCTCGCCCGCCGCCCAGCCCGGCATGGCCGCCGGCAAGCTCGCCGATGCGCTGTTCAAGGACTTTCCCGGCGTCTCCGGCGCGACCGTCCACGTTCCATAAGGAATTTTCGCTGCCATGCTCATCAACGCGCTTTTCGACAGCGGCAACATCGTCGTGCAATCCATCGCGGGCACGCAGGCTACGCTCGCCATCCGCAAGGACCATCAGAGCGATTTCTTCCAATGGTTCCACTTCCGCGTGGCGGCGCCGGCCGGCACGGCCGTCACGCTGCGCATCACCGGGCTTGCCGCGGCCGCCTATCCGGACGGCTGGCCGGGCTATGCCGCCTGCGTTTCGGAAGATCGCGAGCGCTGGGAGCGCGTGCCCTGCCGCTATGATGCAAGCGAGGAGGGCGGCACGCTCACCATCGACTATCGGCTCGGGACGGACGCGGCATGGTTCGCTTATTTCGCGCCTTACTCGCTGGAGCGTCATTTCGACCTGCTGGCGCAGGCTGCCGCCTGCCCCGGCGTCATGCTGCGCCAGCTCGGCACCACGCTGGACGGGCGGCCGATCGATTGCCTGGAGATGGGCACGGGGGAGAAGCCGGTCTGGCTGATCGCGCGCCAGCATCCCGGCGAGAGCATGGCGGAGTGGTGGATGGAAGGCGCCATCGACATGCTGACCGATGCCGCCAATCCCCATGCCCGCACCCTGCTGTCCGCCTGCCGCTTCCATATCGTGCCGAACATGAACCCGGATGGCTCGTTTCGTGGCCATTTGCGAACCAATTCGGCAGGCGTCAATCTCAATCGGGAATGGCATGCGCCCAGCCCCGAGCGCTCGCCCGAAGTGCTCTGCGTGCGCAATCGCATGGACGAGACCGGCGTCGCCTTCTTTATGGACGTGCATGGGGATGAGGCGATTCCCGCCGTATTCCTCGCCGGTTTCGAGGGCATTCCCTCCATCGCGCCCGAGCAGCTCGCCCGTTTCGAGCGCTATCGCGATACGCTGGCCATTCGCACGCCCGATTTCCAGACCCGCCTGGGCTATGCGGTTTCGCCGCCGGGCCGAGCCAATCTCTCCATGGCGACTGCGCAGATCGCGGAACGCTACGGGGCGGTCGCCATGACGCTGGAAATGCCGTTCAAGGACAATGACGACCTGCCAGACCCGGTGCAGGGCTGGAGCCCCGAGCGCTCGATACAGCTCGGCCGCGATTGCCTCTCGACGCTCGCGGAGATGATCGGGGACATCTGACCGGGCGCAGGCGGTCTGACTTGAAAATGCGCTAGCCGACGACTTCCGCGAGGAAATCCGTCGCCGCCTTCCAGCTGCGGCGATTGGTTCGCGGCTCGAAGCCGAAGCTCTTCTCCGGGTTGAGCGGCACATTGTCCGCCGTGAAGGCATGGCCGGTGTGGCCATAGCTGATGAACTGGAAGTCGACGCCCGACGCCGTCAGCTCGTCGCACAGCGCGGTTTTCTTCTCCGGCGGGCAAAGCTGGTCGTTCCAGCCGTCGCAGATGAGCAGGCTGGCCGTGATGGCGGCATTGGGGAAGGGCGGCGCGTCATAGACGCCGTGGAACGAGACGCCGGCCTTGATCTCGCCGCCGGCGCGGGCAAGGTCGAGCACGCATTTGCCGCCCGCGCAAAAGCCGATGGCCACGCAGCGCGCCGCATCCACGCCGGGCAGCGCCTTCAGTTCCGCCAGCGCATCCAGCACCCGGCCTTTCACCACCGCGCGGTCCGCCATGAAATCGTGCAGCAGATGGCCCGATGATTCCATGTCATGGCCGCGCTTGCCCTGGCCGTAATAGTCCACGACCAGCACCTTGTAGCCCAGCGCGGCCATCTCTTCGGCCTTGGCGAAATCCCATTCCTTGGTGCCGAAGAAATTGGGGAAGAGCAGCATGCCCGGTTGTGGGCCGGCGCTCGTGTCGCCCACGAACATCGATTCGAACGGGCCGCCGGGGCCGTCATGGATGTGGACTGTCCGGGTGATTGCCATGCTTCGCTCTCCTTGGCTGTCTGGGGGCGAATAGCGCCTGCCGGCCGGTTTGGGCAAGCGGTGGGGCGTGCGCCATTGCCTCGCTCATGTTCCCGCGCCGACGCATGCGGTCTTCCCCGAGAGGCTGGACTCCGCCTGCGCGGAAGACCTGCGCGAAGAACAGGGTGGCCCCGCGCCCATCCATTGCGCCCGGCCCGAATCGCGCTATCAGGCGCGCAGGTGCAGATTTTGCCGGGAGTTGAAAGTCCATGCCCACGCTCGTCCTCATCCGCCACGGCCAGTCCGCCTGGAACCTGGAGAATCGCTTCACGGGCTGGTGGGACGTCGACGTGACCGAGAAAGGTGCGGCGGAAGCCAAAGCGGCAGGCGAGCTGATGGCGGCGAAAGGCCTCGATTTCGACCAGTGCTTCGCCAGCGTGCAGACCCGCGCGATCAAGACGCTCAACATCGCGCTGGAGGCGATGGGGCGGCTGTGGCTGCCGGTCGAGAAGGACTGGCATCTCAATGAGCGCCATTATGGCGGGCTGACCGGCCTCGACAAGGCGGAGACGGCGGCCAAGCATGGCGAGGAACAGGTGAAGATCTGGCGCCGCAGCTTCGACGTGCCGCCCCCGCCACTGGAGCCGGGCAGCCAGTTCGATCTCTCCGGGGACCGCCGCTATGCCGGCATCGCCGTGCCCGCGGCCGAAAGCCTCAAGGATACGATCGCGCGCGTGCTGCCTTATTGGGAGCGCCGCATCGCGCCCGAGCTTAAGGCCGGCAAGCGCGTGCTCATTTCCGCCCACGGCAATTCGCTGCGGGCGCTGGTCAAGCATCTCTCGGGCATTTCGGACGAAGACATCACCGGGCTCGAAATCCCCACCGGCCAGCCGATCGTCTATGAACTGGCCGATGACCTGACCGCGCGCGACCGTTATTATCTTTCCGAGCGCTGAAGGCCGCGCTCCCGACTTATTTTTGCGGCGCAGCAAAATATCGGCGGGAGACATTGCAATTGGGCGGCCATGCCGGGCATGCTGGTGACGAGGCACGCGGCACGCGTCGTTCCGCCGGGGCGCGGGTGAGTTTCTGCGCTGCGGCGAAACAGGATGAGAAACAGAACAGGGGCTGGCCATGGCACAGGACGAAGGGACGCTGCGCAGGGAGCCGGACGGCCGGGGGCTTGAGGGGCGGGGCCTCAAGGGGCGGATCGTCGACGCGCTCGTCCACCGCATCGGCAAGGACGAGAAGGCGGCACTGCCGCACGACTGGCTGGCCGCCACCATCTACACGCTGCGCGACGAGATCATCGAGCGCTGGATGGACTCGTCCCGCGCCGCTCATGCCGCCGGCGCCAAGCGCGTCTATTATCTCAGCATGGAGTTTCTGATCGGGCGCCTGCTGCGCGATACGCTCTCCAATCTGGGCCGCTCGCAGGAGGTGCGCGAGGCACTGGAATCGCTGGGCGTCGACCTTTCGGAGATCGAGGAGATCGAGCCGGACGCCGCGCTCGGCAATGGCGGCCTGGGCCGGCTCGCCGCCTGCTTCATGGAGAGCCTCGCCACGCTCGACATCCCCGCTTATGGCTATGGCATCCGCTATGTGAACGGCATGTTCCGCCAGCGCGTGGACGATGGCTGGCAGGTGGAGCTGCCGGAGAGCTGGCTGGCCCACGGCAATCCGTGGGAGTTCGAGCGCCGCGAGAGCGCCTATCGCATCGGCTTCGGCGGCGAGGTGGTGGGCGACAATGACGGAAGGGTGGAGTGGCGCCCGGCCGAGAAGGTGATCGCCATGGCGGTCGACACGCCGATGGTCGGCTGGCGCGGCAAGCGCGTCAACACGCTGCGCCTGTGGAATGCCTTCCCGACCGACCCCATCCGTCTCGACGCCTTCAATGCCGGCGATCATGTCGGCGCGCTGGAGGAGCAGGTGCGGGCCGAGGCATTGGTGCGCGTGCTCTATCCGGCCGATTCGAACCAGGCCGGGCAGGAGCTGCGGCTGCGGCAGGAATATTTCTTTTCCGCCGCCTCCATCCAGGACATCGTGCGCCGGCACATGCAATATCATGGCGACATCCAGAGCCTGCCGGACAAGGTCGCCATCCAGCTCAACGACACCCATCCGGCCGTCTCGGTCGCCGAGCTGATGCGGTTGCTCATGGACGTGCACGAGCTGGAACTGGCCGAAGCGTGGGGCCTCACCCGCCGCACCTTCGGTTACACCAACCATACGTTGCTGCCCGAGGCGCTGGAGAGCTGGCCACTGCCGCTGTTCGAGCGGATGCTGCCCCGGCACATGCAGATCATCTACGCCATCAACGCCATGGTGCTGCGCGAGGCGCGCGCCGCGCAGGTCATGGACGATGCCGCCATCTCGGCCATCAGTCTTATCGACGAGAGCGGCGAGCGGCGCGTGCGCATGGCCAATCTCGCCTTTGCCGGGTCGCACAGCGTCAATGGCGTGGCGGCGCTGCATACCGAGCTGATGAAGCAGACGGTGTTTGCCGATCTGCACCGCCTCTACCCCGGCCGGATCAACAACAAGACCAACGGCGTCACGCCCCGACGCTGGCTGCTGGAGTGCAATCCGGGCCTCACCGGCCTCATCCGCGAGGCGATCGGTGACGCGTTCATGGACGATGCGGAGAAGCTCGCCGATCTCGCGGCCTTCGCGACCGACACGGGCTTCGGCGAGAAGCTGGCGGCGGTGAAGCGCGCCAACAAGGAGGCGCTCGCCACGCATCTGCGCCATCACATGGGCATGCGCATCGATCCGGCCGCCTTGTTCGACGTACAGATCAAGCGCATCCACGAATATAAGCGCCAGCTCCTCAACCTGATCGAGGCCGTCGCGCTCTACGACCAGATCCGCTCGCATCCGGAAAAGGACTGGACCCCGCGCGTCAAGATCTTCGGCGGCAAGGCGGCGCCGAGCTATCACAATGCCAAGCTCATCATAAAGCTGGCGAACGACATCGCCCGGCGCGTGAACAACGATCCCTCGGTGGGCGGTCTGCTCAAGATCGTGTTCGTGCCCAACTACAATGTGAGCCTGGCGGAGAAGATCATTCCCGCCGCGGACCTTTCCGAGCAGATTTCCACGGCCGGCATGGAGGCTTCCGGCACCGGCAACATGAAGTTCGCCTTGAACGGCGCGCTCACCATCGGCACGCTCGATGGCGCCAATATCGAGATCAGGGATCATGTCGGCGCGGAGAATATCGTGATCTTCGGCCTCACCGCCGAAGAGGTCGCGGAAAAGCGCGCCGGCGGCTATGATCCGCGCGCGCTCATCGAGAGTTCGCGGGAGTTGCAGCAGGCGGTGAACGCCATTGCATCGGGCGTGTTCTCGCCCGATGATCCCAGCCGTTATTCGGGGCTGATGGGCGGTCTCTACGATCATGACTGGTTCATGGTCGCGGCCGATTTCGAGGGCTATGCGGCGGCGCAGCGTTCGGTCGACCGGCGCTGGGCGGACAGCGCGGGGTGGAATGCGGCGGCGGTGCGGAACATTGCGAATGTTGGGTGGTTCTCGTCCGATCGGACCATCTCCGAATATGCCCGCGACATCTGGGGAGTGATGTGAAGCCACCGAGGTCGGCCATCGATGCACTGTTCGCGGGCACTCACGCCGATCCCTTCTCGCTTCTTGGGGTCCACGAGGGACCTGGCGGGAGCTTCGCGCGCGCTATCGTCCCCGGCGCGCAGACGGTCGAGGCCTACAGCCTGGAGGGCGAGCCGCTCGGCGCGCTGGAACAGGCCGACGCGCGCGGTCTTTTCGAGGGGCGCATCGCCGGCCCGCGCCGGCCGGTCCGCTACCGCGCCGCCAATGGGGATGGCGACTGGTGGGTGACGGATGCCTACAGCTTCGGCCCGGTGCTGGGGCCGGTCGACGATTTCCTCATTGCGCAGGGCGCGCATTTCCGCCTGTTCGACAAGATGGGCGCGCATCTCATCCATCATGAGGGCGCGGACGGCGTCCATTTCGCGGTCTGGGCGCCCAATGCCCGGCGCGTCTCGGTGGTGGGCGACTTCAACGACTGGGACGGACGCCGCCACCTGATGCGCAACCGGGCCGACATCGGCGTGTGGGAAATCTTCATTCCCGACATCGGCGAGTGGCGCGCCTATAAATATGAGATCGTGGGGCCGGACGGGGAGACGCTGCCCTTGAAGGCCGATCCCTTCGCCTTTGCGAGCGAGTTGCGGCCCAAGACCGCATCGCTGACGGCGCGGCCGGGCAAGAGCGACGAATGGGGCGACGGCGCCCACCGCGCCCACTGGTCCGGCGTCGATCCGCGCCGCGAGCCGATCAGCATCTACGAGGTCCACCCCGGCTCATGGGACCGCAATGGCGAGGGCTGGTATCTCAATTGGGACGAGATGGCGGAGCGCCTCATCCCCTATGTCGTCGATCTGGGCTTCACCCATATCGAGTTCCTGCCCGTCTCCGAGCATCCCTATGATCCCTCCTGGGGCTATCAGACGACCGGCCTCTATGCGCCCAGTTCCCGTTTCGGCGATCCCGCCGGCTTCGCGCGCTTCGTGGACGGGGCGCATCGCGCGGGCGTGAGCGTGCTCATCGACTGGGTGCCGGCCCATTTTCCCACTGATGCGCATGGTCTTGCCCGCTTCGACGGCACCGCGCTCTACGAGCATGAAGACCCCCGCCTGGGCTTCCACCCGGACTGGAACACCGCCATCTACAATTTCGGCCGGCGCGAGGTCGCGAGCTTCCTGGTCAACAACGCGCTCTTCTGGGCCGAGATGTACCATGTCGATGGCCTGCGCGTGGATGCCGTCGCTTCCATGCTCTACCGCGATTACAGCCGAGAGGCGGGAGAGTGGATTCCCAACAGGGAGGGCGGGCGCGAGAATTGGGAGGCTGTCGATTTCCTGCGCGCCATGAACAAGGCGCTCTACGGCAGCCATAATGGCGTCGTCACGGTGGCGGAGGAATCCACTTCCTGGCCCGGCGTCTGCCTGCCCGCGCATGAAGGCGGGCTGGGCTTCGGCTTCAAGTGGAACATGGGCTTCATGCACGACACGCTCAAATATATGAGCCGCGAGCCCGTCCACCGGCGCCACCATCATGACGAGATCACCTTCGGCCTCATGTACGCCTTTGCCGAGAATTTCGTGCTGCCCTTGAGCCATGACGAGGTCGTGCACGGCAAGGGGTCGCTGCTGAACAAGATGAGCGGGGACGATTGGCAGAAGTTCGCCAATCTGCGCGCTTATTATGCCCTCATGTGGGGCTATCCCGGCAAGAAGCTCCTGTTCATGGGGCAGGAGTTCGCGCAGCGGCGCGAGTGGAGCGAGGGGCGCGCGCTCGACTGGGATCTGCGGGGCGCGCCGGCCCATGAGGGCGTGCGCAATCTGGTGCGGGATCTCAACCGGCTCTACCGCGCGCTGCCCGCGCTCCACCAGCGCGATTGCGAGGCGGAGGGTTTCGAATGGCTGATCGTGGACGATGCCGCCAACAGCGTCTTCGCCTGGATGCGCCGCGCGCCGGGCGCACCCCCGGTGGCGGTCATATCCAACATGACGCCCTGGCAGCGCGGGAACTATTTCGTCCCCTTGCGGCATGACGGATCGTGGAAGGAAGTGCTCAACAGCGACGCGAGCGTCTATGGCGGCAGCGGTGTGGGCAATATGGGGCAAGTGATCGCGCGGGATGGGGGAGCGGTACTCACCTTGCCGCCGCTCGCGACCATCATGCTGGAATATGAAGGCTGAACAGGCGGCGTGGCGGACGGAGCGCCGGAAGGAAGAGGACAGGTGTCGTGACGGGTGTTGACAGACGATTCCAGCCACTGGCGCGCGACGCCATGGCCTATGTGCTGGCCGGCGGGCGCGGCAGCCGCCTCATGGAGCTGACCGACAATCGCGCCAAGCCGGCCGTCTACTTCGGCGGCATGTCGCGCATCGTCGATTTCGCGCTTTCCAATGCCATCAATTCGGGCATCCGCCGCATCGGCGTCGCGACGCAATACAAGGCGCATTCGCTCATCCGCCACATGCAGCGCGCCTGGAATTTCATGCGCCCCGAGCGCAACGAGAGCTTCGACATATTGCCCGCTTCGCAGCGCATCGACGAGTTTCACTGGTATGAAGGCACGGCCGACGCGGTCTACCAGAATATCGACATCATCGCCGCGCATGCGCCCAGATATATCGTCATCCTGGCCGGCGATCACATCTACAAGATGGACTATGAGCTGATGCTCCAGCAGCATGTCCGCGATGGTGCGGACGTGACGGTGGGCTGCCTGGAAGTGCCGCGCGTGCAGGCGACGGCCTTCGGTGTCATGCATGTCGACGAGACGGGCCGGATCACCGAATTTTTGGAGAAGCCGAAGAACCCGCCCGCCATGCCCGGAAAGCCCGACATCGCGCTCGCCTCCATGGGCATCTACGTCTTCAACACCGATTTCCTGTTCGACCAGCTCCGCCGCGATGCCGACACGCCGGACAGCAAGCGCGATTTCGGTCACGACATCATTCCCTATATCGTCAGGCACGGGAAGGCGGTCGCCCATCTCTT